>CAYNWK010000100.1:8236-15580 GCA_964400875.1 uncultured Anaerolineaceae bacterium | reverse complement strand
CCCCTCCCCAACCGGGCAGCCGATTAATAGCAGTTCTGCGAACTTGTCCCGCTGTCAAAGCGGAGCAGAGCCAGAAACCGCTCGACCGGTACCGCTTGCGATTCGGGATGGATCCGGTTAGGTGACCCCGGCAGGACTCGAACGTTCTTGGTCCGCCGAACCTACATCCAATTGATTAAGAAACGATACGGCGCTCCCTTAAGATCAGCCAGCTTACCAACCAAAGCCCCAGGAAATCGCTGCCCAAATCCAACAATGAAAACGTCCGTGCCGGGAAAAACAACTGCGAGGTCTCTTCCAGGGTGACGATCAGGGCGACCAGCACGCTTCCTAGGAGGAAGTTGTTTTCATTTAACCTCACCATCCTGCCCGAGAAAGCCCGGTTGAGGGCGTACGCCAGGACCGCGACGATCACAAAGTGCCCCAGCTTGTCCCCGCCCGGGATCGAGTAGATCTGGTAGAGCGCTTCGGGCAGCGCGCCCCGGTCGGCGGCGTACACCAGAGCGCCGAATAAACCCAAGGCCAGCGCCGCAGCCCACTTCACGCGGTTTCCACCTGGCCCGGCTTGACCGACGGTCCGGGCTCGCCTAGAGAAGGTGCCTCCGGTTCGTTCTCCAGGCTGCCGAACCCCGACAGGATCGATTCGAGCAAAGGCAGGAAGCTGCCCACCCGCCGGGCGCGGATCACCCAATCCCACAGCGGTTCGAACTTCTTCCAGCCGGCGGCGTACGCAAAGTGGCGCAGGCCTCCGCTGAGGCTTTCATGGGCGCGGGCCGCGCGGGCGATTGAACCCCAACGGTAGAAGTCGCGGTAGGCGCGCCAGTAGCCGGCCTCCAGCGCTTCTGGGCTCAACCGCGCCGGCTTGAAGACCACGTGGCGGGTGTCGTACAGGTCCCAATCGTCGCTGGTCAGGCGGCCCTGGGCGGCCATGCGTTCGTACAGGGCGGTGCCTGGATAAGGCGTCAGGATGTGGAAGGTGGCGGTCTCGATGCCCTGTTCGATCGCCCAATCCACCGTGCGCTCGAAGACGGACTCGTCGTCGTCATCCATGCCGAACACGAAGCTGGCGTTGACCATCACCCCCAGGTCGTGCAGGCGGCGGACGGCCGCGGCGTAGTCGCGGTTTAGATTCTGCACCTTGCGCTGGGCGCGCAGGTTGTCGGCGCTGAGGGTCTCGAAGCCGACAAACAAGCTGCGCAGCCCGCTGGCGGCGGCTTTCTCCAACAGGTTCGGGCGCAGGACCGACTGCACCGTCCCGGCTGCCTGCCACAAGCGCCCCATGCCGCGCATGCCGTCGAACAACGCGGCGGCGAAGCGCGGGTGGCCGAGAAGATGGTCGTCCAGGAAGTATAAATGTCGACCCGGCAGGCGCTCGATCTCCGCCAGGGCCTGGTCCACTGCCAGCGTGTAGAAAGACTTTCCTCCTTTAAAGAAGGCCTCTTTATAGCAAAAGTCGCAGGTGTGCGGGCAGCCGCGCGAGACAACGATGGAGTTGGGCACCAGGTAGAGCCGGCGTTTGATCAAATCTCGACGCACCGGCGGGACGCCGTACAGGGTCCTCTCCCGGGAGCGGTAGACGGCGCCCGGCTGCCCGGCGCGGTAGTCTTTCAGAAAAGCGGGCCAGGTGTCCTCCCCGGGGCCGAGGAAGATGGTGTCCGCGTGGCTGGCTGCCTCGCAGGGCAGCGAGGTGACGTGCAGCCCGCCCAGGCAAACGTACGCCCCGCGGCGGCGGTAATGGTCGGCCAGCTGGTAAGCGCGCCGGGCGGAGGTAATGTAGGCCTGGATGACCACCAGGTCGGGATCGTCATCCAGGTCCAGTGTCTCGACGTGTTCGTCCTGCAGGGTCACCTGGTCAGTTTCGTCCAGGTAGCCAGCCAGGGTGGCCAGCCCCAGGGGCGGGAAGAGGGAATACTTAATCGGCCGCCAGAAGGGGCTTTTGGCCTCGGTCAATGCGGGCAGGATCATTTTTACCTTCAAGAGCGCCTCCAACCTTTTTGATAGCCTCTGCGAGCACGGCTGGCGTATAATCGCCATACCTATCTTACAGAAACTGCTCCGCCGGAGCCAGCGCGCGGCCGGCGACTTTTAAGCACCCGGGTGCTTGACGCCATCCGCGAGCGCGTTTAACCTAAAGATAAAATCGATGATCACATTGCTGCTGGTAGAAGACAACCAAAAATTACGACCTGCGCTGCAGACCGGGCTGGAAGCCACCGGGGAAGTGCGCGTGATCCACGCCTGCGAGAGCGGCGAGGAGGCGCTGCATTTCTGCCTCCGGCAGCAGCCGGAGGCGGTCTTGATGGACGTGCAGCTGGCCGGTGAGATGAACGGCATCCAGGCGGCGGTGGCTATCCGGCGCGAGTTCCCCCGCCTGCCGGTGGTGTTCTATTCCATCCAGGACGACGACGACTATTTCCGCGACTTCCGCCGCTCCGGCATCCTCAGCCACTACGCCTACGTGCGCAAATCCAACTACCTGCTGCCCCAGATGATCGTCCCGCTTTTGAAGGATGCGGTCAGCGGGCGCAGCTTCATCGACCCCGAGATCGAGACCCGCGTCCAGGAAGTGCGCCACAAAGACGAGCAAGCTCCCATGGCGCTGCTCGAGCCAAACGAGCAGGCCGTGGCGCGCATGCTGGCTGACGGGCTGACCAACGAGCAGATCGCCGCCCGGATGGGCTTCCAGGATAAGCGCACCATCAGCCGCACCAACGGGCAGATCTACACCGCCTGGGGGTTGAACGAGACGGCTACGGACGAGAAGGTGGCGCGCACCCGCGCGGCGATCATCGTGCTGACCGGGCGGCTGCTGACCTGGGATGAAGATGGCGCGCCCCGGACGATGGACGCGCGCGGCGATTGGGTCCCCTGGGAGGGCGCATGACCGGGCTGTTCTGGCTGGACTGGGCCACGCTGGCGGTCTCGCTGTTCAACACCCTGCTGCTGCTCTGGCTCGGGCTGACGGTCTTCCTTAACGCCGAGCGGCGCGCCTGGGGCATCTGGCTGTCCTCCGGCGGGCTGCTGTTGGGCGCCATCTTCTTCACCAGCCATTCGGCTATCCTGGGCTACGGGGTCAGCGTGATCGCTCCGGGGCTCAATTTTTGGTGGCGGGCGGGGTGGGTCCCGGTGGCGAGCCTGCCTTTCGTGTGGTACGTGGTGATGTTATGGTACTCCGGGTTCTGGGACCGCTCGGGGGCAGCGTCCTCAGGGAGAGGCCGGCTCTACCGGCGGCAGCGGTTCTGGTTCGCGCTGGCGGTCGCCTGCAGCCTGGCGCTGGTCGGTCTGCTGATCTTCGCCAACCCCCTGCCCTCGTTGAGCGTGCTGGCCTACGAGCGCCTGGAAAGCGCTCCGACCGTCGCGGGCCTGCCCGTGCTGATCCTGGCATACCCGCTTTACACCCTGCTGTGCATGGGGCTGTCGCTGGACGCCCTGCGCCATCCGGAGAGCTCCGAGCGCCTGATGGGCGAGCTGGCCCGCGCCCGGGCGCGCCGCTGGCTGACCGCCAACTCGTTGATGCTGCTGGGGGTCAGTTTACTGGTGGGCTGGGTGATGATCTGGATCGTGGAGAACGCCGGGCGCGGTATCTTCACCCCCCCGCTCGTGATCACCGTGGGCTGGTTCGACCTGGCGATCGCCGGGCTGATCGCCGCGACCGTGCTGGTCTTGGGCCAGGCGGTCGTTTCTTACGAGGTGTTCACCGGTAAGACGCTGCCGCGCCGCGGCCTGCTGCAGTACTGGCGCCGGGCCGTGATCCTGGCGGCCGGTTTCAGCGCCCTGGCTGCCCTCAGCCTGACCTTGGGCTTGCGCCCGATCTACACCTTGCTGCTTTCGGCGATGGTGATGATCGCCTTTTTTGCCTTGCTAGGCTGGCGGGCCTTCGCCGAACGCCAGCGCCTGTTCGAAAACCTGCGCCCCTTCGTAACCGGTCAGCGCATGTTCGACAGCATGCTGGAAGAACGCGCCCCTGGAAACCCCGAGGACCAGGAGGACCTGGATGCGCCTTTCCGGGCGCTGTACCTCAACGTCCTGGAAACCCGACGGGCGGCGTTGATCCCGTACGGGCCGCTGGCGCTGCTGGCGGGTCCGCCTTCTTATTACCCCCCCGGGCTCAGCTTCTCCACTCCGGACATGAACGATCTCGCCGCCAGGCTGCCGGCCGACGGCGAGATCGGCTTGGAACTGGAACCACATGCCGCCGAAGGGATGGTCTACGCCGTGCCCCTGTGGCGCGAAACCGGGCTGAGCGGGGTGATCCTGTTGGGCGAAAAGCAAGGCGGCGGGCCGTACACCCAAGAGGAGATCGAGATCGCCCAGGCGACCGGCGAACGGCTGATCGACGCCCGGGCTACCGCCGAGATGACCCGCCGGCTGATCGCCTTACAGCGCCAGCGCCTGGTAGCCAGCCAGGTGGCCGACCAGCGCGCCCGCCGCCGGGTGCACGACGAGATCCTGCCGCTGGTGCACACCGCCATGCTCGAATTGGCCGGCGCGGGCGAGGCGCCATCCGGGAGCGGCAAAGTGCTGGAACAGCTGGCCGAGATCCACCGCCAGCTTTCGGACCTGCTGCACGCCATGCCGGCGGCGACCCCGCCGGAGTTGGCGCGCGCCGGGCTGATCGGCGCGCTGAGGCGCACCGTGGAGGGGGAACTCGACGGAGCTTTCGACGAAGTCGGTTGGCAGATCGACCCCCAGGCCGAAGCGCTCGCCAGGGATTTACCCCCGCTGAGCGCCGAGGTGGCCTTCTCGGCGGCGCGAGAAGGGCTGCGCAACGCCGCCCGCCACGGCCGCGGGGAGCATACGGACGCCCGGCTGTGCCTGCAGATCGCCGTGCAGGTCATCCCACAGGGCCGGCTGCGGCTCAGCATCGAAGATAATGGGGTGGGCTTTGCGAGGGAGCCCGCTGAGGGCACCGCTTTGCCGGGTCAATTCCTCGCAGATAATGGGGGGGATGGTGACCACCGCGGTGGGGGCAGCGGGCAAGGGCTGGCGCTGCACAGCACCTTGATGGCCGTGATCGGCGGGGCGCTGACGGTCAGCAGCCGCCCCGGGCAGTACACCCGGCTGACGCTGGAGATCCCGCCCAACAGCTAAGTTTTATTCCTCTGGCTCTTCGTACAAAGACGCATATTCGTAACGATCTTCGTAACGATCCCCGGACGCTTCATCTCTACAATTAAATTTAAACAACCCGTTTTGTGCACGTCCAGCTGAGGAGTTAATGCAATGAGCGCGCCTTTCCCAGCGCCTGGAAGATTATACGACGTGGGTGGGTACCGGCTGCACCTGCAGTGCCAGGGGCAGGGCCACCCGGCCGCGATTTTCGACTCCGGCCTGGGGGCGAATTCCATCGTGTGGACCAACACACTGGCAGCTGCGGCTGAACACACCCGCGCCTGCGCATTTGACCGGGCCGGATACGCCTGGAGCGAACCCGCTCCGGAGCACGTGCAGCGCACCAGCCGGCAGATCGTGGCAGAACTGCGCATCCTGCTGGAAAAAGCGGAGGTTCCGCCGCCCTACATCCTGGTTGGTCACTCCTTTGGGGCGATTAACATGCTGGTTTACGCTTACGCGTATCCGGGCGAGGTAGCCGGGTTGGTCCTGGTCGACCCCTCACACCCGGAGATGTTCACGCGGGCGCAGGGCGTGCCTTCGCCGGCGGTGGTGCGGCGCAGCTACCAGGCCTTCGACTGGATGGGGCGGTTGGGCTTGCTGCGCTGGTTCGGCCCTGCGTTCGCTAAACGCTTACTGCCCGAAGGAGAGGAAACTCTCCCTCCGGAAGCCTGGGGCGCCCTATTGGCCTTCGCCTCACATTCTCAAGACTTTCACACTGCTGGTCGCGAGGCGGAAATGGGCCTCGAGAATTTTGCCCAGGCGCGCGGCGAAACCGGCAGCCTGGGCGACCTGCCGGTGATCGTGCTGAGCGCCGATTGGTGGGTGAGGGGAAAGCAGACCGCGATGAAACGCAGCCTCCTCAAGCTGCGCGAAGAGCAGGCTAAACTGTCTTCGCGCGCCGAGCACCGCATCGTGGCAGGCTGCGAGCACAGCGACCTTCCCGTGGTGCACCCGGAAGCGATGGCTGAAGCCGTCAAGCAGATCCTGGATGTGGTCTAAGGAATAACAAACCGATGAACGTTGAGCAAAGCATCCAAAGCGGGAGAAAATCGCCAGATCTGCTCCAAGCGGCTCGCCTGCTATGGCTCTTGCCAGTAGCCCTGGCTATCGTGGTCCTGATCGCGACTGTACCAGCAACACTGGGAGCGGCTTACCAAAGCTGGCAGACGCTGGAGAGCTACCCTGCTGTGAGCGAGCTCGTTGGCTACCCACAATATGCCGTTTTCATGCTGTTGTTGCGCCACCTGGCAGGCTTAGTCTTCTGGCTGGCAGGGATTTTCATTTACTTCACCGTTGGGCTGCGCAAAAGCGAATTCAGCGGGATCGGTTTATACACCGCACTGGTGCTGTGTGTGTTTCCGGGACCCTTCATCCTGGAGACGTTGGACGCGACCAGCCGCCTGCCGCCAGCCTGGGACCCCTGGATAGAGGGCGCTAACCAGTTCCTGACGCTTCTGGCGTTGACCTCCTTCGTGCTGTTCTTCTATGTATTTCCGGACGGCCGCATCGCACCCAAGAAACTGCGCTGGGCGGCGTATACCTTCCTCAGTGGAAACCTGGCCGGCTTTTATCTGCTCATTTCGATTGAGGCCGATTGGACCTGGATCGCGATGCTGCTGTTTTTCTTTTCCGGGATGTTGGCAGGTCTCGCCGGTCAAGTTTACCGCTATCGCCGCCTGGCTGACCACGCTCAGCGACGCCAGACAAAATGGGTGATCGCTGCATTGACCGCGCTGCCCCTGGTATTTATTTTAGGTCTTGAACTGGACGGGGCGGCCTGGGTTAGAATAATCGCTGTACCCGCGCAGATCCTCATCCCCACCTTACTGCCGCTCAGCCTGGTGTGGGCTATCCAGCGCCGCGGCCTGTGGGAGGTCTCCCTCTCGAAGGCCCAAGAGAGGCGGGGCCGGATCTTCGCAGCCTCGTTCGCCATACTCTGGATCGGCGGGCTTGGCCTGTCTCTGCAAGCGACCAGGGCCGGAGTCGTTCTATCGATGCCCGTTGAACCGCTGCCCGCAAGCAGTGAAACCGAACCGGTGGTGATCGACACCGACATGGATCCCAATGACTGGATGGCGATCCTTTACCTGCTGCAAAGGCCGGAGGTGGAGGTGCTGGCGATCACGATCTCCGGAACCGGCGAAACGCACTGCGAGCCCGGCGTGCGCAACGCGCTGGGGCTGGCGGAACTGTCCGGGCAGGGCGATATTCCGGTGGCCTGCGGCAGGG
>CAYNWK010000100.1:0-8136 GCA_964400875.1 uncultured Anaerolineaceae bacterium | reverse complement strand
CTGGGGCTGGCGGAACTGTCCGGGCAGGGCGATATTCCGGTGGCCTGCGGCAGGGAAACCCCATTACAGGGCGATCACGTCTTCCCCACGGAATGGCGGGAGATGGCCGACGCTCCAAGAGGGGGCCGACTGCCTGAAGGCAGGATTACGCCTTCCGGGCAAACTGCGCCGGATCTGCTGATTGAGACGATTGGGCAGGCCTCTCAGAAGGTCACCGTGGTCACCTTGGGACCACTGACCAACCTGGCGGATGCCATTCAACAGGACCCATCCTTTTTGGAGAACGTGGCGGAGATCTACGTGATGGGCGGCGCGCTGGAAGTGTTGGGCAACGTCGGTTTTTCTGGGGCAGGCATCGACAACCAGGTGGCGGAATGGAATGTTTACATTGATCCGCTGGCGCTCGAGATCGTCCTGACCTCCGGCGCGCCGGTCACCCTGGTGCCGCTGGACGCCACCAACCACGTGCCTATCGACCTGGACTTCTACTTTCAACTGGGTGCAAACCGCCGCACGCCGGAAGCAGAACTGGCCTACGATCTGCTTTCCGGGCAGCTCGACTTTATCGCCTCAGGCGGTTATTACTTCTGGGATCCGCTGACCGCAGCGTTGGCTGTGGACGAAAGCCTGGGATATATCAAAACGGGGAGAATCTGGGTCAGCACCGCCAGCGGAACCAACAGCGGCCTGACCCGCCTGTTAAACCAAGGTTACCCGGCGCGCTACGCCAAGTGGGCCGACGATCAAGCCTTTGAAGCGGACTTCTTGCGCACACTCAACCAACCGTAACGGGAAAATGGACCAGTTGCCTGAAAAACCTACCGCCTTATCCGGCGACCGCCAGCGTGGATTTTCCCGGCTGGCGGCGCTGCCGTGGTTCGCGCTGGCCAGATTGATCGGCGGACTCTACATCCTGCTTACTCTGGCGGTCCTGGCGGCGGAGCTGCCCGGAGAATTCGATGACCTGTACAATGGGATGACTTCCATCCGGTTGAGCGGCCTTTTCGGTTTTGGTCGCTTCTTTTGGGCCGGATATGTCACGTTTACCCAATACGCGACCATCTTGGTGGCGCTTTCCACAGGTCTGTTTGTTTACCTACGGCAGGTTTTGCCGCGCAATTCCAGGGACTGGACCGCCTTGCTGACCTCGGTTTCCCTAGTGCTGCTGACCCTCCTTCCACTGGGAGAACCGGAATTCGTGCACTACCCGCTTAGCCGGTTCGAGCAGCTGTTGGTCGGGACCTACGGTTTCCTCTCAATTCAGCTGATCTTCCTGCTTCTCAATCTGTTGTTTATCTTTCCGGATGGCAGGTTCGTACCGCGGTGGATGCACTGGTTGGCTTTGGAAACCAACCTGGTCTGGATTGCTTTGTTTCTAACCGGTTATGCCATTTCGGATCTGATGTATGGGGTCTTCCTGATCAACACGGTCATCGCCATCCTGGCGGCGTTCATCGCCCAGGTCTACCGCTACCGCAGGGTCTCCAACCCACTGCAGCGCCAGCAAACCAAATGGGTGATCCTGAGCCTGGGTATGATCCCCTTGCTTTTCGTTGTCCTGATCATTTCCGTTATATTGAGCGACTATATCCCCCCCAAGCTGAATGCTTTTGGCCTGGCTACTGCTCAATTCATGATCGCCGTGCTCATTCCCTTGAGCATTGGTCTTTCGATACTGCGCCACCGCTTGTGGGACATTGATCTGATCATCCGGCGCACACTGATCTACGGCGCCCTGACCCTCTCCTTAGGGGGGATTTATTTCCTCAGCATCGTTTTATCCGAAAGCCTGCTGTCTGCCCTAACCGGCAACCGCTCCCCCCTTGCCGTTGTGCTTTCCACCCTTGTGATCGCGGCGCTTTTCACCCCGCTGCGGGTACGGATCCAAAAAGCCATCGACCGCCGTTATTACCGGCGCAAATACGACGCCGAGAAGATTCTGGATCAATTCGCAGCCGTCGCCCGCGATGAAGTCGATCTGGAGCACATCAGCGCCCAGCTGCAGTTCGCTGTGGATCGCACCATGCAGCCCGAAATGATGGTCTTGTGGCTGAAAGAGCATGAACCCGCCCCCTATGATCCTGCGTAGTGTGCGCCTTTGGTCTTGCCGCGGATCAGCTGCGCGGTGTCCACGACGATCTGCAGATCATCGCTGGGCAGCGGCAGGGGGTTTCCCTCGGCGTCGGTGGCGGCTACCTCCGCGCCGTCCTCATCCAGCAAGCGGACCACGAAGCGGTCAACGCTGCGCGGCGCCGGCCCTCGGAGATAGGTGCCGTCCTGGGCGTACTGGCTGTAATGGCAGGGGCAGATGAAGCGGCCTCCGGCGGTGTTCCAGTTGTACAGGCAGCCCAGATGCGGGCAGACTTTATACGGCGCAACCACCCGGTTGTCGTCGGTGCGAGAAAGCCAGAATTTCCCCTTGGGGTAGTTGCTGGGCGCCGCGCCGGGAGGCGGCAGCACGTCCCCAGCCCGTCCTAACGTGAAGCGCCCGCCGAACTCCCCCTCCCCGAACCTGGGCATGGAATAAAACAGCGTCAGCCCGCCCAGATCGACCGCCAGGAAACCCAGCGAAGCCAGCCAGGCGAAGTTCAAGAATTCCCGCCGGTTGAGCTGGTATTTCTGCTAGTCAACGCCCTCATGAGCACGCTTCCTGATCTCCCTGTCCATATGCTCCTCGATCGAAGTGGTCAATAAGTCGGAAGTGATCTTTCCCCAAATGGCCAGTAATCCCAGTGCGTCTCGTTGGCGGTGAGCGCGCAGGCAATCATCCCGGAAGACTTGCAGCATGGACCTACCGTAGCGGCGCAGGAATTCTTGGGGATAGACCAGCAAGAGAACCCGGTAAACCGCAACTGAGATCTTGACGCTCAAAGGATCGTGGTCCATAAAGTTCGATGCCTGCTAGCTCGGAGCTTGCTGCCCGAGCACCTGCCGGGTGCGCGCCTGGGTGACCAGCCGCGCCAGGCGCTGCGCTTCGGCCCGGAGCACCTTGCGCCCGAGTGACGTCAGCTGGTAGTAGCGCCGGCGCTGGTCGTCCATTTCCGGATCGGGCCGCTCCTCGCTTTCCACGATCAAGTCGTCGTTCGACAGCCGCTTGATCGTCCCGTAGAGCGTGCCCGGGCCAATGTTGACCTGGCCATCGGAGATTTGCTCAACCTCCTGCATGATGGCGTAGCCATGCTTCTCTTCACCGGCCAATGCCAGCAGGATGTGAAATGCCGCCGGGGTCAGCGGAAGAAATTGTTCCAGATCGCGCTTTACTTCAGTCATATAATTATCCAAGGAGGCCGGGGCTTGGGCGGTCGACGCCTGCCTATATCTATATCAAGTAATGTTATATCGACTTTTGATATAGTATAGCGGATAATTCGGACCTGTCAAGTATTAATTTGAGCGGTTGGCCCAATTCGCAGCGTCTGCGCCTTGCCGATGATAAAATGGATGTATGCCTGAGACCCAACCCCTTCTCGATCAGCTAAAAACCGCGGCCTTGGAACGCGGCCTGCTCGAACCCGGCGAGGAGATCGACGCCGGGACCGCCTTCCGGCTGGTGCGCGATATGCCTTACCTGCGGGCCAGCGACCGCCAATCCGAGACGCTGATCCGCGAGTGGCGCGGCACGTGCTCGGGCAAGCACTACCTGCTCAAAGACCTGTACGCCGAGATGGGCATCCCCTCCCGGGTGATCGCCTGCACCCACGTGGCGCACATCGACCCGGAAAGCGCCGCGCCGCAACTGCGCCGGCTGCTCGAAGGCACCAACGGGCGCTTCGTGGACGTACACAACTTTTTGATTTTGGAACTCCCCGGCGGCGAGATGACCGTGGACGCCACCTGGCCTCAGTCCACGGCCAAATACGGCTTTCCGGTGAACGAGAGCTTCCAGTTCGGCCAGGACCAGCAGATCGCCTGCCGGCCGATCGAGTGCTGGCCCGTGCCGGAAGATCGCGATCCCCAGGCGTTCAAACGAGAACTGCTGCAGGAACATTTCACGCCGGAAGAGCTCGAGCACCGCGAGGAGGTCATCCGCGCGCTGGGGGCCGTCCTGGCAGCAGCGGCCTGACTGCAAGGTAAGCAGACAAGTTTTTCCACTGAAATCATGAACCGGATAACACGCTACCAGGGCGCCATCATCCAGGAGGACCGGATCTTGCTGGCGCGCACCCACCGCCGCAGCACCGATGAATGGTACTGGCTGCTGCCGGGCGGCGGGCGGGAGGATGGCGAAAGCGAAGCGGATTGCGTAAAGCGCGAGATGCAGGAGGAGACCTGCCTGCAGGTCCGCGTGGTCCGCCTGCTGCTGGACGAACCTGCCCAGCCGGGAGAGGTCTACAAACGCTTGAAGACCTATCTGTGCGAACCGGTGAGCGGGGAGGCCGGTCCGGGATACGAGCCCGTTGAAGAGGGCGGCGATGATTTCGAGATCGTCGAAGTGCGCTGGTTCGACCTGCGGGACGACTCCGGCTGGGATCCGGAGATGCGCGCCGACCCGATCACCTTCCCGGCAGTTCAGCGCCTGCGCCAGGTTCTAGGATATCTGTAGGGATGCCTACCAATTTACCCCCCGAATACTTCGAGGTCGAAGAGCGCTACAAGGCAGCCACCGATCCGGGGGAGCGGATCGAGCTGCTCGAGGAGCTGATCGGCACCATCCCCAAGCACAAGGGGACGGATAAGCTGCGCGCCGATTTGCGGCGGCGGCTGTCCAAGATGAAGAGCTCCGCCCAGGGTCAAAAGTCGGTCAGCCGGCACACCTCCGCCTTCCGCATCGACAAAGAAGGCGCCGGGCAGGTGGTGCTGGTCGGCCCGGCGAACGTGGGCAAATCGGCGCTGGTGGCGGCGCTGACCAACGCCAGCCCGGAGGTATCTCCCGCGCCCTTCTCGACATGGGCGCCGACGCCAGGAATGATGCCGGTAAAGGACATCCAGGTTCAGCTGATCGACACCCCGCCGCTCAACCAGGAGTTCGTCGATCCGGAACAGATCGACCTGATCCGCCGCGCCGACCTGGTCCTGTTGATGGTGGACCTGCAAGCCTTTCCCATCGAGCAGCTGGAGGGCAGCCTGGATTTTTTAGCCGAGAACCGCATCTACCCGGGGCAATGGCGCGGGCGCTACCCGGAAGACCGGCGGGCGCGCTTCAAGCCAATGCTGGTGATCGCCAACAAGTGCGACGACGAGCGCTGCGACGAGGACTTTGCCGTTTTAAAGGAGCTGCTGGAAGAGGACTGGCCGATGATCCCTCTCTCCGTGACCCATGGCCGCAATTTCGAACAGTTCAAGGGGGCAGTGTTCGACCGTTTGGGGGTGATGAGGGTATACGCCAAGCCCCCCAACCAGGACCCTGACTTCAGCGCGCCTTTCGTCATCAAGCAAGGCAGCACGGTGGAGGAGTTCGCCGCCAGGGTGCACAAGGATTTCGTCGAAAACCTGAAATCGGCCCGGGTCTGGGGCAGCGGGGTCTTTGAGGGGCAGCCGGTCGGACGCGATCACGTGCTGCAGGACGGGGACGTCGTCGAACTGCGCATCTAACTGATCGGCGGCGTTTTTCCATGATAAAATGGGTCTCATTAATCCACTCTTAATACGAAGCGTGGAATGTATAACGCCATGGGAGGCAAGCATGTCCGATCCAAGAGAAACCGAAAAGAAGACGATTGATGAGCAACTTTCCGCCGATCTAGAAGTTGACCGCACCATCAGCCAGACCGATGGGGACCCCGGCGACGACGAGACCGATCGCACTATCAGCCAGACGGATTAGTCTTCTGCATGAATGACTGGAGAAGAAGACAACCGCTCTTCTTTTCCTGCAACCAACGATGACCATCCGGGGTGGAATTATCGCCCACCAGCTCGAAAGCATCTTCTGATCAGTTGCTGGAAAGTTGGTGGGCGCTTCTCATGATCGATTTCGCCACATGGACGAACGCGAAAAACTCGAACAGGCCATAGCCGCCTTGGAAGACCAGCGCGACGTTTTAGGCGACCCCGTCGTCGAAGCGGCGCTGGTCCCGCTGCGCGCCCGCCTGGCCGAACTGCAGACCGGCGCAGCCGGTGAACAGCGTAAACTGGTCACCGTCCTGTTCGCCGACCTGGTTGGCTCCACCGCTATGTCCGAAACGATGGACCCTGAAGAGCTGCGCGCTGTGCTGACCCCCTACTTCGACCTTTGGAGCAAACAGATCAACGCTCAAGGGGGTGTAGTGGAGAAATTCATCGGCGACGCGGTCATGGCCGTCTTCGGACTGAACGTCGCCCAGGAGGACGACCCGGAGCGCGCCCTGCGCGCCGCTCTGGGCATGCAGCGCTCGTTGGAGCAGTTCAACCAGACCCTGGAGCGCACGCAAGGGCTGCAGCTGGCCATGCGCGTGGGCGTTCACACGGGCCAGGTGCTGGTCAGCACCCTGGGAGAGCGCCAGGGGCAGGATTTCGTGTTGGTGGGCGACTCGGTCAACCTGGCGAGCCGGCTGCAATCTTCGGCTCCGCCCGGCGGCCTGATCATTTCGGAGGCCACCTACCGGCTGGTGCGCGGGGTTTTCGAGGTCCAGGCGCAGGAACCCATCCGGGTCAAAGGCTTCAGTGAGCCCATCCAGACCTACCTGGTCATCCGCGAGAAGCCGCGCGCCTTCCGCACGGGCCAGCGCGGCCTGGAAGGCATCGAGACCCGCATGGTCGGTCGGGAGGCGGAGCTCAAGCGCCTGCAGGATGCGTTCTACGAAGCGGTGGAGTATCGCGAGCGCCAGGTGGTCGCCTTGATCGGCGAGGCGGGGGTGGGCAAATCCCGGCTGATCTACGAGTTCGACCGGTGGCTGGAGGAGACGCCCGAGGAACTGCGCTACTTCAAGGGACGCGCCAGCCCGTCGATGACCAACCTGCCCTACGCCCTGCTGCGCGATATGTTCTCTTTGCGCTTCGAGATCCACGACAGCGATCCTCCCAAGACGCTGCGGGACAAGCTCGAGGGCGGCGTGCGCGCCGCCCTGGGCGACCAGGCCGACTGGCAGCGCCGCGCCCACTACCTGGCCCGGCTGATCGGGTTTGAGTTTGGCGAAAGCCCGCTCCTGCCCGGCGATGACGGCGACGCCCGCAGCTTCCACGACCAGGCGCTGGTCTACCTCAACGACTACTTCAAAGCCCTCACCCGGGAAAAGCCATTGGTGATCATGCTCGAGGACCTGCATTGGGCCGACGACAGCTCCCTGGACCTGATCAACCACCTCGAAGGCGTTTTGGCCCACCACCCCCTGCTGATCGTATGCTCTGCCCGGCCGGCGCTCTTCGAGCGCCGCCCTCACTGGGGTGAAGGCAAGACCTTCCTGACCCGCCTCGACCTGCGAAGGCTCTCCCGCCGTGACAGTCGCCGCCTGGTGGCCGAGATCCTGCAGAAAGTCAAGGCCATCCCCGAGCAATTGGAAGACTTGCTGATCGCCAACGCCGAAGGCAACCCCTTCTACCTGGAAGAACTGGTCAAGATGCTGATCGAGGTCGGCGTGATCGTCAAGGACGATCAGCGCTGGCAGGTGGACGTCTCTCGCCTATCGGCGGCCAGCATCCCTGCCACACTGGTCGGGGTGCTGCAATCCCGCCTGGACCGCCTGGCGCCGGAGAAGCGCCTGTGTCTGCAGCGCGCCGCCGTGGTCGGGCGCGTCTTTTGGGATGACGCCGTGGCCTATCTGGCCGAGCAGCCGGACCAGCAGGCCGAGCGCCAGGCCGATGACGAGGTGCTGGAAGAACTGCGGCGGCGGGAGATGGTTTTCCGTCGCGAGGTGTCTGCCTTTGCCGATACGCAGGAATACCTGTTCAAACACGCCCTGCTGAGGGACGTGGCTTACGAGAGCTTGCTCAAGGCTCACCGGCGGAACTATCACGCCCGGGCGGCGCGCTGGCTGGAAACAATTACCCAGGGCACGGGCCGGGCCGGAGAGTACGCCGCCTTGATCGGCGAACACCACGACCAGGCGGGGGAGCGCGCTCTTGCGTCGGCATGGTACCGGCAGGCCGGAGAACAGGCTGCCGTGCGCTACGCCAACGCCGAATCGGTGCGCTTCTTCACCAGTGCGTTGGAATTGACCTCGGAAAAAGAGTTCGCCGAGCGTTACGACCTCCTGTTCGCCCGCGAAGGGGCCAACGACT
>CAYNWK010000099.1:0-16360 GCA_964400875.1 uncultured Anaerolineaceae bacterium | reverse complement strand
ATGGACGCCGACTATTATTTTGCCGGGAGCTTGCAATTAGCCCAGGGAGGGGGGCTTTGGGAACCATTTATTTGGAATTATCTCGACAACCCGCAGGGGATACCTCACCCTTCCCACGCGTACTGGATGCCGCTGGCGTCCTTTGTGGGTTTACTCGGTTTGGCATTAGGCGAGGCGCGCAGCTTTTCAGCAGCCCAACTTGGTTTCATCTTGATCGCCGGGTTTGTTCCCCCACTCACGGCCGTATTAGCCTACGAACTTGGAAAATCTCGGTGGCATGCTATTCTCAGCGGCGCTCTGGCAACCTTTTCTGTTTTCTTCCTACCGTTTATCGCGACTACAGATACCCTTGGGATCTATATGGTGCTCGGAGGTCTTTTTTTCCTGGTTTTCCGGCGGATCGCTGTTCAAAACAGGAGTGGTGACCCGATTGAAATCAGCTGGATTACCTTTGTCCTTTGCGGCGCCATCGTTGGCTTGATGCACCTCGCCAGGGCTGACGGCTTGTTATGGCTAATTATCGCGCTATTCGCGACATTCTCGCTATTTTCACGAGAGGTTAAGAAAAATAGAGACAATCTGGGCAGGGGCTTCATTCTCATAGTACTCGGTTATCTGCTGGTCATGGGCCCCTGGTTGGCGCGCAACCTCGTGCAATTCGGAACTCCAATTTCGGCTGCCGGCGGTCGAACCCTGTGGTTGACTGACTACGACGCATTCTTCAGCTACCCGGCATCGGTCTTGAATCCCGCACACTGGTGGCGTGAGGGGCTTTCATCAAACCTGGGTGCGCGCCTTTGGGCTGCGCAGATCAATCTGCAACGGGCGGTCGCCGAGCAGGGAATGATCTTCTTGGCGCCCTTTATTTTGCTGGGATTGTGGAAGTTGCGAGGAAATTTTATCGTGCGCCTGGGAGCCTTTGCCTGGATGCTGACCTTTGCTGTGATGACGATCCTGTTCCCTTTTTCCGGAGCCCGAGGCGGTTTTTTTCATTCCGCCGCGGCTATCCAACCCCTGTTTTGGGCGGCTGCGCCAATCGGTTTGGACCAGATTCTCCGGTGGGGTGTTGAAAAACGGAATTGGGAGTTAATGCGGGCACGGGTGATGTTTGGGTCGGCCGCTGTTGGATTAGCAATGATATTGAGCGTGTATGTGATCAGCGCACGCGTTCTCGATACTCCATTAAATTCTGAACCTTGGGGAAATAGCGAGGCGATCTATCACCAGCTGGAAGATGCGCTGGAGGCTGTTGGGATCGAGCAGAGCGAGATCGGAATGATCAACAACCCGCCCGGGTTTTTCGTCGCCACCGGGCGTCCGGCGATCGTCATCCCGGACGGCGGTATCACGAACAGCGATGCTGCAGCAGAGCGTTACCAGGCTTCATATTTAATTCTGGAGGTGAATCATCCGGCCGGTTGGGAGCAAATTTACCAGCGTCCTCATGACCTGCCAGGCTGGCAATACTTGACAACCGTGCAAGGTGCGCATATCTTCCGGTTTACTCCGAACGATTGAACCATCCCAGCAATGAACCTGCAATCCGAAAGACTGAAAATCTGGCTGATCATGGGCCTGTTGACTCTGGTTTCTGTTACAGGCTACTTGCTGATCAGCGCTGGTTATTACCGGCTAGGTTATCCGCTGGATGACGCTTGGATACACCAAACATACGCTCGAAACCTGGCAGAAACCGGCAAGTGGGCATTTTTGCGGGGTCAGCCTTCCGCAGGTTCGACCGCACCTTTGTGGACCCTGATGCTGGTGTTGGGATATTGGATTTCGTCCCCGAAGCTGTGGACTTATTTTCTCGGTTGGGCGCTGCTCTGGTCCCTGGCGATGGTCGCCTACAATGGATTCCAATCGCTGGCGCCAGGAAAACGTCGCTGGGCTGCCTGGATGGGAGCTTTTATCGGTTTGGAATGGCACCTGGTATGGTCGGCGGTTTCGGGCATGGAAACACTTTTATTCTCTCTACTGGTGCTGGGCGCTTTAACCTGGTTGGTGAGCGTTGATGCGCGCCGACTCACTTCACCGGTTGGTAGAGTGGAACCGATATCGGGTGAACCCTGGATTTGGTTGGGGCTTGGCGGTTTGACGGGGTTGAGCGGTTGGGTGCGTCCGGATGGGATTACCTTACTTGGGCCGATCTTGTTTGTGGCAGCCTTCACTGCACGAAACTTTCCGAGGGCATTTCGCATAGCCGCGTCAGTTTTGGTCGGTTTCATGGTCTTTTTTGGACCCTACCTGGTATTCAATCGGGTTATCGCCGGCGCCTGGTGGCCAAACACTTATTATGCCAAGCAGGCGGAATACAGTATTTACCAACTGGTGCCTCTGTGGATACGCCTCCTAGAGCAAGTTCAGCTCCCTTTGGTCGGTGCAGGAATCCTGGCGCTGCCCGGATTCTTGATCCAAATGGCCTCGGCTCTACGGGAGAGGCGTTGGAGCATCCTGGCAGCCGGGTTGTGGGTTGTGGGATTTCTAACCTTGTATGCTTGGCGTTTGCCGGTGACCTACCAGCACGGACGCTACGTGATCCCGGTGATGCCGGTCTACTTTTTGTTTGGGATTGCTGGAATGGCGCAGTTAGTGGATATCAATGCGCGGAAAACCTGGCTGCGGATCACCAGCCGATTCTGGTTGATTTCAACGGGAGTCGTCCTGCTGATCTTTTGGGGCTTAGGCGCACGGGCCTATGCTCTCGATGTGGGTATCATTGAGAGCGAATGGGTGGAAACAGCTCAGTGGGTCTCTCGGCATACTGAACCTGACGCGTTGATCGCCACGCATGATATCGGCGCGCTGGGGTATTTTGGGCAGCGAAACTTGCTCGACTTAGCCGGGTTGATCTCGCCGGAAGTAATCCCATTTATCCGGGATGAAATGGCTTTACGGACTTACCTGGATGACAGCCAGGCGGATTACCTTGTGACACTGCCCGGCTGGTATCCGGAGCTCTCGAAGCATGGCAGCCTTGCTTTCCAGGGAAGCGGTTTCGTCGCGGAGCAACTCCACGCGGAGCATCTGGCGGTTTACCGGTGGACAAACCCTCAAAAGTGAAAACTGCGCCAAGTTGCTACGCTAATACTCCTGTGCTATACTTTCGAAAATGTAACCAGGCTAGAAATTAATCTAGTTGGAATGCTTGAACTGGAGGGAGGAGAGGAGGTGTTCGGAAGAATGGCAATCTATCCAACACCCGAATTTTCTCAGGGAACCGGTTAATGCTCGAAGCAAAGAGGATCTAGATGGGTAATATTTCGGTGGTAGTCGTCGATGATCACCCGATATTTCGACAGGGAGTGATCGATTCGCTGTCGCTAGAACCAGATATCGATGTGGTCGGCGAAGCCTCGAGTGGGGAGGACGCGCTCGATCTGATCCGCACGCGCATGCCTCAGGTGGCTGTCATTGATGTTAACCTACCGGAGTTGAACGGCCAGCAAGTCACTCGGCAGATCGTTACCGAGAAATTGCCAACCCGTGTAATCCTGCTGACCGCATACGACGATACTGAGCAAAAGCTGCACGCCATGCGCGTCGGTGCAGCAGCGTACTGCGTTAAAGACGTACAACCGGAAACATTCGTCAAAATCGTCCGGGATGTAGCTGAGGGTAATTATGTCGTTGGTGGGGACGTCTACGAGCAAGCAGAGCTCGATAAGTGGATGGAGCCCCAAACCGAAAGTGCAGTTCGACCTTACAGCGATCCTGGCGACCCCTTTCATCCGCTTTCGGCGCGTGAAATGGAAGTCTTAAACCACCTGACCCAAGGGATGAGCAACAAAGAGATCGCCACCTTATTGGGAATCAGTCATCAGACAGTAAAAAATCATGTGACTTCGATCTTGCGTAAACTGGGAGTGGAAGATCGCACCCAGGCCGCTATCTACGCTCTGCGACGTGGATGGGTCCGTTTGCACCAACAAGACGAAGAATCTCAGGAGTGAACATCATGGTTTTCACCGAAGAAAAGCAAACTGAGAAAAACGCTTGGGAAGAACTTAATGACGAGCTGCGCGAGGAGTTAGAACAATCTCGCCAACAAATGAAAGAAATCAACCTGATGCTTGAACAGAGCCAGGTCGAAGTTAATAAGTTAGCGCAGAGAAATGCATCGATTACGACCCACCTGCAACAGGTACACAATGAATTCGACAGCATCCCACGCAACGATATCCGCATGGCTTACGATGCAGCCCTGGATGCCCAACAAAGGCTCTTCGTGATGCGTGGGCAGCTTGAGAAATTGCAAAGCGACCATACCCATCTGAAAAGCAAGATCAGCTGGATGGAGCAGGTGATGGATGTCCTGCATGGCGGGGGACGCGGGAGCAGAGGCGGAGGACAATCAGCGACTGCGGACACGCTAGAGATGTTAATCCAGGCCCAGGAATCTGAACGTCAGCGGCTCTCCAGGCAAATGCACGATGGGCCGGCTCAGGCTTTATCCAATTTCATATTGCAAACCGAGATCGCCATGCGCCTGTTCGATATCGATCAGGTCAAAGCCAGGGAAGAACTAGTTAACTTGAAAAGCTCGGCAACGACCGCCTTCCAACAGGTGAGAGATTTCATCTTTGCTTTGCGACCGATGATGCTCGACGATCTGGGGTTGACGCCCACGCTGAAGAAATATGTGACTGCGTTCAAGGATCAGTCGGGGGTGGACATGCGCGTGAACGTCACCGGTACGGAGCGACGTCTGGAATCTTATCTGGAGGTGATGATCTTCCGCGCGGTACAAGAGCTGTTGACCAATGCAGCCCAGCACAGCCAGGCAAACCAGGTACGCGTCCTACTGGATGTCTCTGAAACCAACGTCAAGATCTCCGTCGAGGATAATGGCAGCGGGTTTGATCTTGTGGAATGGGAGGGAGGAAGCGGTAGAGGGTTAAAAGTAATCAAAGACAGGGTGGAGATGCTCGGCGGTGTATTCGAACTGGACAGCGTCTTAGGGCGCGGTACCCGGGTGACCTTTCAAGTGCCAGCTGTGAAGGCTGCCGCAATTGAATAAATTCTTGCAGAAATGTAAGCGAATATATATCATTTTGCTATTGCGTTTTTAAGAAAACTTCTCTATAATGAAATTGCATTTGAGATTTATTCTACAACAAAATTTTTACAAGAAAGGAGGTGACATACCATGTTGTTCGCTCCCAAAGAGAAAGGCCAGGGCCTCGTCGAGTACGCGCTAATTCTTGTTTTGGTTGCTGTAGTTGTGATCGTTATTCTTGCTCTGCTCGGCCCGGCGATCGGCAATATCTTCAGCAATATCATGAATAGTCTTTAGTTTGTTGTACTCTGAGCTGAGTTTGGCTCTGACCAGAATGGGGCCCTGTGCAAAACGGGGCCCTTTTCATTTGGCAATCATCTTGCATCCTTATTTACTAACATACTTGTTAAGGCTTTTGCGTCCCCCTTCACTTGACTTTTCGAGGGGAACGCGTATCATAACGTTAGTACTCCGAATTACTCATCGTTTTACACATGGAGGCCGTCATGCGCCGTGGGCGAATTTTCTTCTACTTAGCTTTCATCTTGATCCTTGGGCTGGTTGCCGTAGCCGTGATCTGGTTCCGGTTTTTGCAACCTTCGCAGTCACCAATCACCGGCGAGGCTGAACCCACTCCGGTCGTGGATCTGGTCGATGTCGTCGTGGTCGCGCAGAGCGTGCCGCGTGGCGATGTGCTGGACGAAACCGTGTTAGGTACAATACCTATCCAGCGAGACCTGGTTCTTGAAGGTTATTTCACCGACATGGCCAGCGTGGTCGGCCGCCGGGCAAGGGTTGATCTCGAGCCGAACATGCTGTTGACCAGAGGAATGGTGGTGGACCGTTCCGAAGATCTTTCCGAGATCGGTTCAATCGCTGCATTATCCATCCCAAGAGGGATGGTCGCCGTATCTGTTCCGATCAGCCGGCTCTCAAGCGTATCCTATGCACCCCAAGCGGGCGACCATGTAAACGTGATCGTGACGATGCTAATGGTCGACATGGATTCAGATTTCCAAACCGTTTTGCCTAACCGCAGCGCAGCTGTAATTGGAGCCGGACCGGGTATTTTGATCGGCAGTGGTACAACCGAAGAGACCCAGGCGACAACATTAGGCATTCAACAGTCAGGCAGCACTGCCGCTGAACAATCACAGGCGGTGCTCGAAGGTACCGGCGAAATCCCACCGTCTAAATTGACCGCGCAGAACGTATCGGGCGGTCCTTCATCGGTAATTGGAAAGACGATTACCGACCCGGTGCTGGAGCAAACCTACCACGCGGTACCTTCAGAAGGGCAACGCCCGCGAATGGTTAGCCAGAATTTACTGCAAGATGCCGTTGTGTTAGGCGTGGGAAATTTCCCCGTCGCTGGACAGGAAGATCTACAAACTCAACAAGAAGTAGTCCAACAAACGACGGACGTCACCCAAGCTGAGGGTGACCAGGGACAGACGGTCCAGGTGACGGCTCCGAAGCTGCCCGATGTGATTACTTTGATCGTCACTCCGCAGGATGCGGTGACTTTGAACTACCTGATGTTCTCCGGCGCTGAGCTGACCCTGGCCTTGCGCTCTGCGAATGATGACTCCCGCGTCCAAACAGAAGCTGCTACGTTAGACTTCTTGCTGACCGAGTATAATATTCCGGTGCCCGCCAAGTTGAATTACGGCGTTCAACCTAGGGTTGATGAATTGACGCAGCCGGTTCTGACCAACGACGTCCAGCCCACCCCACAACCTTAACGGTGGCGTTCGGAAACGGTACAAATTCGGGAGAGTAAATGGCCGGTAGCAATAATATCCGCGTGATGATCGTTGATGATATTGCGGAGACTCGCGAGAATATCCGCAAGCTACTTCAATTCGAGAGCGACGTGGAGGTGGTTGGAACAGCACGTACCGGGCGTGAGGGTATTCAGCTCGCCAAGGAAATGAAGCCGGATGTCATCTTGATGGACATCAATATGCCAGACATGGATGGCATCACGGCTACAGAACGCATCAAGCGTGAAATCCCTTACGCTCAAATTGTCATCCTATCCGTACAGGGCGACCCAAACTATATGCGCCGGGCTATGTTAGCCGGCGCACGAGACTTTCTCACCAAGCCGCCGACAGTGGACGAGCTGACCGCCGCGATCCGGCGAATGGGCCGGATGGCAGATGATGAACGTTCGAAACAACCCGGCTTTCCAGGTCATATCGGCTCTTCGGGGACTGGCCCGATGGGCGCCCCCCTCGGACAGGGCAAGATCATCGCCGTATACAGCCCCAAAGGCGGCAACGGCTGTACAACGGTTGCCACCAACCTGGCGGTAACTTTACAAACTGAGGATACGCCGGTTGCCTTGGTCGATGGGGATCTCCAGTTCGGCGACGTTGCAGTTTTCCTGAACGAGCAGGGCAAGAACAGCATCGTTGATCTTGCTCCCCGAGCCGAAGAATTGGATTCTGAAATCATTGATGAGGTGATGATTCACCACGCCAAATCCGGGGTGAAAATACTGGCTGCGCCTTACCGGCCGGAATATGCTGAAAACATCACGGGCGATCAGTTTTCCAAGATCCTTGAATTTCTCCGTCGGATGTTCTCTTACGTGATCGTGGATGCCGCCTCGTCGCTGAACGATGTCACGATTTCCGCCATCGACTTGAGCGATGTGATCATCCTGCTGACCACACAAGATATCCCATCAGTAAAAAACGCCAGGCTCTTCCTGGACTTGCTGGATGGGTTAAAGATCAAACGCGATCGTGTCCTGTTTGTGATGAACCGGTTTGATAAACGGATTGGCATCACTCCGGATAAGATCGGAGATAGTTTCAAACAAGAAGTTTTAGCGGTCTTACCCTTAGATGACCGCGTGGTTATCCCTTCGGTAAACCGGGGGGTACCGTTCATGTTGGGCGACAAGTCGCGCCCACTGGCGCGCAGTTACCTGACGTTGACCGAGGTTCTCCGGGAAAAGTTGTCAGCACTGGAGACCGCGCAAGAGTCCGCCGA
This sequence comes from uncultured Anaerolineaceae bacterium, assembly GCA_964400875.1. GTDB lineage: Bacteria > Chloroflexota > Anaerolineae > Anaerolineales > UBA4823 > CAYNWK01. Next base: position 8,355 of record CAYNWK010000099.1, on the reverse strand, counting down.
GGAATTAGCGGCAGGCGGCAGGTAGGTTTAGCGGGATTTGGAGGTTTAATTTATGTCTCTTCTGAAGCGCATCGAACAAGGACAAGGACAGGGAACTTCTGGCCAGTCCGGTCAAAATGCAGAAAATGGTGAAGGGCGTTCACGCTTGATGAACCTGCAAACCCGACGTGTCCCGCCTCCAGGCGTGAGCGCCCAGCGGGATACTTACACCGACTTGAAGACGCGCGTCCAAAACCGGCTGCTCGCCGAATTAGACCCCACAATGGATATAACCAAAGTTGGGGAGGTGCGCAACACAATCCAGGACCTCTTTGAGCAGGTTTTGGCGGAAGAGAATATCATTCTCTCCCGGCCGGAGAGGCACCGCTTGTTCGAACAGATAACGGCGGAAATTCTCGGTTTTGGGCCTTTACAGACGCTGTTGGAAGACGAAACAATTACAGAAGTGATGGTGAACGGGGCAAAGAACATCTACATCGAGCGCGCCGGGAAAATTCTACGAGTACCCACTTCCTTCGAGAGCGATGACCACGTGATGCGTATCATCGACCGCATCGTCGCCCCGCTCGGTCGTCGTATCGATGAATCCAGCCCGTACGTCGACGCTCGTTTGCCGGATGGTTCCCGTGTGAATGCGGTGATCCCACCGATTTCACTGGTAGGCCCGGTGTTGACCATCCGAAAATTTGCCAAGAACCCGATTACTATCGAACAGCTGATCCAATACGGGACGATCACCCCGGAAACTTTGCAATTTCTCAAGGCTTGTGTCGAATCACGCCTGAACATCGTAATTTCCGGCGGTACCGGTTCCGGAAAAACTACTTTATTAAATATACTTTCGCAATTCATTCCTGGTGATGAGCGCATTGTGACCATCGAAAACGCAGCGGAACTGCAGCTTCGTCAGGAACACGTAGTAACGCTTGAATCTCGACCTCCGAATATTGAAGACCGCGGTGAGATCACTATCCGCCAATTGGTAATCAACTCCTTGCGTATGCGTCCCGACCGCATCATCGTGGGCGAAATTCGTGATGAAGCCGCCCTAGATATGCTGCAGGCGATGAACACGGGTCACGATGGTTCAATGACCACGGCGCACTCCAACAGCCCGCGTGATACCTTAGCCCGTACTGAAACCATGGCTTTGATGGCTGGGATGGAGCTGCCAGTCCGGGCGATTCGTGAGCAGATCGCCTCTGCGATCGACCTGGTGATCCACCAGGAACGCTTGCGGGATGGTACCCGGAAGGTGGTCAACGTCACCGAAGTCACCGGCATGGAAGGCGACATCATCACTATGACGGACTTGTTCGTTTTCGAGCAAACCTCCATCGAGGATGGTAAAGTCATCGGCCGGCTGCGCCCCACCGGTTTGCGGCCGAAATTCATGGACAAGATCGAAGCTTCCGGGATTCACCTACCGGCTTCCATCTTCGGTATTGGTGACAGGCGTCGCTATTAGGATCTGAGGGTATTCTCATGACAATGATTTTATACGCCGGGGGTGGACTGGCCGGTTTGCTTTTATTGATCGGCGTGATTGTATCGATCACCAGCGAACGATCGCTGGTCGAAGAACGGCTGGGACGCTACCTGGAAGAAGAAGCCATCGTCGTTCAAGGGGAGAAGTCTTCTCCTGTTGGGGATTGGCTGAACGTCCACATTGAACGTTCGAATTGGGGAGACAGCATCGGCCGCGAATTAGCCCGGGCAGACTTAAAACTCAAGCCGGCAGAATATATCGCCTTGATTATCATCATCGGGTTCGTAGCTGCAATCGTTAGCTATGTCGTCGGCGGCAGATCGGTTATCTTTGCGTTAATTGGTGGCATCGTGGGGACTTTGCTGCCTCGATTCTACGTCCGCCGCCAGCAGAGTCAACGATTAATCCGGTTTAGCGAGCAGCTCCCGGACATGCTCAATTTGATGGTAAACGGTTTGCGCGCTGGTTATTCGACGATGCAAGCGATGGAGGCAGTCAGCAAGGAGATGCCCACACCGATCTCGACGGAGTTCCGCCGGGTTGTGCAGGAGATGCAGTTGGGCATTCCTATGGAAGAGGCTTTGGAGAATCTCATCCGGCGGATCCCCAGTGATGACCTGGATCTGACTATCGCGGCAGTAAACGTACAACGCGAGGTCGGTGGTAACCTGGCGGAAATCCTGGACATCATCTCATATACGATCCGGGAGCGTGTGCGGATTAAGGGCGAGATTCGCGTTTTGACCACCCAGGTGATGTATTCGGGCCGTTTTCTGGCGATCCTGCCACTCTTAATCGCATTGGTTCTGTACTTGTTGAATCGCCCGTATATGATGCTGTTCTTTGATCCGGAAACGCGCACATTTGGTATCCCTGCTTTGATCTTCGGCGCTTTGATGGTGGGAGCAGGAGCCTTCACAATGAATAAGATCGCCGATATCGAGGTTTAGTCGGGTCTGGCGGAGAAAAACTATGCTTTGGATCATTGTTCTTTTTGGTGTGCTGATTTTGGGTGGGGTAATCCTGGTTGTCTCCTTGGCTTTTCGCGAGGGCGGCGACGTCAATCCACTGGAATCTCGTTTAGCGGATTACGCGGATGGCGATGAACCCCCAAGCCTAGAGGAGATCGAGCTTTCCCAACCGCTAACCGAGCGCATCATCTACCCAATGGCGCGCACTTTGGGCGAATTCGCGCTGCGGTTTACGCCGCAGAAAGCGATTCAGGATACCGCTCGCAAGCTTGAACTGGCAGGTAACCCGACAGGACTCGATCCCACGCTGTTCTGGTCTCTGCGCATCGTCGGCCTTTCCTTAGGTGCTGTGATGTTCTTCGTTGCTACGATCGCGCCTCCCGGAAGTTTTATCAAGGGGAAAGGCTTGTTGTGGGGCATTCCGGCTGCAGCAATTGGTTTTTATCTTCCTGAGTTATGGTTGCGCAGCAAGATCGGTCGCCGACAAAACGAAGTGCGTAAAGCGATGCCGGACGCCCTAGATCTGTTGACCATTTGTGTTGAAGCCGGTTTAGGTTTTGATGCCGCGATGGCTAAAGTCAATGAGAAGTGGGATAACGAACTGGCTATCGAGTTTGGTCGAGTAATCCGAGAAATCCAACTAGGCAAGTTAAGACGGGAAGCATTACGAGACATGGCCAATCGGATGGGGGTTTCCGAGATGACCAGTTTTGTCGCGGCAGTGATTCAGAGCGAGCAACTGGGTGTGAGTATGGCGAAGGTTTTACGCATTCAATCCGATCAGATGCGTATGAAACGGCGCCAGCGGGCAGAAGAGGAAGCACATAAGGCGCCTATTAAAATGCTCATTCCGATGGCTCTGCTGATCTTTCCGGCGATTTGTATCGTCTTGATGACGCCGGCCGTCCTGATGCTGCTACGTTCGGCCTTGGGCGGGCTGCTAGGCTTGTAAACGATCAATTAAGAGGGAAAATGCCGGGCGCACCGGCTTACCGCCTCTATCAATGGTTTTGGACAACCGTCGACCTGGTTTTTCCACCCTCTTGTGGAGGGTGCGGCAAGTTTGGAACGCGCTGGTGTGACGATTGTCTGAACGAAGTTCACCAAGTTTCTACACCTATTTGTGAAATCTGCGGGACGCCTGCTTATCGGAGCGGAGTTTGCAAACGCTGCCGGGTGCAGCCGCCGCAATACCGGGCAATCAGGTCTTGGGGTGTTTTTGGAGGGCCGTTGCGCCAGGCAATTCACCGTATGAAGTACCAACACGACGTTGGTCTGGGAGAAACCCTGGCGCGTCCATTAACCTCATTGTTAAGAAAGCTGGATTGGGAATTTGACACGGTGCTTCCCGTCCCACTGGGGGTTGCAAGGCGAAGAGAGCGTGGATATAATCAAGCTGCCTTGCTTGCCCGGCCTATCGCCCTAGAATTAGGCGTTAGCTATCTGCCTCGAGCGCTCAACCGGGTCAAAGAGACTCGCTCACAGGTAGGATTAAATTTATCCCAACGTAGAGAAAATGTAAAGGATGCCTTTCGAGCCCAATCTGGGAAAGTTGCCGGAAAAGGTATTCTGGTGATCGATGATGTAACCACCAGCGGATCTACGCTCGAGGCTTGTGCAGCTGCGCTTAGCTCCGCAGGGGCTGGTCGAGTATACGGCCTTACATTGGCGCGTGCCGATCATCGAGTAGGGGTAAGCGAATACAACATCTAACTTCTGAGGAATGTTGAGGGGCGGGTTTGGATTTAGCCATCCCAGACCTCAATATCTAATTTCCTGCGTAAGACCTAACAAAAATTGATAGGAGAGTGGTCTATGGCATTCGAAGTCGAGATCTACGGGCGAAATATGGATGTGACCGATCGACTGCATGATTACGCCACGAATAAAGTGGCGAAGCTCGAGCGATATCTCAACGATATCGAAGAAGTGCGGGTGGATCTGGCTTACGTGAAGTCAGCGCGCAACGCCTCCGACCGGCAGGTCGCCCAGATTACCGCGCGCGGGAAGGGTTTTATCCTGCGCTCCGAGGAACGCGCCGATGATATCTTTGCAGCTTTGGATACGGCCTTGGACAAGATGCAGCGGAGAGTGGAAAGATATAAGGGCAAGCGCAATCGCGGCCGGGGAGACGGACGCTCGGCCGCGGACCTAACCCCGGTAATGCCAATTGAGGAACCTGAGGAGACTGGCCCGATCATAGCCCGCAGGAAACGCTTCCCAGTTGCACCCATGGACGAATTGGAAGCGATCGAGCAGATGAACATGCTCGGACACGAGAGCTTCTTTGTATTCTTCAACGTAAATACGAACGCGATCAATGTGCTTTACAAAAGGCGGGATGGAACTTACGGCATGATCGAACCGGATCTCGCCTGACCAGCGATTTGGTTGGTTCACATTCTTGTAGACGGTGGTGAAAACCACCGTCTATTGAATTAATTTGTGGATATAAGGGCTGCTGTTCTCCCTTGGTGTAAAATAATAAATCTGAATTAACGCCATTTTAAATAATATTAGAGTCACGCGTAGTGTGAGGAGACGGGATTATGCCGAACAACGACCATCAGATTTACGAGACCGCTGATTTATTCATGGAAAAAGAGATCGATCAGGACGCCATTCAAGAGGCGATGCACAAGATCTTGCGCGCAGTTGGTGAAAACCCGGAACGTGAGGGGCTCGCGCGTACCCCGGAGCGGGTTGCTCAAATGTATACCGAGCTGCTAGCGGGCTATCGCACCGATCCGCTGGCTTTGGTCAACGACGCGCTCTTTGATGAGGATTCTTACGATGAGATGGTCCTTGTCCGTGACATCGAGTTCTACAGCCTGTGCGAACACCACCTCTTACCGTTTATCGGGCGGGCGCATGTGGCGTATATCCCGCGAGGCCGGGTGATCGGGCTTTCCAAAATCCCCCGGGTTGTGGATTTATTCGCCCGCCGCTTGCAGCTGCAAGAAAGATTGACTCGTCAGATCGCTGATTTGCTAAATGAGTTGCTCAACCCGCGCGGGGTGGCGGTTGTATTAGAAGGTTTGCATATGTGCGCGATGATGCGGGGGGTACAAAAACACGAAGCACGCATGACCACTTCGGCGATGCATGGTCTCTTCCGTTCCCAACTAGCAACCCGGCAAGAGTTTTTGGATAACATCTCTCGCGGCGCAGCTCCTTTGAGCTTTTAGCCCTGCAATAATCACGCTGCAATCGCGATAAGCGCGCCTGCGCGGGTGGGGCAAACCCGCGCAGGCGCGCTCTATGCCAGAAATTAAAGACAAAAGCTCTAGCCCATCCGAGTGATAACATCCCGCCTTCGATGGATGGCGTTTTTTCTTGCCAGTCCAACGGAAATCTGCTGGATTGTCTCCCCGTTTTCCTTTTCCAAGTCGGGGTAGATTTCGGCGAGAGGTACGGATTGATGAGTGTCGGTCCAGATCCCAGGATCGAAGATGTCCTGGTTGTAAATAAGAATATCCAGATCGATCGTGCGTGGAGCGTTGGGATCTTCCGTCCGCACACGGCCTAATTGAGTTTCTATTTCCCGCAAGATGCTTTCCCGGAGCATCTCTGCTGGTAGACTGGTTCGAATCCGCGCAACAGCATTTAGAAAATTGGGTCCTTTGCCTCCCACAGGGGGAGACTCCCAAACCGATGAGACCGCCTCCAGGTCAACGCGTTTCGAAAGCAGCTCGAGCGCAAGGGGGAGGTTAGTTTCCGGCGAGATATTCGATCCCAGGCCGATGTAGACCGGGTGTTGGTTGTTATTTTTTGTCACGTTCAATTTCTACACCTACAGATCCGGCAAAGCGTACCGCGCCGGGTTTCTCTACGCGCACCTGAACTCGTTCGACCCGATCCTGCTCCAGGCACAATCTGGCGATGTCTGCGGCCAGAGCTTCGACTGTAAACCTCTGGGCGGTTTCCGCGTGCGCCTGCGCCTGTTTGGAAATCGTCCGGTAATTAATACAATCGGCGATGTCATCGGTCTCGCTTGCCCTGGATAAATCTCCGAACAAGACGAGATTGATCAAGATATCTTGGGGTTTTTCACGCTCCCAGTCGTTGATACCGATAATGCCGCGAGCGAGTAAATCCTTGATGATCACTTTGTCCATGGTTAGCTCCTCTCTGAATTCAACCGATTAGATTAAGCGATAAGCGCATCTGCGACGCGCTCCAGGCGAGTGCGGGCTTCTTCAGCGACAGCAAACAGGACCGGATCCTCACTCGATAGTGCGGAGGTTAACAAGACTTCCGAGTTGGCAATGCGGACCACGGAGCCATTCGTCTTTCATCAGACTTCTTCCTCGTATCGTGACGTAATTCACAAGCTTGTCTTGATTATACCCGCTCAGTCGGGTATGAGGGTGAAATCCGATCGCGGTCAGTTTGCCCGAGTGACCATAAGCCCCACAGGCTCAGCGCTAAGAGCCCCCAGGCGACGAGCTGGGCAAGGCGCAGGCCTGCGCCAACCAGCAGGCTATCCCCGCGAAAACCCTCGACCAGCAACATGGCGGCAGCACTCCAGGCAACGAATTGAAGGAAGACCATCCCAGCGGTTGATTTTGTAGCCTGCCAGCGAACGACCAACACAAGGATGCCCGCCGCCAGAAGCGCTGCGTAAATCTGAGTAGGGTGGCGGGTCGCTCCCCACAGTTCAATCCCCCAAGGTAAGTCCGTAGGAGCGCCAAACGCGCCTCCGGAGGCGAAATTGGACAGCGAGATCGCTACCATGAAGACTGCAAACAACGGAGTCAGGCGATCGAGGGTGAACCAAAAATTCAAATTTTTGCGCTGACCGTAAACTACCGCGGCCAGCAAACCAACCGCCAGGCCGGCATTCCGATCCAAAAGGCCTGGGTTCAAGGAAAGCAGGCTGAAAGGGTTTGCCATAAAAGCATCAGGGAAACGCAGCAAGTACGCCAGGCGCGCGCCGATGATCCCAGCGATCAGGGCTGTGAATGTCAGGTTATAGAGGTGATTCACAGCTTCCCGGTTGGGCATTGCCAGTTTTTCGGCGAGCGACAGCCCGAGCCAAAGGCCACCCAGGAGGATCAATCCGGGTGCTTGGAGGGCCAAAGGTCCAATCTGAATGGTAGGGAACATCTTTCTCAGCTATTCAAGTAATTTTTCGACGTTGATGCGGATCAACGCCTCGGACATTGGACCGCCTACCACAACTTCCTGGATGATGCCTTCGTGGTCCACAAAATAAGAAGTCGGCAGCGAGCGCAACTGGTAGATGGCGGAGACTTCTCCCGCAGTATCCATGAGGATGGGAAAGCTCAGCCCGTTTTCGGCAGCAAAATTCAATGCAGCGACCTGACTGTCTTGGTTGGTGGCGTTGATTCCCAAAATTACCAGATCTTCGGATTGGTAGCGCTGATAGGCGCGCTGCAAAGCCGGCATTTCAGCCTTGCAGGGAGGACACCAGCTAGTCCACAAGTTGATCAAGACCGGTTTACCGCGCAGCTCAGACATTGTGAAGGTCTGGCCATCCGCCGTCTCGAGGGTAAAATCCGGCGCGAGAAAACTCTGGCGTGGGGCAGGAATTCGCCCGGCAGTGGAAGTCCCTGCTGGTACCGCGCTCATCCAGATCCAGGCGGCCCCTGCGACCAGTACGGTGAGCGATATCAGCAGCCAGCGCAAATCGGTTTTGTCAATCTTTGTCATGTGAGTATTGTATGTTTGCAGTCCCAGGTTTTTCCGGCAAAATTATAAAGTATGCCGCTTGGTAGGAGGGTGACATTCATCCTGTTCTCATCTAAAAACCTTGACAAAGGGCGTCCGTTTCGTTATAATTTGCACAATACCCCCCCCAGGGGGGATGGGTGAGAATCGAGAGACGTTATGAAAAACGAGATCGCTTTGAAACGCTTGAAAAATATCGAG
>CAYNWK010000098.1:13508-16677 GCA_964400875.1 uncultured Anaerolineaceae bacterium | reverse complement strand
GAGCCGCGCATGCGCCTCAACCTGGGCATCCGCCGCCGCCTGGCGCCCCTGCTGGATAACAACCGGGGCAAGATCGAGCTGGCCAACTCCTTGTTGATGACCCTGACCGGCACGCCGATCGTCTATTACGGCGACGAGATTGGCATGGGCGACAATATCTGGTTGCAGGACCGCGATGGGGTGCGCACCCCCATGCAGTGGAACAGCGGAACCAACGCTGGCTTCTCCGAGGCCGATGCAGACGAACTCTACTCCCCCGTGATTGCCGAGCCGCCCTACGGCCCCGAGACGGTCAGCGTGGCCGCCCAGCAGGACGACCCGGCCTCGCTGCTCAACGTGCTCAAGCGCATGATCTCGGTGCGCAAGGCGCAGCCCGCCTTCGCCGCCAGCGGCTTCACCTGGGTGGAGGCCGGCACGGACCAGGTCGCCGCCTACCTGCGCCAGTCGGCCGGCGAGCGCCTGCTGATCGTCAACAACCTGGCGGACGAGCCGCGCGACGTAGAGGTGACCCTCCCGGGCGACCAGTTCCGCCAGCCCAGCGACCTGCTCTCCGGGGCTGCGCTGCCCCCGGTCCAAGTGGACCGCGCCGCCGGGACCGGCGTCTTGCGCCTGGCCTTACCGCCCTTCGGCTATCGCTGGCTCAAGATCTAAGAATGTAGTCTGGTTGCTTGCTACAACTTGGCGCCTTGATTCCTCCCCCCTAAATTTCATATCTTCACGAACAACGAGATCATCATCGACAGGATGATGATCACGGCGATCGCCACGAAAATGATCTGCCGCGTGCGCAGCGCGCGCTTATCTCGTTGGGACATCTGGTTCTTCTTCTTAGCCATACAAGTACTCCAATAACATAATTTTCGTTGTCACTGCGACCGCGGCGAAGCAGTCCCTTACCCCAAATGCGCCTTGATCGCCTGGGCGATGTTCTCGTCGATCCCGCGTATCGCGCGCAGCTCCTCGATGTTCGCCTCCTGGATCTTCTGGATCGACCCGAACGTCTCCAGCAGCGCCTTGCGCCGCACCGGCCCGACCCCCGGGATGGCGTCCAGGCGCGAGGCCAGGCCCTCCTTCGTGCGCCGTTTGCGGTGCGCCGTGATCGCGAAGCGGTGAGCCTCGTCGCGCACCCGCTGGACCAGATAGAGCCCCTGCGACTGCCGCGGTAGCAGGATCGGCCGGGAGCGGTTGGGCACGAACAGCTCTTCGTTTTGCTTGGCCAGCCCCGCCACCGGCACCACCTCCCTCAGGCCGTACTGCTCCAGCACGCTGACCGCCCGGCTGAGCTGCCCTTTGCCGCCGTCCACCAGCAGTAGGTCGGGCAGCAGGGCGAAGGCATTGTCGGGCTTTTTCCCCGGCTGGTCGGCGCTCTCCTGGGCCGCCTGCCAGCGCTTGAAGCGCCGCGCCAGCACCTCTTCCATGCTGGCGAAATCGTCCGGCCCGCTGACCGTGCGGATGTTGAAGCGCCGGTAGTATTTCTTGCTCGGCGTGCCCTGCTCGAAGACCACCATGCTGCCCACCGCCGCGGTGCCCTGGGTGTTGGAAATATCGTAGCACTCGATGCGGTTGGGCGGCTCGGGCAGCGCCAGCGCTTCCTGCAGTTCGGCCAGCGCCTCGGTCTGGCGGTTGGTGTCCGCTTCCCACTGGGCCTGCAGCGCGGCCAGCGTCTCGGCCGCGTTCTCCGCCGCCATCTGGATCAGCTCGCGCTTCTGCCCCCGCCGCGGGATCTTGATCTCCACCTTCTTGCCGTTGCGCCGGGTCCTCAGCCACTGCCGGATGATGCTCATCTCCTCCACCTCGTGCGGCAGCAGCACCTGGGAGGGCACGGTGGAGACCTGGTCGTAGAACTGCTTGAGGAACTCGGCCATCACGTCGGCGTCGGGGGTGTCCTCGGCGCCTTCCAGCAGGAAGTACTCCCGGCCGATCAGCTTGCCGCCCCGGATGAAGAACACCTGCACGCAGGCCTCCCCGTCGGCGCGCGCCATGGCGATCACATCCGAATCGATGTACTCGCTGGAGACCACCTTCTGCCGCTCGACCACCTTGTCGATGGCGGTCAGCTGGTCGCGCAGCGCCGCGGCCCGCTCGAAGCGCAGCTCTTCGGAGGCCTGCTGCATCTCCCGCTTCAGCCGGCTGACGATCGGCTCGGTGCGCCCCTCCAGGAACTGGCACAGGTCGTCGATCACCTGCCGGTAGCCGGCCTGGTCGATCGCCCCGATGCACGGCGCCGTGCACAGCTTGATGTCGTAGTACAGGCAGGCGCGCTCGTCCTGGCCGGTGATGGTCCGGTCGCAGGTAAGGTAGGGGAAGATGCGCCGCAGCAGGTCCAGGGTCTGGTGGACCGCCCACACGCTGGTGTACGGCCCGAAATAGCGCGAGCCGTCGTCGGCCAGCCGCCGGGTGACCGTCACCTTGGGGAACGGGTCGGCCCAGTGCACCTTGACGTACGGGTAGCGCTTGTCGTCCTTCAGGCGCACGTTGTAGCGCGGCCGGTACTTCTTGATCAGGTTCATCTCCAGGATCAGTGCCTCGAGCTCCGAGCTCACTACGATCCACTCGATGTCGGCGATGCGCTGCACCAGCTGGCGGGTGCGTGGGTTGTGCTGGGCGCTGGCGTGGAAGTAGGACCGCAGCCGGTTGCGCAGGTTGACCGCCTTGCCGACGTAGATCACCTTGCCGCTGGCGTTCTTCATCAGGTAGCAGCCCGCCTTGGTCGGCGCGGTGTCCAAGATGCCCTGGATTTTTTGGGTCGTTTCCATCGAAATTATTTTAACATACCGCGCCCGCCGCCATGGTGAAGGTAAAATTAGACTCGTGAAATATGATCCGGAAAAGCATCACAGGCGATCGATCCGCCTCCCCGGTTATGACTACAGCCGGCCGGGGGCGTATTTTGTGACCATCATGAGCTGGGGGCGAGAACATTTATTCGTGGAGATCGCCGCTGGTGAGGTGCAGGTTAACGACGCCGGTTATATTGCGCAAAATGAATGGATCCGGTTGGCGCAGCGTTTTCGTTTTGTCCAATTGTATGATTATATCGTCATGCCAAACCACGTTCATGGGATTATCGTTTTGAACGATGACGCCGTATTGGACGATGACGTCAACGCCGTAGGGGCGAGGCAAGAGGATTCGGGTACGATTGACCATTCTCCCCTTGCCTCGCCCC
>CAYNWK010000098.1:0-13408 GCA_964400875.1 uncultured Anaerolineaceae bacterium | reverse complement strand
GGGGCGAGGCAAGAGGATTCGGGTACGATTGACCATTCTCCCCTTGCCTCGCCCCTACCGGAAACACCACCCCAACCGGCCTCGCCCCAACCAACCACGCCCCGGCCCACCGGCGTGGTCCCGGGATCGTTGGGGGTCATCATCGGGGCCTACAAATCCACCACCGCGCGGCTGATCAACGGGATTCGCCGCACGCCCGGCGCGCCTGTCTGGCAGCGCAACTATTACGAACATATCATCCGGGAAGAATCGGAATGGGACCGCATCCGCGCCTATATCCAGGCCAACCCCGCGAACTGGCCGCAGGATCGCGAAAACCCCTCCTCCGCCTCAGGTTAACCCTCGTCAGGCCAATCCTCGTCAGGCCTATCCTCGTGGGGCCAAACCTCGTCGGGCTAACCGCTGTTGGATCAACCCCCGTTAGGCCAACTCCTGTTGGGGCAACCCCCGTTGGGCCAACCCTTGTGGTTGCCCCTTTTTTGTTACAACTATGCCATAATATTTATTAATTCCTCTCCGCCATCGCGCCATGCTTATATCCGGGGATCGGGTCTTGATCGACCTATTCTCAACCATTTCCGGACAATTCAGTAGGGCTTTCATCGCGCTGCTCTTGAACGATTAGGCGATGCCCTGCCGCGCGCTGCGCCGCCCCGACCTCATCCCCGCCCGCCAGCAGCCACCGGTCCAACAGCCCCGCCAGCCGCAGCGCCGACTCGCCCAGCGCTTCCAGTATCTGCACTTCTTGGCTTGCCGGCAGCAGGCCCGCCCCCAGCGCCAGGTAGTTCGCCAGCCGCTCCGCGAACCGCGCCATCTCCGCCTCGATCCGGCCGCGCAGTTCCCCGGCTGGCCGCGCCCGCGCCGCCATCGCCTCGCGCCGCTGCGCCCGGTCATCGGCCAGCAGCCCCTCCAGGCTTTCCCGGGCCCGTTCGTATTCCAGGCTCATTCCGCTCAGCTCATTCATCTTTATTCTCCTGTTCGAATTCCGCCATCAGCTCGTCGATCGTCTTGGATAGGACGCTCTCGAAGCTGTCCATGCCGCCGAACACCAGCTTCTGCGCCTTCATCAGGCTCGCCAGGCGGGTGGTCGCCAGCCCCATGCCCCCCAGCAGGCTCAGCCCTTCGCCCAGCGAATCGGTCCCCTCCGCCAGCTCCAGCACCCGCCGGGTGATCACCTTCATCATCGCGATCTCGTCCTGCAGTCCCTCCGTGAACTGCTCCTCCAGGTCGGCGATCTCCCCCTCGTGGAACTGCCGCGAGTAGTAGCCGTGCTTGAGCGCGTTCAGGTTCCCGCGCTGCCCCCCGCGGCTCCTTTTCTCTTTCGAATTCGTTCCTTTCTTTACCATTTGTCTGCCTCAAACAAAACTAGCCTGGTGGTGATTAACGCAAAACCGGCGTGTAAACGCCTCGGTTAATGCGTCTGAACGCCGGATGTCGTCTTGGCCCGCATTTATTTTACATCAATTTTCAAAATAGCACAAGTGTTCTAGGGTTTTTCTAATCTTTCAATCCCCTCTCGGTCGTTGCGAACGAGCGCAGCGGCTGGTGCCATCTCCCTTCCCTCCATTGGTCATTGCGAAGGAGCGTAGCGACTGAAGCAATCTCTCTTTTCCCTCTCCCCACCCCTCGGTCATTGCGGAGCAGCGCAGCGTAATAGCCATCTCACGTGTATAATAGCTCACCTTACAGGCGCCGAGGGAGCAGCCGCATGGCCTACGCAGACCTGGAAATCCGCATTTTAGAGAAACAAGCTGATGGATATCCGCTGGAGATGACGCTCGACCGCGCCCGGGAATTCCCGCGCGGTTTCCTGGATCCGGGCTTCCTGCCCTGGGCGCCCTCGGCTTCCCCTGCGGGGGATGGAGAGAGGTTATTCCGCTGGCTGTTCGCCAGCGAGCAGATCCGCTCGGCCTGGACCGAGGTGCGCGGCGGCCAGCCGCAACGCCGCATCCGCCTGCGCATCGACGCCGGAGCGCCTGAACTGCACGATCTGCCCTGGGAACTGCTGCGCGACCCGGGCGACGGCGCCCCGCCCGAGAATCTGGCAGCCACCGCGGCAACCCCCTTCTCGCGCTACCTGGCCGGAAAATGGCGGCCGGGCAGCCCGATCCTCAAGCGCCCGATCAAGATCCTGGTCGCCATCGCCAGCCCTGCCAACCTTGCCGATTACGACCTGGCAGACGTCTCGGTGGGTGAGGAGTGGGCGCTGATCCAGGAGGCCTGCGCGGGGCTGGACGCCGAATTGACCTTGCTGCCGCATCCGTGCACGCTGGAAGCTCTCGAAGCTGAGCTGCGGCGCGGCTATCACATCCTGCATTTTGTGGGTCACGGATTTTATAAGAAGGAAACCGGGACGGCCTTCCTCATCTTAGCGGACCAGCAAAACCAGTTGAAGCAGGCCAGTGATGAAGAGATCGCCGGGTTGCTCACCCGCCAGCAGGCCGACACCGGACAGCACGAAGAGGAACAGCTGCGCATGGTCTACCTGGCGAGCTGCGAGACGGCCACCCGCAGCCCGGCGGACGCTTTCCGCGGCTTGGCCCCCAGGTTGGTGGCTGCCGGTGTGCCTGCCGTTCTGGCCATGCAGGATCTGGTTCCGATCCAAACCGCCCGCAGGTTTGGGACTACTTTGTACCGCCAGATCTTGCAGCACGGGCAGGTGGACGTGGCCTGCAACGAAGCGCGCTCCGCCATCCTGACCGCCGACCTCCCGGGCGCGTCGATACCGGTCCTGTTCATGCGCCTGAATGATGGGCAGCTGCTGGGCTGGCGCGGCAAGATCCTGAGCGATCGGGCGGAAGGTTTCTGGACCACCCTGTTGGAGAACATCGCCGATAAATGGTGCACGCCGATCCTGGGGCCGGGCGTTGCTTCCCGCTTGCTGCCCGGCCAGGTGGAGATGGCTCAAAAGCTGGCTGCCGAATACAGCTACCCTTTCCTGGCGACGCAGAGCTTACCCAGGGTGGCTCAATATGTCGCTACGCTGGACAACCGCCGCCTGCGCGAGCAGTGCATGCGCATGCTGATCTCTGGTTATCGCCGGCGCATGGGGCTGAAGGTGGAGGGGGATCTCGCCCGCCGCAAGCTGTCCGAGATCGTCGCCAATTCCAACTGGTCTGAACGCAGCCGGGAGCTGTTCGAGAACGAGGTCCATCACCAGCTGGCCGACCTGGAGCTGCCGCTGTATGTGACCACCAATATCGATAATTTCATGACCCTGGCGCTGCAGTCCAGGGGAATGGAGCCTCGCCGGGTGGCTGTCGACTGGCGCGAGAATCAAAGAAGCACAACCGCCGGACCGCATCACGATCTCAACCCCCCGCCATCTCCGGAGAATCCAGTCGTCCTGCATTTATACGGCACCGATGAAGATCCGCGTTCGATGGTGCTGACCGAAGACGATTATCTGGATTACCTGGCGCGCATCTCGCGCGACTTCGAACATTTGCTGCCAACCGACATCAATGCTGCGCTGGCTTCGACCACGCTGCTCTTCCTGGGCTTCCGGTTGCAGGACCTCGACCTGAAGGTGATCCTGCGCGGTTTGCTCACCAACCTGGACCTTGATCGCTGGGACATGCTCCATGTAGCCGTCCAGATCGAAGCGGACGTGGCCGATCCGGCGCATGTAGCCGAAGTCACCAGTTATTTCCAGCGCTATTTCGCCAATTCGAAGATCGATGTCTACTGGGGTACAACGCAGCAATTCGTAGCCGACCTGCACGCCCGCTGGCAGGAGTACCGGCATGGATAACTCCCGCCAAAATCCGTACGTTGGGCCGCGCTCGTTTGAAGAAGAACACCAACGATTATTTTTTGGTCGTGACGAGGAGAGCCGCCAGCTTACTGCCCTGATCATCGCCCACCGTGCGGTGCTTTTTTATGCGCAGTCCGGCACCGGTAAAACTTCGTTGCTCAATGCGAGCGTGGTGCCGGAACTCAAACGCCGCAAAAAAGTGCATGTGCTCCCGACGAGCCGGGTGGGTGGAGATTTGCCGCCAGGATTGGCGCCTGACCGGGTGGGCAATATCTTCGTCTTTAATACGCTTTTGCACTTGACGCCAGAGGTAGACCCATCCAGGCTGGCCGGTCTGGACCTGGTCGATGGCTTGCTGCCCTCCCTGGAAGCCCAGGAAGACGAAACCCGGCCGCGCCCCCGCCTGTTGATCCTCGACCAGTTCGAAGAGCTCTTTACGCAACACCCGGACCGCCAGGCCGATAAGGCCGGCTTCTTCGAACAGATGGGCGCCTGCCTGCAGGCTTACCCTAACCTGAGCTTGCTGCTCTCGATGCGCGAGGACTACATTGCCCACCTTGATCCTTTTGCCGGCCAGCTTCCGGACCGCTTGCGCACCCGCTTCCGCATGGAGCGCTTGAACGTCAAGGGAGCCCTCTCTGCTGTGAAACAGCCGGCCGCCCTGGCTAGGCGAGCTTTCGAGGACGGCGTCGCCGAGTCGCTCGTGGATAATCTGCGGCGCATCCAGGTCGGCGAGGTGGACCCAATGCAGGTGCGTGCATCTCGACCTCTGGGAGATTACGTGGAACCCGTGCACCTGCAGATCGTCTGCCAGCAGCTGTGGGCGGGCTTACCTCCCGGGGAGGGCCGCATCCGGGCTGAGGACTTGAAGGAGTTCGGCGATGTGGATCAGGCCCTGGCCAGTTTTTACGAGCGCATCCTCGGAGAGGTTCAGCGTAAGACCGGGGTCAGCGAGCGGCGGATGCGCAACTGGATCGAGGAAAAGTTGATCACCTCTGCTGGTACGCGCGGGTTGGCGTACCAGGGTCAGGATGAGACGGCCAGCTTACCCCAGGAGGCGGTGCAGGAGCTCTATGAGGCCTATCTGATCAGGACCGAAGTGCGCAGCGGGGCGGTCTGGTATGAGCTGTCCCACGACCGCCTGATCGAGCCGATCCTCGCCAGCAACGCAGCGTGGCGGCGAACCGAGCTGCAGCCCTTCCAACGCCAGGCTGAAGCGTGGAGCAGCAGCGGCAGGCCCGCCAGCCTGCTGTTGCGCGAAAAGGCTTTGGAGGAAGCCGAAGCCTGGGCGGGCGCGCGGGCTGAGCAGCTGCTGCCCTTCGAAAAGGAATTCCTGGACACCTCCCGGCAGATCAACGAGCGGGAGACCCTGGAACGCGAGATCCGCTCGGCTCAACAACTGCGTCGTATCGGACGGCTGGCATTTGCCGAAACGGTTTATTTTGTGCTGTCGATCGTACTGTTGGTTTTCGGTTTATTTCTCTTATTTTCGACGGAATTTTTAACAACAGCAGAAATAAGTTTTATATCAATATTAGGATTACTGGGCTTATTATTGTTCACGCCTTTATACTTTCTCTCGGGGCTTCTGTTAGGCATCAACATACTGGTTTCGACTTTCCGTCTTTCCAGGCCGGAGCGCCAACCGAAGCGTGTGGAGCCGGAGGTCGAGCTGCCGGACAGCCCGATCAGGGCTCAACGCGTCTCGGCCAGGGCTGTATGGCTCGAGAGGGGATTTAGCCTGTTCGGCATCCTGGGGGTGGGCTGGTTTTATACCAGGAACTTGCTCACTGGCTACCTTGGTTTTTCCCTCTATGCCTTCATTAGCCTGCCAATCGCTAGCGCGATTTTATTCTATGGATCTGAGAGCGTCCTCTCTATCGGTGCATTTTTTGCTCTAAACCTCGTCGCTGCGCTGGTATCAGGCCAGAGACTCAAAGCCCACTTGATCGAGGAAGGCGCAGCGAGCTCGCTGCGCCATCTGCTTTTCGGCCTGCTCATTGTCGCCCTGATCGTGATCCCAACCATGATACTCGTCAAAGAGTTCTAGTGAAAGTGGTAGGGCTCGCCCGCCGGCTCGAAGAACTGGGCGTGGTGGCTTAGCTGTCCGGCAGCGCCGCCTCCCGCCCGGACCCTCGGCCGCCGGCTTGCCCACGGCTGTTGTGTTCGCCAGGCGGGAGCAGGTAATTTCCCCCAAAATCGATCAAAGAGAGCAGGGATATGCCAAAAGCTAACTTAAAAGATTCTGTTCATTTCACCCTTGAGCCGTTGACGACCGGTGTATATGCGTGTGTAAGTAAACCGGGTGGAGCTGCCTATTCAAATGCAGGCATTATCGACCTGGGCGATCGCACCTTGATCGTGGATGCATTTGACACCATTGCGGCAGGTCGCGATCTTCGTCAAGCCGCGGAAACCTTGTTTGATCGTCAGGTTGATACGATTTTGTTGACTCATCCGCATAGCGATCACTGGATGGGCGCTTCTGCATTCGATCCTTCGACGAAACTGGTGGCAACCCCGAAAACTCGCCAGGTAAGTATGGAGTGGGGAGCAGAGATAGTAAAGGATTTTGAAAATCCTGCTGAATGGGAAGAGTGGCTTCAAGAAATGGAAGCCCAATTAGAAACCGAGACAGATGAGCGTGCGCGCAGTGGGCTTGAAAACTCGATCCTTCATACTCGCTATGTGATGGCTGAAATGGCCGCATTCCAACCTCGCTATGCGGATGAAACGTTCGATGATCTCGTCGAGTTTCATGGTGTTGGAAGAAATGCGGAGTTTCGCTCATTTGGTCGCGGGCATTCAGAAGATGATTCGGTTTTGTTTCTGCCGGGTGACAGAATAGCATTTATTGGCGATATTGGCTTCTTTGATACCCAACCATTTTTGGGATTTTGCGATCTGGAGCCTTATCGAAAACAAATGGCATATTTCTTGGATTCTGATTACGATGTGCTGGTTCCAGGTCATGGCCCGATTGGGAATGGCGTAGAGGATATTGCCTTGCAGCTCAATTACCTGGCGCTCATGGAAGAAATGATTGGTGAGATCGTGGGGCATGGTGGATCACTTGAAGATGCCAGGCAAATAAAATTGCCCGCACCTTTTCACAAGTGGGTAGCAGGCGGCAAAGATAGATTTGACGCCAATGTACGCTATTTGTTTGGGTATTTGGGTGGTGAAGTGCCGGACGAATATTGAGTGAACGCCGCGATAAGCAAACTGCGCCCGTCTTTAGCAATAAGACGGGCGTTGTTTTTATTAACAATCTTCTCCTCTCCTCACCCCCCGGTCATTGCGGTGGCGCGCGGCGGCTGGTGCCATCTCCCTCTCCCCTATTCCCTAGCCCCTCCACTCTAATCCTTATTACATTATGTTAAACTTCTACCTATTCGTTTCTATTCGTTCCGCGGAACGAATATGGATGCACATCACATTGGTTCCACCAGGTATAATTTCAGCATGCGCGAACCCCTCGAAGCCCGGATCGGTCGGCTGCTGCGCGACAAAAACCTGCGCCTGGCCACCGCCGAGTCCTGCACCGGCGGCCTGATCGGCGACCGGGTCACCAACGTGCCCGGCTCCTCCGACTACTTCCTGGGCGGCGTGATCGCCTACGCCAACCAGGTCAAGATGGGCCAGCTCGGCGTCAATCAGGAGACCCTGGAGCGCCACGGCGCGGTCAGCGAGGCCACGGTGTGCGAGATGGCCCAGGGGGTCCGGGCGGCGCTCTCGGCTGAGGTGGGCCTCTCGGTGAGCGGCATCGCCGGCCCCGGCGGGGGCACCCCGGACAAGCCCGTCGGCCTGACCTGGATCGGGCTGAGCGCGCCGGGGGTCGAGTGGGCGCGGCGCTTCGTCTTCCAGGGCGACCGGCTGGCGGTCAAACGGCAGGCCGCCCAGGCGGCGCTGGAGCTGCTGTTGGAGTATCTGCAGTCCTAGATTTGTCATCGCGAGCGAAGCGAAGCGATCTCCCTCCCAAGGTAGGAGATTGCCACGCCAGCCACAGAACGGCTGGCCCGCAAAGACGGAGTTAACCCTTTGGAGCTAAAGATGGAGGCCGGAGGATTAGGACGGCGGATGAATGAGAAAATAGGGGAGAGGGGATGTCATTGCGAGCGAGCGTTAGCGACCGAATCAATCTCTCTAATGTGGAGAGGAGATTGCCACGACCACAGGAGAACGGTGGGCAATGACGGAGGAAACGCTGGAGAGCTAAGTATGGAACCCGTAGAAGTCACCGCCCGTTTCGACCTGGAGGGGGAGATCACGCCGCTGCGCCTGACCCGGGCCGGCCGCGAGCTGGTCGTCGAGTCGGTCGGCCGGCGCTGGCGCGACGAAAGCGGCTACCACGCCCTGGTCATGCTGCTAGGGGGGCGCGTCTTCGAATTGACCTTTAATTATACAGAGGGGAAATGGCACCTGGAGGCGAAGGCGGCCGCGCCGCCGGTCGCCTGAACTACCGTTGGTGAAATAATAGGGTATTGTTTTACCCCCAGTTTGTCATTGCGAAGGAGCGAAGCGACTGAAGCAATCTCAGGTAATACGAGAGACTGCCACGCCGCCTTCGACAGCTCGCAGTGACACTCTCCAATACCTGCTAAATACCGCGCCTCGCTCTACCGTTCCAGAGCGGGGGGTCCAATCCAGCTATATTTCCTTGGGCCGCCACAGTTCGATCAGTTTTCCCTCGACCTCTTCGTCCAGCTCAGCCCAGCTCGCCACCGGCAGATCGACGCGGGCCAGCGCGGCGGTCGGCAGGCGCTGGTACTCGCCGGTCAGCGCCTCGAGCAGCTCCTCCAGCCCCGGATTGTGCCCTACCACCATGACGATCTCGTGATCCCCGCTTAGCTCGCCCAGCGCCTGGAGGTAATCCTCCGGGTCGCCCGGATAGAAGGCCTCGCGCAGCTCGATGTCGCCCCCGAAACCGCATTCCTCGGCGACCAGCCTGGCGGTCTCCCGGGCGCGCACCGCCGTGGAACTGAGGATCAGGTCCGGGACCAGGCCTTCGGCGCGCAGCAGCGCGCCCATGCGCGGCGCGTCCTCCCGCCCGCGCGGCTTCAACGGCCGGTCGTGGTCGGCCAGGGAGCCGTCGTTCCAGCTGGACTTGGCGTGGCGCAGGATGAGCAGGGTTTTCATGGGGGGCTCGATTCAGGGATTTTCTTATTTTACAGACATTATATCTCGGCAGTTAAAACTGGACCTGGGAAGGGCACGAAACCCCTCCTGCGAGGGATTTATCTGCCAACTATTCGTCCGAAAATGTGGCTTCCCAATCCGGGTGAAAATCCTCCTCGGCGTGGTGTTGCTTTTGCCGTTCGACATAGGTTGTAATCCGGCTGACAAATTTTGGGCTGACCGTGAAAGCGCCGTATGCTCCTTGCCGCTTAAAGAACTCATTTTGAGCGATCTCGTGGGTGACCAGGTGAGACGAAGCGCCCTTGATTTCCTTGACCAATATAGCCACTGAGATCGTCGCCGGCAACCGGACGAGCAAATGGACGTGATCGGCAGTACCTCCAATGGCCATGACATCGCACTTCAATTCCTGGCATTTACTCCGGATGCAGGCGTATACAGCTCGCTCAATCTGCGGCGTGATCAGCGGCAAGCGGTCCCAAGTCGACCAAACACAATGCAGGTAGAGTTGCGTGTAAGGCGAGCGCATCTGGATACCTTTCTTCCAGCAATATCTTCGAGAGTTGTAAGTCCCCGCAGGGGGACTTCGGGCTTTTCATAGCCGAGAATTTATTCGCCGGCTATCCTAGAGCGGAGGCTCGCCTCAACTTCCCAACCTCGCCCGTTCCTGCTCCACGATGCCCTCGTCCAGCTTGCGGAAGAGCGGCTCGGGCGGCTGCAGGGCCTGGCCGGGCTGCAAGCGGCTGGGCTCCCAGCGGCCGCTGGCTTTGCCGGGCCGGTAGCGCAGCACCTGGTGCTCGCCCAGCGCGTCGGTTGCGGTTTCGACGTACTGCTCGCCGAACAGCGGCGCCGTGTAGCCCAGGGTAGCGTGCAGCTTCTCGCTGGTGAAGGGCAGGAATGGCGCGAAGAGCGTCTTGAGCGAATCGATCGCCTTGATGGCCGTGAAGACCGTGGTCGCCGCGGCCTGCTCGTCCTCTTTGATCTCGAACCAGGGCGCAGCCTGGTCCAGGTACTTGTTGACCTCGGAAGCCAGCCGAACGGCCTCGCCGAGAGCGGCGCGCAGGTGCACGGCGTCGATCTGCTCGCCAACGGTCTCGAAGCCGGCTTCGACCGTATCCAGGATGGCGTGATCCTCCGGGCGCAGCTCCCCTGGGGTTGGCACCCGGCCGTCCCAGTTCTTATGCGCGAAGGAGAGCACCCGGTTGGCCAGGTTGCCCCAGGTGGCGACCAGTTCATCGTTGTTGCGGTGCAGGAAGCCCTCCCAATCCCAGTCCGTGTCCTTGCTCTCGGGCATATTGACCGTCAGGTAGTAGCGCAGCGGGTCCGGGTCGTAGCGGGTGAGGAAGTCCAGCCCCCAGACCGCCCAGTTGCGGCTCCCGGAGATCTTGCGCTTTTCCAGGTTCATAAACTCGTTGGCGGGGATGTCGCTGGGCAGGTTGAGCTGCCTGCCTTCCACCCCCTCGAGCAGCTCCCCGAACCATTCCCCGGCGCCGATCAGCTGGGCCGGCCAGATCACGGCGTGGAAGGGGATGTTATCTTTGCCGATGAAGTACAGGCTGCGGGCAACGGGGTCGTACCACCAATCGTGCCAGGCCTCGGCGTCGCCGCTGAGTTTAGCCCACTCGATGGCCGCCGAGAGGTAGCCGATCACAGCCTCGAACCAGACGTACAGGCATTTCCCCTCCCAGCCCTCCACCGGTACGGGTATGCCCCAATCCAGGTCGCGGGTGATGGCCCGCCCGTGCAGGTCGGTCGCCAGGATCTGGCCGAGGGACTGGCGCAGGACGTTGGGGCGCAGGTGATCCTCCCGGTCCCGCAAGAAGTCGATGATGTCCGGCTGGAGCTGGGCCAGGTCGAGGTAGAAATGCTCGGTCTCGCGCAGTTCGGGCGTGCTGCCGTCGATCTTCGAGCGCGGGTCGATCAGCTGGGTGGCGTCCAGCAAGGTGCCGCAGTTGTCGCACTGGTCGCCGCGGGCGTTCTCGTAGCCGCAGACGTAGCAGGTGCCTTCCACGTAGCGGTCTGGCAGGAAGCGCTTCTGGGAGGGCGCATACCACTGCTGCTGCTTCTCGGTGTACAGGTAATCGTTCTTTTTCAGCGCCAGGAAGATCTTCTGCGAGACCTCGAAGTGGTTCTCCGTGTGGGTGCTGGTGTACAGATCGTAGCTGATGCCCAGCTGCTGGAAGAGGTCGAGGAATTCGTTGTGGAACTGCTGGTAGACCTGCAGCGGCGTGGTATCGTTGGCGTCGGCGTAGACGGTGACCGGCGTCCCGTGGGCGTCGGACCCGGAGACCATCAGCGGTTTTTTACCTGCCAGGCGCTGGTAGCGCGCGAAGATATCTCCCGGCAGGTGGCTGCCGGTGATGTTGCCGACGTGGATGTGGGAATTAGCGTAGGGCCAGGCGATGGCCACAAGGATGTGTTCGGACATGGGCTTCCTCCAAAATAAGCGCCGAGGTTTTTTCAAGTTCAGGTGGGCGGCGCCTCACGGGGTTCAATACAAAAGGGCTGCCCGGAGGAGGGCAGCCCTGAATGGCGATGTGACGATCCAGCCGGTCAATGACCTTTCGATACCATCGCAGCTGCCCTCATCCGGAGGCGCGCAGACATGACCATCATGGACATGGCGGCGAACAGGAGCGTTGCGAGGCTAAATAGGAGCATATTGAACCGGACCTTTGGTCGTTGCTTGGTTACGTTCTTAAAATAAGTCTAAATCGGCGCGAACGATTTGTCAAGGTTCCGGTTAAAGGTAGTCGCGCAGCAGGCGCGCCCGGTGGGGATGGCGCAGGCGGCGCAGCGCCTTGCCCTCGATCTGGCGGATGCGTTCGCGGGTCAGCCCGAATTTCTGCCCGACCTCCTCGAGCGTGTAGGGACGGTCTTCGTCCAGCCCGAAACGCAGGCGCAGGATGCGCGCTTCCCGGGGGGAGAGCGTCGCCAGCACGTCTTTGACCCGCTCGCTCAGCATCGTCTGGTAGACCGACTGGGAAGGGGAGGGGGTGTGGTCATCGCGCACGAACATACCCAGCTCGGAGTCTTCCTCGTCTCCAACCGGGCTCTCCAGGGAGAGCGGCGTCCAGGATACCCGCAGCATCCATTGGACTTTGCTGCTGTCCATGCCCATCTCGGCGGCGATCTCTTCCGGCGTCGCCGGGCGGCTCAGTTTTTGCTCCAGGTCGTAGGCGACGCGGTACATCTGGCGGATGCGGTCGAACATGTGCACGGGCACCCGGATGGTGCGCCCCTGGTCGGCGATCGCCCGCGTGATCGTCTGGCGAATCCACCAAGTCGCATAGGTGCTGAAGCGATACCCGCGACTGTGGTCGAACTTCTCCACCGCCTTCATCAGACCCAGGTTGCCCTCCTGGATCAGGTCCAAGAACGGCACACCACGCCCCATATATTTCTTGGCGATGCTGACCACAAGGCGAGTGTTGGCCTTGATCAGGTGCTCGCGAGCCGCCAATCCCGTTTCAATCTGGCCCGTGAGCCTCTGCCGCTCCTGCGGATCGGTCCCGTTGTTACGCAGCGTCTCCTGGGCCTGGCGGCCTGCCTCGAGGGCCTTGGCCAACCGAACCTCCTCTTCGATCGTGAGAAGAGGTACTCGGGCCATCTCCCTGAGGTACAATCCCACCGTATCGTCACTAGAGATTCCGCTTAGATCATAATCCTCCACGTCGTACGTGATAATCGAACCCCCTAACATTGTGTCCTCGCCGCCCCCATCATCCACCCCGTCGTTGTACACTTCAACCCCTGCCTGGTGCAAAGAGATGAAAATCTCCTCCAGTTGATCAAGGGTCTCCTCAGCCTCTGGCAACAAGTCCAGTATATCATCCGTCGTCAAGTAACCCTGGACTTCCGCCTTGTCCAAAAGCTCCCCAACTAGATCCATAGGTCTCCTAAGTCTGTTTCCTGGACTGCAACAGGTCTTTCAACAACGCCAGGCGCGGATCGATCCTTGCGTCATCACACGTGCACGGCTCAAGGTTGCGATTCGCGCCACACTGCGGACACAGCCCCTTACAATCAGGGCTACATAGAGGCTTCATCGGGATGACTACCCATGCCTGCTCACGCAGCAGAGGGGCCAGGTCAAGCCAGCCATCGTCGCCTACGGCATAGGATGCATCGGGCCCCAGGCCTGCTCCTGGTAGCCGAAAAGTCTCTTCCACCTCTAGGACAACAGGGAGAACGAATGGTTCCAAGCAACGGACACATTCCAAGGCCAATTGTGATTCTACAATGCCTTGAACGAGCAGGCCACCCTGCACACGAACCACCTGGAGCGTGCCCCGAAGGAAACCGACCTCAAGGTCGCTCAGGGTCCGAAGCCCTGTGTTCACATCCAGGGTGAGTGATTTACCAAGCCGGGCCTTAAGCAGAGAAGAGACATCGAAGCGGATCATAGTAGGCGGAAAAGGCTCTCCACGGCCACTTGCGAGTACTTGCGAAGTACTGCGAGTGCTTCTTAAAAGCACTGATCGAGAGAATGACAACGACTTCTTGGATAGG
>CAYNWK010000097.1:10343-16833 GCA_964400875.1 uncultured Anaerolineaceae bacterium | reverse complement strand
TTTGGTCGTTGGGGGGTTTTTTTCTTATTTTTTTTTTTTGGGGGGTGGTGCTGGTCTTGCGGCCCCACACAACACCACACCCCAAAGATCAAAATTCCATTAACTAGGGCTGCAGGGTTATTTGTATATACTCACAAATGGTGATGAATCAATGAAAAAAATCAACCTGGCTGCCTCTAGGAAATTTGTGAGAATCCTGATATCCTACGAAAGTGGGAGGAATTTTACCTGAATTGGAACGATGTGTTTTTTGGGGCCAGGGGGTGAAAATAGGGACGCCTCCACTGTCTGTATGCGCGTTATCGATTATGGTGAGGAAGAGCGGTTAAGCAGCGCCGGTCATCCGGCGTGTGACGAAATCGGCTGAAAGAGGAGGATAATCAATGTTCGAGATCTTAGTCATCGGAGGCGGCCCGGCTGGCGTTACCGCCGCCCTGCGCGCCGCCGAGCTGGGCGCGCAGGTTGCCCTGGTGGAGCGCGGGCGCCTGGGCGGCACCTGCACCAACGACGGCTGTGTGCCTACCCGGGTGCTGGCCCATGCAGCGCGCCTGCGCCGGGACGCGGAACAATTCGCCGCTTACGGTTTGAGCGGCGCGCCGCCGCAGGTCGATTTTGCCCGGGTGCTCAGCCGCACCCAGAAGATCGTCTACCAAGTGCATGAGAAAAAGCAGCTGGTCGATCACCTCGAGCGATCCGGGGTGAGCCTGTACTCCGAGACTGGGGAGGCGAGTTTTAGCGATCCGCAAACGCTCCTGTTGGGCAACGGCGAACGGCTGCAAGCGGACAAGTTCATCATCGCCGCCGGCGGCCACGCCCGCCGCCTTAGCTTCCCGGGCAGCGAATATACCCTGACGCACAGCGATGTCTGGTCGCTCAACCGGCTGCCGGCTTCGATCGTGGTGGTCGGCGGGGCGGCAACGGGTTCGCAGCTGGCATCCATCTTTTCGGCCTTCGGCGCCAAAGTCTGGCTGCTGGAACTCGGCCCGGCGCTGCTGGGGCGCGAGGACCCGATCCTGGCGCGGGCGGTGGAAGATTGCTTCCGCTCACGCGGCATTGAGGTGATCACTGGCATTGGCCGGGTAGAGCGCATCGAAAAGCGCGGCGAGCAGCTGGATTTTTACTACACCGACCAGGATGATAGCAAGCTGCTCTCGGCCGAGGCGGTGGTGATGGCTACCGGTTGGCCGGGCAACGCCGAGTTGCTCAACCTGGGGGCCGCCAATGTGGACAGCGAGCGCGGCTACATCCAGGTCAACGATTATTTGCAAACCAGCGCCGAGCACATCTTCGCCGCCGGCGATATCACCGGGCGGATGATGCTGGTGCAGAGCGCCAGCTACGAAGCGCGCGTCGCTGCGGAGAATGCTGTCCTGGGGGTGGGCCAGCCGCAGCGGCACCTGATCGTGCCCCACGGCGGGTTCACCGATCCGGAATACGGCAGCGTCGGCCTCACCGAAGAACAGGCGCGCGCCGCCCATCCTGACCCCGTGGTCGCGGTGGTGCCCTATAAGAACCTCGATCGCGCCGTGGTGGATGGGCACAATGAAGGCTATTGCAAGCTGATCGTCTCGCGGGAGAACCACCGCATGCTGGGCGCCCACGTGGTGGGCGAACAGGCGCTGGAGATCGTCCACCTGGTCGCTTCCGGGATGGCTGCGGACATGTGGGTCGAGCAGCTGGCCGAACTCGAGATCGCTTACCCGACGTACACCGCAATATTGGGGCTGGCTGCCCGCCAAATCGCCCAGGAGCTCGGCGTGGTCCCGATGACTCCGGAATGGCGCTCATTGGGTGGGGCGCCGGCTGCGGAGTGGGAACGCCACGGTTCTTGAGCAGCGAGCGATGATTGAGTCAGCGTACGAACCGGAACCGGATTTTGCTGGTACGCCGGGCGCTCCGGCGGGCGGTAAGCCGAGAGGTTTACCCCTGCCCGGTTGGGGCAAAGCGGCCTCCGGCGCCAGCGCCGACCGCTTCGGGGTCTGGATGACCGTGGCGGTCTACGTCCTCGCCGCGTTGATCTTCCTCGATGCGCCCATCCTGGCCTACTCCTGGAGCGCGAAAGCTTTCCCCGGCTTTATCGTAGAGCAAACCCTGGTCGTTTCGGACACCAGTGGACCTGGTTGGAACGGGCGTGCTCTGGGTATCGGCCACCCGCTGCGGGTAGCGCGCATCGGCGACATCCCGGTGAGGACCCCTCAACAATTCGAATCTGCCCTGGCAGGGTACGCGCCGGGCGAGTATTTCAGCTTGCAGACAGTCTCCCCGGACGGCTCGATGCGGTTCTACCCGGCAGTGCCGATGATGTCCTTCCCGGCAGGAGACCTGGCGCGCCTGTTCTGGCTGCCCTATACCGTCGGTCTGGTGTTCCTTGGGCTGGGAGGCTGGGTGCTGCGCAAGCGGGTCGGCACGCGGCCGGGACGAGCCTTTGCCTATTTCTGCGCCAACGCAGCCATCGCCAACGGGCTGCTTTTCGATCTTTACACTTCACATATCGGCGCGGTGGTGTGGACCTTGGCGCTGGCCCAGATCGGCGGATCGTTATTCAGCCTGGCGCTGTTGTTTCCCGAACAATGGTGGCTGGTGAACCGGCGTCCCTGGGCGCGCTTCTTGCCCGATTTGGCAGCCGTGCTGCTGGCAGGCTGGGCGCTGGTCCAACTCTACAATCGCGCCGACCCCTGGGCTTATATCCAAGGATGGCGGGTTAGTTATCTCTTTATCCTCCTGGGCATCGCCGCCCTGATCGCGGTGCTGTTTTTCCGCATGTTAACCAGCCGTTCGGTGACCGTCCAGCAGCAGGTGCGCATAACTCTGTTCGGCAGCCTGTTAGCCTTCGCCCCGCTTGGCGTCTGGTTGGCCTCCCCATATTTCGGCGCACAGATGCGCTGGAACCCGCTCGTTTTCCTGCCCTTTTTGATGCTTTTTCCACTCGCCATCGGCGTAGCCATCCAACGCTACCGCATGTGGGAGATCGAGTTCCTGATCAATCGCACGCTGGTGTACTCCACCCTGACCGGGCTGCTCCTGCTGGCCTATTTCGGCGTCGTGGTGATCCTCGAGCAGGTTTTTTACCGCATATCCGGAGAGGTTTCGCCGCTGGCGATCACCATATCCGCGATGGCGATCACGCTGCTGGTCAATCCGCTGCGGGGACGCGTCCAGAACTTTATCGACCGCCGTTTTTTCCGTCGAAAATATGACATCGCTCGCACGCTGGCCGATTTTGGCACCAAAATGCGCAGCCAGGTGGATTTGGAGACGTTGACCCGCGAGCTGCTCGCCGTCGTGCAGGAGACCATGCAGCCAGCAGACGTCTCATTGTGCGCCTGCGAAGGGTTCGGATCGACCCTGGAGCTGCAGATCCCCAAGGATGATCCGGTACGCGCCTACTTTCTAAACGCTCCGGAAGCGATCGAGCTCGAGCATCTGGAGTTACCTTCCCCCACGATAAACGAGCTGCGCCAGCGGAACGTACAACTGCTGATCCCGCTGGTGAACCAGGGCGAACTGGTCGGTGTGCTGAACCTGGGACCCCGCATGAGCGAACAGCCCTATTCCCCCGATGACCGGCGGCTGCTCAGCATGCTCGCCGACCAGGCTGCTCCGGCGGTGCGCGTGGCCCAATTCGTCACCCAGCAGCAGGCCGAGGCCCTGGAACGGCAGCGCTTCGAAGGCGAGCTGCGCGTCGCCAAGCTGGTCCAGCAGACCTTGCTTCCCAGGCAGATGCCCGACCTGGATGGCTGGCAGCTAGGCTGTTACTACCAGCCAGCCCGGGAGGTGGGCGGCGATTTCTACGATTTCTTCCCTTTCAGCGACGGTCGTTGGGGCATCGCCGTGGGCGACGTGACCGATAAGGGCGTGCCCGCGGCCATGGTGATGGCGGCGACCCGCAGCCTGCTGCGTTCGACCGCCATGCAGCTGGTCTCTCCCGGGCAGGTGCTGGCGGCGGTCAACGACCTGCTCGATCCCGACATCCCGCCCAACATGTTCGTGACCTGCCTGTATATGCTGCTCGACCCGGCTACCGGCCAGCTGGCCTTCGCGAACGCCGGTCACAACCTGCCCTACCTGCGCCACAGCGCGGGGGTCAGCGAGCTGCATGCCCGGGGTATGCCCCTGGGATTGCTGCCCGGCATGGAATACGAAGAGTGCGCCGGATACCTGGGGCCGGGCGAGTGCTTGCTGCTGTTCAGCGACGGCCTGGTGGAAGCGCACGATCCCGACCGGCAGATGTACGGCTTCCCCCGGCTGAAAGAGGTCATGGCGGGGCTGCCGCCCGATACATCGCTTGTCGAAAGCCTGGTGGAGAACCTGGCTTCCTTTACCGGCGCGCACTGGGAGCAGGAAGATGACGTCACCCTGCTGGTCTTGCAGCGCCTGGGGACCCGGTGAGCCGCCAGGAAGAGATCGATCTGAGCGGCCAGGCGCTCACGGCGCTGCCGCCCGCGTTGGCGGGCCAGGAAGGGCTGGAAGCCTTATGGCTGGACCGCAACCGCCTGGAGGGCGTGCCGGAATGGATCGGCAGCCTGTCCAGGCTTAAACTGCTCAGCTTATACGACAACCGGCTGGCTGCTTTACCGCAAGCATTGTGGGAGCTGACCAGCCTGGAAACATTAAACCTGGCGGATAACCGGTTGGCAGAGATCTCCGAGCAGGTGGGGAGGCTGACCAATCTGCGCATGCTGGATTTAGGCCATAACCAGTTCGAAGCGCTGCCCGCATCGCTGGGCGAGCTGCGCGAGCTGGATTTCCTTTACCTGAGTGATAACGATCTGACCGCCCTGCCGGAGGCTTTCGGAAACCTGAGGCGGCTCGAATACCTCAATCTTACCGACAACCGGTTCACCGTCCTGCCCGAAAGCCTGGGGCAGCTGACCGGGCTGATCGAGCTGCGCCTGTATAACAACGCCCTGGCGGCGCTGCCCGATTCGCTGGGCCACCTGGTCGAGCTGCGCGAGATGCACGCCATGAACAACCGCCTGGAAACCCTGCCGGGATCGATCGGCGGCCTGGCCAACCTAAGAAAGCTGGACCTGCAGGGCAACCGGCTGTCCAGCCTGCCGGACGAGGTCGCCGGCTTGAAACGACTGGCAGAAATCAATCTGCGCGCCAATCGTTTGAGCTCCTTGCCGGAAGCGCTGGGGGAATTGGCTGAGCTCCGCTATTTGGACCTGCGGGCCAACCGGTTGACCGCGCTCCCCGACGCGATCGCTGCCCTGACCCGCCTGGAAAAGCTGGATTTGCGCTGGAACCGGATCGACCCGCTTCCCGTGTGGATCGAACGGCTGCGCGGCCGCGGCTGCATCGTTTATACTTAAACTGGAGGTGTTCCCATGGACGATCGGCTCGAGCGCAACAAGCAGAACGTGATGGCTTTTTACGATATGGCCTTCAACCAGTGCAAACCCGCGGAGGCGATAGAGCTGTACGCCGGGGAGGTTTACATCCAGCACAACCCGCACGTAGGCAATGGCAAAACGGCTTTCATCGATTATTTTACGCGCCTGGCGGAGGAGTATCCGGGCAAGCGCGTGTATTTCGAGCGCGCCATCGCCGAAGGGGATCTGGTTGTCGTACACACGCGCCAGGAATGGCCCGGCGACAGCGACTGGGCCAGCATGGATATCTTCCGCGTGGACGCCAACGGCAAGGTCGTGGAACACTGGGACGTGCTGCAAGAAGTCCCTGAGGCGTCGGCCAACGACAACACCATGTTCTGAGGTCGCTGCCGCTTCAGGATTGGGGGATGAAAGTGTGACAATCACATTTGTAGAATGACAAACGGTACTTGAAGTGCGCCAGAATAAGGGGTATTAAGGAAGTAGTGGGCGTTTCGCAGCCGTTTCACCGCTCCCCTCGCATCTCCTAGATAGACCAGGGAGGGAGTACCCCTATGGCCACGACTCTTTCCGCGTCTCATTACCGGCGGGGCGTTGTTTGTGTGTTGCTTGCCCTCGCCTTCATCACCGGTTTCCCCACGATCTCATCCATTGCACGGGCCCAATCAGCCCCGGTGGCTGGAGGGGGTTCGTCGTTATACCTCCCCTGGGCGGCAGGCGCCCGGGACACACCGACCGCTAAACCGTCCGCTTCGCGCCCGACGAACACGCCGGCCGGTGGAGGCACGCTCACGCCAACCCCAAGCCCCACCGGTTTATCCTCGCCAACGCCTACCCATACAGCTTCACCAACACAGGGGGGAGCGAACACGCCCACCCCGACGAAGACAGCCTCTCCCACTCAGCCGGCGCTAGCCACGCCGACCAAGACGCTGCGCCCGACGAAGACTCCAGTAGGAGGAGCATCTCCAACCGCGACGCTGACGGCCACCTCGATGCCGCTGCCCGGACCTACATCGACCGCGACATCGACGCCTAATGTCGGGCCGACGCCAACCGCTACCATGTCGCCAAGCGCCTCACCCACCCTCACGCCGACGGCAACGCAGCCGCCCTCTGACGTCGGCCCGGTCGCTCATTGGAAGTTCGACGAA
>CAYNWK010000097.1:3930-10243 GCA_964400875.1 uncultured Anaerolineaceae bacterium | reverse complement strand
CGGGCACGCTGGTCAACGGGCCGGTCTGGAGCACTGGAAAGCTCGACGGGGCGCTATCCTTCGACGGGGTTAATGATTACGTCTCGACCGTCGACGATCCGCTGGACATCACCGGCTCGCTGACAATTTCTGCCTGAGTGTACCATACGGGTAACGCCCAAACACACCATATCGCCTCCAAAAACCAGCCTAACGTTGGCAGCCCCTGGCAGCTATCCATCCTGACCAGCGGCAAATTGCGCAGCTACACGCGCGGGAGCAGCCTGGACCAGATGATCGATTCCAGCAGCGTGGTTTCACTGAACGCCTGGCACCAGGTCGCTTTCGTGCGGGATGCGACGACTGCCAAGGTGACCTTCTACCTGGACGGCGCGCAGGATGCGGGCGGTTGGAAGGCCTATCTGCCGGACCGGGTCGCCGCCAGCGGGGTCAGCGCGAAAATCGGCAGCCGGGGCGACGCAGCCGCCAATTTCTTCCCGGGTAAGCTGGACGATCTGCGCATCTACGACCGCGCCCTCAGCGCCGCCGAGATCCTGGCCCTTTACCAGGCCGGAGCAGGCGATCCGACGCTGCCTGTCGTCGCCATCAACTCTCCGGTGTTTGGCGCGACCGTCAAGGGCACGATCGGCGTGCTGGTCTCGGCCAGCGACGATCAAGCCGTGAGCTTCGTTGAACTCTTCCGCGACGGCGTCTCCCTGGGGAAAGACCCGCTGCCGCCTTACGTTTTCCTGTGGAGCACAGCCCTGGAGGGGAATGGGGCTTACACGCTGACCGCGGTTGCCACGGATAGCTCAGGGAATTCAGCGACGTCCGCGCCAGTGAACGTCACGGTAAACAATCCGGCGGTGAGCAGCAGGCCGAACATCGTGGTGATCGTCACCGACGATCAGCGCTGGGACACCGTGCAGCCGGCGTACATGCCGCAAATGAACGCCGCGCTCTACGCCGACAGCATCCGCTTCACCAACGCCATCGCCGCGGTGCCGCTGTGCTGTCCCAGCCGGGTGAGCATTTTCACCGGACTGTACTCGTTCCACCACGGCGTCATCGACAACCAGCCGCCCTACGGAGCGCCGGCCTTCAACGACACGTCCACCATCGCCACCTGGCTGCACGGGGTGGGATACCATACCGGGCTGTTTGGGAAATACCTCAATGTGTACAATGCGATCGCGCCGTACGTTCCGCCCGGCTGGGACCAGTTCTCTGCTTTCCTGGACAACAACTCCAACTACACGGGTTACACTATGGTGGAGAACGGGAATCTGGTGCAGTACGAAGGGATAGAGAATTACTCCACCGAGGTGCTGACCGATAAGGCGATCCAGTTCATCCAGACGTCGGACCCGGCGGAACCGGTGTTCGTCTACCTGGCCTACTTTGCGCCGCATTTCAACGAGAGTACGAGCGCGATGGATTCACCGCCGCTGCCAGCCCCGCAGGACGACGGCGCCTTTGGCGGGCTGGCTCCCTGGCGCCCGCCTTCATACAACGAGGCGGACGTGAGCGATAAGCCGCTCTGGGTGCGCAACCTGCCGTTGATGAATGCCACCGTACGGGCGACAGGCGACCTGTTCCGCATCAAGCAGTTGGAGAGCATGCTGGCGGTAGATCGTGGGATCGCCGATCTGGTCCAGACGCTTGAACAGACCGGCCGCTATGACAACACCGTGTTCGTCTTCCTTTCAGATAACGGCCTGTCCTGGGGTGAGCACCGCTGGAACTGGAAAAAGTGGTGCGCGTACGAAGAGTGCGTGCGCATCCCATTCTGGATCCGCCTGCCCAACAGCGTGGGCCGGGATGAAGATGCCCTGGTCAATGACGTGGATCTGGCGCCCACGCTGGCCGAGCTGGCCGGCGCGCTGCCCGCTTCCCCGGTGGATGGCTTGAGCCTGGTAGACTTGATCGAGAACCCGACCGCGCCCTGGCGCAGCGAAGCCTACACGGAATATCTGGGCCCGTTCAAGCCCAGCGGGGTGTCGCTCAGTTTCCGCGAGGTGCGCACCGACGATTACATGTATGCAGAGTACGATACCGGCGACCGGGAGTTCTATGACCTGGCGCTCGACCCGTACCAGCAGCTCAACCGGGTGAACGAGCCCACCTACTCGCAATTGGTCAGCGATCTGCAAAAGATGCTGCAAATTTTGAGCGAACCATAAACCCGCCCAAACGTTCGGGGTCCTGGAGTAATGTCAAACTCCAGGACCCCGAAACAGAACCTCCCCTAAAAGTATGAATACAATGCGGGTCGTAGGCAGGATGCCCCTGCCCTTGGGTTGTGGCATAATTCTGCCAGAGAATCAACCATGAAAGGCAGAATGTATATGAAGCGTATTTTAATCCTCCTGCTCACCGGAGCCTTGCTGCTCTCGGCCTGCACGCTGGGGCAAACCCAGACCGCCACCTCCACACCGCCGCCGACTATCCCCCCGGCGACGCCCACGGAAGCCGAGCCAACGGACACGCCGGCGCCGCCCACCGAGACCGCGCCGCCGCCGACGGCGACCGAGACGGCGACCCCCACGGAAACCGAACCCCCAACGCCCACCGTGGAGGCGACCCCGGACCCAGAGCGCGGGGTCGGCGATATCGTCTTCGAAGAGCGCTTCGACGGCGCCACCGGCTGGAACTGGGGCTTTATCGAGGACGACGTGGTCAGCTTCCAGCGGGACGGCGACGAGCTGGCTGCGACCATGTTCCAGAGCGGCTCCGGCTGGCGGGCTACGATCGGCCCACCCGGGATCGTCATTGGCGACCAGCAAACACGCCTCACCATCCGCACGGACAGCTGCGCCAACGGGGATGAGTTCGGGCTGATCTTCCGCAGCGCTTTCAACGAGGAGGAGAGCACCTTCGACGGCTACCTCTTCGCCATAAACTGCGCCGGGCAGGCCCAGGTGAGCGAACTGGACGACAGCCAGCGCAGCGTGCTGCTGGACTGGCAGCCCTCCGCGGCGATCAACGCCGGCGCGCCGGCAGACAATACCCTGCTGATCTGGGCGGCTGACGAGGAGCTCAATTTCTACGTCAACGATGAGTACGTCGGCACGGTCAGCGACGACAGCTACGCCCAGGGCGGCTACGGGTTGTATTTGAGGGATCGCTCCGGCGGAGGCGCCAGCGTGGTTTACGACGATTTGATCGTCAGGGAAGTCGATCTCCCTTAGCGGATCGAAAAAGAACCCAGGCAGTTGCGGCTGTCTGGGTTCTTCGCTCCTAAGAGGGATCTTACGGCACGTAGCTGAGCCCGAATGGGTTCAAGCCGACGGTTACTTCTCCGGCGAGGACCGGGGTGGGGTCATTCCCGCGGACTTCGTAGTAGGTGACCTTGTCCGAGGTCGCGCCGGAGTGGGTCAGGTAGAGCTTATCCGGGAAGGGGGTCAGGGCGATATTGTGCGGCACTGCATAGGGGGAGTCTACCGGGTCGCCAACGATCGTATTGTTCTTGGTCTCGATGGTGAAGATGGCGTCGGCTCCACCGCCGGGCAGGTTGGTGGTGTAGAAGTACTTGCCGCTGT
This sequence comes from uncultured Anaerolineaceae bacterium, assembly GCA_964400875.1. GTDB lineage: Bacteria > Chloroflexota > Anaerolineae > Anaerolineales > UBA4823 > CAYNWK01. Next base: position 6,722 of record CAYNWK010000097.1, on the reverse strand, counting down.
TGGTCATCCCTGCGCCGTGAGCGCCGGGGATATCCAGCACTTTGACCTGTTCCATCGTATAGCGATTGAGGATGTAAACTGCATTGTTGCCCTGGCTGGGCACGTACAGCAGGTCGTTGCGCCCGGTGAGCGAAAGGTGCGGGTCCTTGCCGACCGCAGCCCGCCCGGTCTCCATGAAGGTGTCCGTGCTAAACTGCACCACGTAGTCGTTCTCACCGGCCAGGCCCAAGACGGTGATGAAAGCCAGCCTGCCCTGGGGATCCAGGATCACGTCGTGGGGTTTCCCGCCCATAGCCACCAGGTCGGCGGGGGTGGGCACGGTCGCCAGCACGCTCAGGGTGCGCGGGTCGATCACGGTGGTGGTATTGTCGATGTCGTTGTTGACCCACAGCTGCCGGCCGCGATCGTCGGCCCACATGTGGAATACGCCGGCTCCGGTGGGAACTGTGCCGATCACGGAGAAGTCGTCGGCGTCGAAGCTCACCACGCGATTGTTCGCGCGGTCGCCGACGAAAACCTGGTCGCCGGCGCGGGTGTAGACCACGTACATTGGCTCGGGGAAGTTATCGTCCAGACCCTGGGGCAGGGGGAAGGTGTCGATCAGCTCGCCGGCGCGGGCATCGATCACGGAGATGCTGCCCGAGTTCCGGTTGGCGACGACGATCTTGCCGTTAGAGGGTCGTTCACCGGCGGCGTACGCAGGCCCAGCAGCAAAAGGAACGGCGATCAGCGCCAGGATCAACAACGCCAGCACGAGGGGGAGAGAAGATCTTTTCATGGGGGTAGCTCCTTCTAATCGGTAGTGTCCGTTTGGTCAACTCCATCCTATGGTAGTTTGAAGGTATTACAAATCCATTACCGGGAAGCTAGGAAAGTCTTACCGCGACTGGGGTATAATCCTTTCCGCATTCGCCGATCCGGGGGAATGGCGGGCAGTTTTCTACCAGCGGGAGGAGCGAACGAATGGAATTAATCAGTCGAGATGAGTTGAAGGCTAAACTCGACCGGGGGGACGACTTTCACCTGATCATGGTGTTGGGAGAGCCGGCCTACCGCGCCGCGCACATCCCAGGTTCTGAGCATTTCCCCAACCCAATGGAAGTGCTGGATAAAGTTGACCCGCAAGAAGAGATCGTGGTGTACTGCTCGGGCGAGAGCTGCATGGCCAGCGCTACCGCTTACTGGTTTCTGGAGAGCAAAGGCTATAAAAACCTGCGCCGCTACGCCGGCGGCCTGGAGGACTGGGGCTCAGCTGGCCTTCCCCTGGAAGGGGAGCAGGCTTAGCCTGCCCGCGGTCGAATCAGCGATGAGTGAAAAGGATAAAATTCGCCAGGCCATGCAGGGGATGAGGCCATGGTTCCTGCGCCAGGATAAGGGCTGCCAGCACCTGGAGAACGCCCAGGAAGTCACCCCCAGCGCCGAGGGCTGCGAGGAATGCCTGCAGATGGGGGACAGCTGGGTGCACTTACGCCTGTGCCTGATCTGCGGTCACGTGGGCTGCTGCGATTTATCCAAGAACAAGCACGCCACCAGCCACTTCCATACGACCGGACACCCGGTTGTGCGGTCTTTTGAGCCCGGTGAAAATTGGATATGGTGCTACGTGGACGAGAAGAGGATCGCCACCGATCCACCACATTAAAAAACATAAATCATAAGAGCTTGGGATAGATTTGAGGGCGTTTTGGATGGCTTCACCATCCAAAACGCCCTCACAGCATTGTATGGCGATGGGGGAGAGCTGATCCAATCCAGCCTCGATTATTGTACAATATCTATACAAAATCTTGACAATTCAAGCGAAATAGCATATACTGAGCGTAGAAACTTGCCCAACCCTGCTCCAAATGCGTAAATCCTAATTGAGTTGAGGAGAGATGGAAATGAACAAAATCAAACTGAGCCAGATCGCCATCGTGTTGGCTACGCTCGTCACGGTCACGATCAACATCCTGGCCAACGCGCTGCCGTTGAACGGACTAAACACCGGTGAGATTTCGGACCGCTTCCCGGTATTCTTCGTGCCGGCCGGTTACGTGTTCTCGATCTGGGGCCTGATCTACGTGGGTCTGCTGGCCTACGCCGTCTACCAGGCGCTGCCCGCCCAGCGCGATAACCCGCGCCTGGCTCGCATCGGCGGCTGGTACCTGCTCGGCTCCCTGGCCAACTCGGCCTGGATCTTTTTGTGGCATTACGAGTACTTCGAGCTGACCCTGGCGGCGATGCTGACCTTACTGGTCAGCCTGATCGTTATTTACCTGCGCCTGGAGATCGGGCGCAGCGCGGTGTCCGCCGCCGAACGGTGGCTTGTGCGCGGCACCTTCAGCGTTTACTTAGGCTGGATCACGGTGGCGACCATCGCCAACCTTACCGACGTGCTTTACCTGCTGGACTGGAATGGCTGGGGCATCGACCCGCAGATTTGGGCGGTGATCATGCTGATCGCCGGGGTGATCATCGGCTCGCTGGTCGCGCTGACCCGCGGCGATGCAGCTTACCTGCTGGTGCTTATCTGGGCGTTTGCCGGCATCGGCGTCAAGCAGGCCGGCGCTCCGCTGGTGGCGAACGCCGCCTGGGCCGCGGCGTTGATCGTCGCCGCGCTGGTCGGGCTAACCCTGTGGCGCGGCCGTCGATCGCAAAACTCGCCGGTTTTTTCCTCTTAGATGAACATGGCGGGCAGGAAGCCGACCGGGACGGAGGTTGACGAACGGCCGAATCAGCTGATCCGGCCGGATCAGCTGATCCTGGTCACCGGCGCGACCGGCTACATCGGCGGGCGGCTGGTGCCCAGC
>CAYNWK010000097.1:2017-3830 GCA_964400875.1 uncultured Anaerolineaceae bacterium | reverse complement strand
ACCGCATCGTCTATTTAGGCGGCCTGGGCGATCCGCAAGCAGACCTCTCGCGCCACCTGCGCTCCCGCCAGGAGACCGGAGAGGCTTTGCGCCGTTCGGGGATACCGGTGACCGAGTTTCGCGCCGCGATTATCGTCGGCGCGGGCAGCGTATCCTTCGAGATGGTCCGCTACTTGACCGAACGCCTGCCGGTGATGGTCTGCCCGCGCTGGGTGTACACCCGCATCCAGCCCATCGCCATCCGAGACGTGCTGGCTTACCTGGTCGCCAGCCTGGAGAGCGAGCACAGCCGCGGCCGGGTGATCGAGATCGGCGGGCGCGATGTGCTTACCTACGGCGAGATGATGCTGGGTTATGCCGAAGTTCGCGGTCTGCAGCGCATGCTGCTGCCCGTCCCGGTGCTCACCCCCCAGTTGTCCTCATATTGGGTGCACTGGGTGACGCCCATCCCGGCCAAGATCGCCCGCCCCCTGATCGAAGGCCTGCGCAACGAAGTGATCGTACGAAAGCCCGACGCCCGCGAGATCTTTCCCGGCATCGAACCGCTGGACTACCACACCGCCGTTGGGCAGGCCCTGGACAGCCTGGAAGCCGGGCAGATAGAGACCAGCTGGAGCGATGCGCTGGCCACGACACAGGGCGACACGCAGCCGGGACAGTTCACCTTCCAGGAGGGGATGATCATCGAGCGGCGCGAACGGCTCGTGGAAGCGCCGGCGGAGGCGCTCTTCGCCGCCTTCACCCGCCTGGGCGGGGAAAACGGCTGGCTATACCTGAACTGGACCTGGCGGGTGCGCGGGGTGATCGACAGGCTGTTCGGTGGGGTCGGTTTCCGCCGCGGGCGGCGCGACCCCCAGCGCCTGCGCCCGGGCGACGTGGTGGATTTTATGCGCGTGGAGGCGGTGGAGGCGGGTCGATTGCTCAGGCTGCGCGCCGAGATGAAGGTGCCGGGGAAAGCCTGGCTGCAGTTCGAGGCGATACCGGCGCCGGGAGGGCGCGCTCGCCTGGCGCTCAAGGCCTTTTTCGCCCCCAAAGGCCTGTCCGGCCTGGCTTACTGGTACGCGCTCTACCCGATCCACGTGGCGATATTTACGGGGATGCTGGCCCGTTTGGCGGAGCAGGCCGAGAGGCTGGACTGTTCCCCTGGCGCGCTTCCACTAGCTTGATCAACGCCTCCAGGGACATCTCGGTGAGCGCCTCCAGGCGCAGGTCGGCGTGGTCTAGCGGAAGTTCGCGGGTGAGCGAGTTGGGCACCGCCACGCAAAACAACCCGGCGCGCCGGGCCGCCAGCACGCCGTTGGGCGAGTCCTCCAGGGCGAAGACCTGGACCGCCTCCATTCCCAGGTCTTCGAGAACTTTAAAGTACACCGCGGGGTCGGGCTTGGTGCGCTCGACGTCGTCGGCGGTCCGCAGACAGTCGAAGTAACCGAGCAGCCCCAGGCGAGCCAGGTGCCCGCTGACCCACTCGTAGGTCGAGCTGGAGGCCAGCCCGATCTTCAGGCCGTGCGCTCGAGCATCCTGCAGGTAGCCCTCCACGCCGGGTAGTACCGGCTGCCGGGCGATCAGGCTGCGTTCGCGCTCCCGGCGCTGCGGGGCCAGGCCAGCGCGATCGACGGTCCGGCCGGTCTGCTCTTCGAGCAGGTCGAAGGGGTCGAAGGCGCCTTCGGCGGTGCCGATGATCTTACCCCATACCGCCAGGGTCAGCTCCCCGCCGTGAGCGGTGAACAGCTCCTGCCAGGATCGAAAGATCGGCCCTTCCGTGTCCAGGATCAGGCCGTCGAAGTCGAAGATCACTCCCTGGATCATCGGCTTA
>CAYNWK010000097.1:0-1917 GCA_964400875.1 uncultured Anaerolineaceae bacterium | reverse complement strand
CAAGCCGATCCCCAAACTTTGTCGCGTTCTCTTTTCCATGATGCATTCTCCTAAATTGGTTTGGCGTCCGGAAGAGTCCGGCGCATTTATACGCTTAATTATCCCTCTTCGTGCGCCTGGCGCACGCCAGCGATCACGGCTTTGGCCAGTTTGGCCAGTTCGGCGCCCTCTTCGTCTCCGGTGTGGTTGGCGCGCCAGTACAGGTCAAGCAGTTCGAGTTCGGACATACCGCCCACGCTCTGGTCTTCGGGCAGGCGGATGCGGGCCTCGACCTGGGGGCGCTTGACCAGGTGGAACTCGAAGGCCCCCTCGGTATATTCCCGCAGGGCGGAGTCGTCGATCAGCGCCTCCCATTCGCGCGGGTACTCAATCACCAGACGCATCACTGCGCCTTCGAACTCCTCGGGTTCTGGCAGAGCCTTGCGCAGCCTGGCGTTGACCCCCGCGGAGCTCTCCAGGCGCAAATAGCGGTCGATGAACGGGCGGATGCCTGCCAGCTTGCGCCACTCGACGCGCGTGTCCTCGCCGGGCTCCAGATAGACCATGACGAAGCACTTTTCGTCCTCGACCTCGCCAAAGTCCACCCGCTCGATCGAGCCGGGGTAAATCACCGGGGGCTGCCCGCCCTTGTTGAGGTCCTGCGGTTTATGGATGTGCCCCAGGGCGGTGTAAGCCAGGCGCGGGTCTTTGACCAGCGAGCCTGGAAGCACCAGGTCGCCTCCCAGCATGACGGTGCGCTCGCCTCCGTAGGTCGCTCCCTGCACCGAGGCATGGGCGGTGAGCACCACCGGCAGGTCCGGGTCGGCCTCTTCCAGCCAGTTGTGGACCAGCTCGGTCAGGCGCTCCTCCAGCAAGGCGTATAACTCCGCCGGGTCGCCGGCGCGAATCCCCAGGTGGGCCACCAGTCCGGAGCGCGAGACCCAGGGCAGGGCGATGATCTGCAGCGGCAGCCCTTCCAGCTGCTCCGGGCCCAGGAAAGCCGGGCGGTCCAGCACACGGACGTGAGGCACCTCCAGGGTGGAAAATTCTTCGATGGCGTGGGCGCGCCCCAACGCCGGGGAGAGGTCGTGGTTGCCGACCAGCAGCAGGGTAGGGATGCCGGCCTTGGACAGGCGGATCATCCGCCGGCCCCACTCGCGCTGGAAGGTCGGGGCCGGGTTACGGTCTTTGTAGGCGTCGCCGGCGAAGAGCACCAGGTCAACCTGCTCGTCGATGGCGGTCTGCACGATGGTGTCCAGGGACTTCAGGAAGTCCGTCACGCGCACCGGCAGGCCGGTCTCGGGGTCGTGACGGCCGTAGTTGGCCATGTCGATGTGGGCGTCGGCGAAGTGCAGGATGGTCGTCATGGGTTCAGGCCAATCTGTTCCAGCTGGTAAACGCTGGGTGAGAAGTCGGGGTGAATTTTGAGGCTGGCGCGAAAATCGGCGGTCGCCCCGGCGGTGTCGCCCAGGGCGGCTTTAGCCATGCCGCGCCAATAGAAGCTCTCTTCCAGGGTGGGTTCGCTCATGTTCTCCAGGGTGTCTGTGGCCAGTTGGATGACGTCGTAGTAGCGGCCGGTGTAGTAGTAAGCAAAATAAGGCCCGGTCTGGTACCACAGCATACGCCAGGGGCGGTCCGCCTCCGGTATGCTGGGATAGACGGCGAAAGCCTCGTCGTAGGCGGCTGCGGCCCCGGCGTAGTCCTGCAGCAACATCAGGCTGGTGCCGCGGTTGAACCAGGCGAAATACTGTTCGATGCCGCTCAGGGCGTAGATCTCGTCCGAGGCGCGCTGCGCGGCGAGTTGGGCGCTGGCGGATTCATCCCAGCGCGTACCCAGGATCGCCTTGACCTCGGCCTCACGCTCCGGAGGATAGACCACGACGTAGGTGTAATCGAACGCCCGCCAGCCGTATTCGATCTGCTCGTAGGTCATCGGGT
>CAYNWK010000096.1:0-16883 GCA_964400875.1 uncultured Anaerolineaceae bacterium | reverse complement strand
CTGCCTGGTTCGCCGGGACCGGTCCGGTGTCCTCTTCCGGCCCGGGGGTAGGGCCGATATCCACTTTCTCTTCCATGGTGATCTGGCCGCGCAGGAAGGCGCCTTCCTCGGTGGAGAAGGCTGCCGTCACCACGTCCCCCCATACCCGCCCGGTGCTGCGGATCTCCAGTTTTTGGGCGGTGATGTCCCCACGCACCGCCCCGGCGACGATCACGACGTTGGCGCGCAAGTGCTCACAGGTGACCCGACCGGTCTCACCGACTACCAGCATGCCGCGCAGGGCGATCTCTCCCTCGAACGAACCTTCGATGCGCACGCCGCCCCGTCCGCTCAACTGCCCCTTCCAGGCGATGCCCGAACCGAGCACGGAGGTCACCCGGTCGGTCTGCGCTGCGGCCTGGATAGGGGTGGTGGCTTCATCTCGTTTACGAAACATAAGTACTCCGCGCCTGCTCTATCCCGGTCATTCTATGGGCTCGCTGAAGCCGAGGATGTTATAGCCCGAATCGACGAAGAGCACCTCCCCGGTGGTCTTTGCGGCCAGGTCGGAGCACAGCAAGACCGCGGCCGCGCCCACATCCTCGCTGGTGATGTTCTCGTGCAAGGGCGCCAGGTCGGAGAACTTGCGGTACATGGTTTTGAAGCCGGATACCCCGGCCGCGGACAGCGTGCGCACCGGACCGGCGGAGATGGCGTTGACCCGCACACCTTGCGGGCCGAAGTCGTACGCCAGGTAGCGCACCGAGGCCTCCAAAGCCGCCTTGGCTACGCCCATCACGTTGTAGTTGGGGGAGACTTTGTCTGCGCCGTAGTAGGTCATAGTCAGCAGCGAGCCGCCGGGGCGCAGCATGGGCTGAAACGCCCGGGCCAGGGCGGTAAACGAGAAGACGCTGACGTCCATGGCTACGTGGAATCCCTGCCTGCTGGTCTCGTAAAAGGCCCCGCTCAACTCCTCGCGGCCGGCGTAGGCGATAGCGTGCACCAGGATATCGATCTCCCCAAAGGCCTCTTCGGCCTTGGCGGCGACCTGGGCGATCTGCTGGTCATCGGTGACGTCGCAGGGCTCGACGAAGTCGCAGCCGATCTCCTCCGCCAGTGGTTTAACGCGCCGCTCCAGGGCTTCTCCGGCGTAGCTCAGGCCAATCCGGGCGCCGTGCTCGTGGAAAGCCTGGGCGACGCCCCAGGCGATCGAGCGATTGTTCGCCACGCCGAAGATCAGCGCGGTTTTCCCTTCTAGCAGACTCATCGTCTTCCTCCAATGTGTGTGGTTTGTCGTGCAGGCGGTCCAAGGCGCCTGCACCCTGCGCCGGACTACGCCGCGGCGCGCTGCCGGTGGTCGAGCTGCGCTAAGAAGCGCCAGGGTAGGCTGTTCCAGGGTTCCGGCACGTTGTTAAAACCCACGCGCGGGCCGGTAGTCACGTTTTCGTCGGGGATTGGGCGGCTTTCTTCGACGAAGAGACGGGCCTCTGCGGCGCACAGGTCGGCGCCGTTGAAGCGCTTGTCGATGTTTAAGGCCTGGCAGATCTTCGCCGGTCCATCCGTCCAGTGCGCTTGCGGCTGCTTACCGCGCCGCGCGGCGATGACCTCTACGCCCTCGACCGGCAGGATCGCCCGGATCAACACCGCTGCGGGGTAGCCTTCCGCTTCGGTGACGAAGTTGAGCATCCAGTGCATACCGTAGGTGAAGTAAACGTAGGCGTGCCCCGGCGGACCGTACATCACCCGGGTGCGGGGGGTCAGGCCAGCCTTGGCGTGGCAGCCCTGGTCCTCCTCGCCTCGATAGGCTTCGGCTTCGGTGATGATCCCGGCCAGGCGTCTGCCCCCCTCCAGCCGCACCAGTCGCTTTCCCAACAGCTCGCGCGCGACCTGCAGGGTATCTCTCCGGAAAAAAGTGCGCTCCAGATGAATCTGTTCTGGCATGGGAATATTGTACAATATTCCCAGTAAGTACCCGGCGCGAGAAGACAATCGTATTTAGACGATTTGTCCCCACTTTCTGGGAAGGCGACTGCGATAACAAGGCAGCTGCTATCGCCCTGCCTGGTGCGAACAGGAGGGAGAAATCTGATTGGAGGATGAGATGAAACTGCGTCAAGAAACCGGATTGACCTTTGACGACGTATTGTTGGTGCCCAAACATTCGTCCATTCGCAGCCGTTCACAGGTGGATACCGGCACCTGGCTGGCGCCGGGCGTGCGCATGGCCATGCCGATCATCAGCGCCAACATGGACACCGTCACCGAAGCGGAGATGGCGATTGCCATGGCCCAGTCCGGCGGCATCGGCATCGTGCACCGCTTTATGGACATCGAACACCAGGCCGGCATTGTCCAGCGGGTCAAACGCGCCGAGAGCTTCGTGGTCGAGAACCCGATCACCATCCGCCCGGACGCCACGCTGGAAGAGGCGCGCGCAAAGATGGTCGAAGTGGGCATAGGCGGTCTGGTCGTCACCGACGAGGCGGGTCATTTATTGGGCATGTTGACCGAGCGCGATCTGATCCTGACGACTGATCATAGCGAACTCGTCGAAGCGGCCATGACGCCCCGGGAGCGGGTGATCTCTGCGCCGGTGGACGAAACCCTGGACGCAGCCCGCCTGACGCTGCACGCTCACCGCCTGGAGAAGCTGCCCCTGATCGACGCCGAAGAGCGGGTGGTCGGCCTGATCACCGCCCAGGATATCCTCAAGATGCAGCAGCACCCGGAAGCCACCAAGGATGCCAAAGGGCGCTTGCGTGTCGGTGTGGCGGTTGGGGTGCGCTCCGAAGACGAGGCGCGCACCGCGGCCTGCATCGAAGCCGGTGCCGACGTGCTGGTCGTGGATGTGGCTCACGGGCACGCCGATCACGTCCTCCAGATGGTCCGTCGCCTGAAAGCGCGGTTCCCGCAGGCGCCGGTGATTGCCGGCAACGTAGCCACTTCGGAAGGCGTGCGCCAATTGGCGGAAGCCGGCGCGGATACCGTCAAGGTCGGTGTGGGCTCTGGTTCGATCTGCATCACCCGCGTGGTGACCGGGTTCGGTGTTCCCCAGCTGACCGCCGTCGCCGATTGCGCCGAGGCCGGGCAGGCTTTGGGGGTGCCGATCATCGCCGATGGCGGGCTGCGCAACTCCGGGGATATCACCAAAGCGTTAGCAGCTGGGGCCAGCACGGTGATGTTGGGCAGCCTGCTGGCAGGCACCGACGAGAGCCCCGGGGCGGCCGTGATCCGCAACGGGCGGCGCTTCAAAGTTGTGCGCGGCATGGCTTCGCTCAGCGCCAATGTCGCTCGTAAGCAGATCGATCGGGAGGATGAAGTCGAGCCGGAGGAATGGCAGGAGGTGGTCCCAGAGGGGGTAGAGGCCGTGGTGCCGTACCGGGGGGGCGTCGCCGATATTCTGCACCAGCTGCTCGGCGGGCTGCGTTCCGGGATGAGCTACGCCGGGGCGATGAACCTGGAAGAGCTGTGGGAGCGGGCCGAGTTCATCCGCATCACCCCCGCCGGGCGGGAAGAATCCGGCGTCCACGACGTCAACGTCTTATAAGTCCATAGAATGAATGGCGGCTTGCTCAGCGAGCCGTCATTCATTTCTTCACGAGCGAATAGGCCGGGTGGGGAGCTCGCCGCTGAAGCGCGGGTCGCGTTCCAGGGTCAGACGCAGCCCTTCGGGTAGGGAAATGCGCGGCTGGTAGCCCAATTTTTCCCGCGCCATGGCCAGGTCGGCGCACATGCGGGACACGCCGGGTTCGGCGTGAGGGTTGACGATCACTTCCGCGTCGCTGGCGGTGATATCCATCACCAGGCGGCTCAGCTCGCGCAGGCTGGTCTCTGTCCCGCTGCCCACGTTGATCATCAGGCGGTTGACCTCAGGCGCCGTCGAGGCAGACACCATAGCGTTAAGGACATCGTCCACGAAGACGTAATCGCGGGTCTGGCTGCCGTCGCCGTGGAGCACCAGGGTCCCATTGCGCACGGCCTGGCGCAAGAAGTTGGGGATCACGGGCGGGTGGGAGGGCGGCAGGTTCTGCCCGGGCCCATAGGCGTTGAACACCCGCAGGCTGACCGTCTCAATATCCCACAGGTTGCCGATGGTGCGCACGTAATATTCCGCCGCCAGCTTGGAGACCGCGTAGGGCGAGTGCGGGTCGGGTGGGGCGCTTTCCTTTAAAGGCTGTTTCTGCTGGTCCCCGTACACCGCCCCGGAAGAGACCAGCACCACCCGGCGAACGCCGACGTCGCGCATCGCTTCCATTAGGCTGACGGTGCCGCCGACGTTGACGGCGTTGTACTCGCGCGGATAGAGCACCGATTCGGCCACCAGCACGCGCGCCGCCAGGTGGTAGACGCAATCGACCTCCTGCAGCAGCGTCCAGAGCTTGGGGCGATCGTTGACGTCGCCGCGTGTGAAGAGCACGTCAGGGGAGAGCGCCTGCGGGTTGCCGGTGGAGAGGTCGTCCAGGCCGCGCACCTGGTGGCCCTGGCGCGCCAAACGGTTGGCCAGGGCGGAGCCGAGAAAGCCCGCCGCGCCTGTGATCAGGAAGTTCATAAGTTGTTCTGAGATGCTTTCATAAAATAAGGTGGCGCGATTATAGCATACTGAAAAAATCCAGTTTGACGAGCAGTCGAGAAAGATGTAATATCTCCTCTTAGGTATGAAGTTTAGGAATTGGTACGTACACCGAATTAGACCCCTGGCCGCCGGTCTGTGGCGCTGGCTGCGCCTGCTCCTGCTGGCGCTGGTAGCGATCAGCATCCTGGGCGCCAGCGTGGTTCCCTCCGGCGACGAGCTCCAGCGTGTGCGTGCCTTCACTCGCGACCTGGAGTTCAACTACGTAAGCTGGACCTTAGCGGCCTTCGAAACGAAGCTCGACCAGCTCGCCCTGGGATTGGCCGGACAGCTCACCCCGGAGCAGCGCCGGGCGGTGGTCCTGGATAACCTGTCCCTGGTAGCGCGCATCGGTCAGCTGGATGGCGAGGTGACCGCCATCTACGCCGATCCGGCGGTGGATGATCCCGCCGCAGCCTCTGCCTCCCAACAGCAGCAGATGAAAGCGCTCAAAGCGCTGCAAGAGAAGGTCGCTCCGCTGGCGGAATCGATCCTGCAGGATCAGGTCGCCTCCGTCCTGGCGGAGATGGGTTTGACGCTGGGCGGGCAGCCGATCCCGCCGGTGTGGTACCGCTCCTCTTCGCTGCCCACCGCCCTGATCGTCTCACCACGGGACGTCATCCGCCAGGACGCCAACATCTCGCTGACCGCCGACATGCCGGTTGACGAGCGCGCCGCGCTGGAAGGCCAGGTCGATCAGGCGCTGAACGTTTCGAGCCTGGTGGTTGACGTGGGCGGGATCGGCGTTTACCCGACCATGGTGATGCAAACCACAGACCTGAACTGGCTCACGGAAGTGATCTCACACGAGTGGACTCACAACTACCTGACATTGCGCCCGCTGGGCTTGAGCTATCTGGACAGCCCGGAGTTGCGCACGTTCAACGAAACGGTGGCTTCCATCGCCGGGAAAGAGATCGGCCGGGCGGTGATGGAGCGTTACTATCCCGACCTGGTGCCCTCGCCGACGCCGGAGACCGAGCCAGGTCCAGTGGAAGGACCGGACACGCCGGTTTTCGACTTTCGCGAGGAAATGCGCATCACCCGCCTGAAGGTGGACGAGCTGCTGGCGGCGGGGGAGGTTGACGAGGCCGAAGCTTATATGGAAGCGCGCCGGGTATTCTTCTGGGATCACGGCTACCGCCACCTGCGTAAACTCAACCAGGCTTACTTCGCCTTCTACGGGGCTTACGCCGACCAACCGGGCGGCGAAGCTGGCGAGGACCCGGTCGGCGCGGCGGTGCGCGCCCTGCGCGCCCAGAGTCCTTCGTTAGCAGCTTTCCTCCAGCGCGTGGCCTGGATGAACTCGGTAGAACAGCTGCAGCGGGCGGTCGATGCGGGCGCGAAAGGCGATGCGAGCGCGACGGACAACGCGGGCGCGAAAGACAATGCGGGCGCTTCTTAAAGCCGCCTACCGGTTCGCTTACGCGCTCATGCGGATCCGCTGGTTTTTTACCAGGCCGGTGACCCTGGGCGTGCGCTTGCTGCTGGTCCAGGACGGCGAGGTGCTGCTGGTCCGGCATACCTACCAGGACGCCTGGTTCTTTCCTGGCGGCGGCGTCAAGCGCGGCGAGGATCTGGTGGGGGCCGCCCGCCGGGAAGCCGCCGAGGAGTGCGGCGCGACCCTGGGGGAACTGGAACTGTTTGGGGTTTATACCCACTTTTACAGCCGCAAGAGCGACCACATCACCGCCTTCCTCACCCGCGATTTCAGCCTGACGGGGAAGTCCGACCTCGAGATCGAGCGCGTGGCCTTTTTCCCGCTGGATGCGCTGCCGGCGGACCTGAGCCCCGGCTGCCGCCGCCGGGTCGAGGAATTCCAGCGCGGGGACTTTCCCACTTTGGGGATGTGGTGAGAGAAATAAAATACATTCCCCCAGGTGCGGTATGCTTCCGCCTAGATAAGTTAATTGCGGTAAACGATTGATCGACCCTCACCCAGCCTCTCCCTTCCAGGGAGAGGCGTTTGGGCCCTAAACTAATCCTGAAGCCATTCCCTGGAAGAGTTAAAGTACCGCTTGCTGCCTAAGTTTAATCCCTCTCCCCTTGGAGAGAGGGTAGGTGAGGGGGTGATCGATGGTCAAACCTCACCAGGTTTTTGAGTAAATCCACCAGCGCCGCTTCCTACTATGGTCTCAAGGATGCTTCGCTGCGGTTGGCATGACCGTCTTCGAGAGGGTGACCATGGTTAATCCTGTTCTCATCCGGCATCTCTCCCCAGCGGTTATAATGAGCCTTCGTTTAGCGCATACTTTGGCGTGCGCCAGCGTAAGAACTTGTTTTTTAAACATGATGGAGAAAACCCTTAAATGTCGAGACGTATAAGTTTGCTGTTTTTGGTCCTGGCGCTGATCCTGGCGGCCTGCCAGAGCGCCAGCCCAACCGCGGGACCGCCTACGGATACCGCCGCGCCCACGGAGACCTCCCCGCCGCCCACGCAGGCGGAGGCGGCTTCTTCCGGCGATGGAGCCGCCTGCACCGTCGTGAGCCTGCTGCCGACCCCGGGGCCCACCGAACAGTCGCTCTTCCCGCCAGTCAGCGAGGCGGATTGGGTAAAAGGCCCGGATTCAGCCCACGTGACCCTTATCGAGTACGGCGACTTTCAGTGACCGGTCTGCGCTGAATTCACGTCCGTGCTGACGCGATTAGAAGAAGAATACCCGCAAGACCTGCGCGTAGTTTACCGGCATTTCCCCCTGGTCAACAACCACGATAAAGCCCTGTTGGCGACGCAAGCTGCAGAGGCCGCGGGCTCCCAGGGCGAGTTTTGGGCCATGCATGACCTGCTTTTCGAACGGCAGGACGAGTGGAAGGATTTATCAATCGAAGATTTCCAGGGCTGGCTGGCGGAACGCGCCGCCGAGCTCGACCTCGACGTCGAACAGTTCAACACCGACATGCTCAGCGAAGAGAACCAGTCCCTGGCCCAGTCAGCCTGGGAGACCAACCGGGATATCGGCCTGCCCGGGACGCCCTCCATCTTGATCAACAGCAAGTACTACAACGGCCCGCGCGACTTCGGCAGCCTGGAGATCATCATGAACTTGCTGCTGCTGGAAGAGCGGCAGTACACGCAATGCCCGCCCCAGGAGATCGACCCGCTCAAGTCTTACCAGGCGACCATCACCACCGAGAAGGGTGACATCGTGGTGGAGCTCTACCCTGAGGCGGCGCCGTTCGCCGTGAATAGCTTCGTCTTCCTGGCGCGCAACGGCTGGTACGACGGCGTTACCTTCCACCGGGTGCTGCCGGGGCAGATCGCCCAGGCCGGCGACCCCACCGGCACCGGTTTCGGCGGGCCTGGTTATGCTTTCAGCAACGAGATCGCTCCCGACCTTAAATTCGACCAGCCGGGCGTGTTCGCCATGGCCAACGCCGGACCCGATTCGAACGGCAGCCAGTTCTTCATCACCACGTCCCCGGCGCCCAGCTACGACGGACTCTATACTATCTTTGGGCAGGTGATCGAAGGCATGGATGTCGTGCGCGATCTGTCGACCCGCAATCCGGCCGAGAACGCCAACCTGCCGCCGGGCGACGAGATCCTGGGCATTACGATCGAGGAACGTTGACCGGCAAGCCAGCGCCCCACCTCGACGGAGAACCCCCGTGACAGACACCATTTACGATTTTCCCACGCCGGAAGGTAACCAGCCGGGGCCTGCCCCGGAGCGCCAGCGCATGAATTGGTCTTCGGCCGTGCAGTTTGCCTTGAGCGCTCTAGGCCTGGTCATGCTGTGGAGCTCTGCCGTGGGCACTTTCGTCCTGGCGTTGACCTGGCGTTTTGACCAGGCCATGCCGGTGGAGAGCGCCACACCGATGTTCTTGCTGGCTGCCGGTTTATTTTTCAGCGGGGTACTGCTGATCCCTTCGGGTGGTCTCGCCCTGTTGGACTTATTCGGACGTGGAGAAATCGGGCCTCGCTGGATCGCCCGTTTCCAACTGCAGCATCCCGGCTGGTTGATCCTGATAGCCCCGCTGGCGCTCCTGGCAGGCTATTGGGTCAGTCAAAATCAGAGCCTGGCCTGGCTGCTGCTCCCGCCGCTGCACCTGGTGGCCGTGGCGATACCCGTATGGTGGCTGTACTACCTGGGCCGGCGAGGACTGCCCACCGCTGAGGCCCAGCGCACCTGGGGCGTTTTGGCCAGCGGGCTGGTGCTTGGACCGGTTTTGATCCTGATCGCCGAACTGGCGGTCTTGCTGCTTTACCTGGTGATCGGCGGCCTGTATTTGGCGAGCAATCCGCAGTTGAGCAGCGATCTGGTGAATCTGGCGCAGAGGTTGAGCTTCGGCGCGCCGTCCCCGGAGGCAGTCCAGCGCTTGCTCTCACCCTTCCTGATGCGGCCCGTTGTTGCTTATCTGGCCCTGGTCTTCGGCGCGGTGCTGGTGCCTTTGATCGAAGAGCTGTTCAAACCCATCGGGGTCTGGCTGCTCGTTGGGCGGCAGATCTCCCCCCGGGACGGCTTTTCGGCCGGCCTGTTGAGCGGCGCAGGCTACGCCTTGTTCGAAAACCTGGCTTTCAGCAGCAATGCCCAGGATTGGGCCTGGGTGGTGCTGATCCGCATCGGCACTGCCGTGATGCACATCTTCACCGCCGGTCTGACCGGTTGGGCCCTGGCCCTGGCCTGGCGGGAGCGCCGCTACCTGCGCCTGGGCGTGGCTTACCTTACCGCTGTGACCATCCACGGGTTGTGGAACGGCCTGACGCTGCTCTCCGTCGGCGCCGAGCTCGCCCCGGCGGATGCGGCCGGGACTTCCTTCGTTTTCCGTGTTGCTGCGATCACCCCATATGCCCTATTCGCCCTGGCCCTGACGACCTTTATCACCTTGTTATGGGCTAACAGTTCCTTTAGGAAGGCGTCTGAAGGGGAGCTGCACGTAACTTAATTCACCAAAGCCTGCTATAATCTCGCGGCCTTTTAATGGCCGCGGGGTGTGACCGGCGCGGGTTTACCGGTGAAGGTAATCTTTCTCAGAGATAGGAATTCCGCAGTATGGATCTGATCACATTTTTTATCGATTTCATCTTGCACCTGGATGAACATATGAGCGTCATCATCCAGACGTACGGCACCTGGACGTATTTGATCCTATTCGCCATCATCTTCATGGAGACCGGCCTGGTGGTGACTCCTTTCTTGCCGGGAGATTCACTGCTCTTTGCAGCCGGCACCTTCGCCGGGCTGGGCGCGCTCAACGTCTGGTGGGCAGTGGCTTTGCTGGGCATTGCGGCGATCCTCGGCGATACGGTTAATTACTGGGTCGGGCATTTTATCGGCCCGCGCGCTTTCAGCGGCAACATCCGCTTCCTTAAGAAAGAATATCTGGAGCGCACCCACGAGTTCTACGAGAAGCACGGCGGCAAGACCATCATCCTGGCGCGCTTTATCCCCATCATCCGCACCTTCGCCCCCTTCGTGGCGGGGGTCGGGGCTATGTCTTACAGTCATTTCATTGCCTACAACGTGGTGGGGGGCATCGTGTGGGTGAGCCTGTTTACCTTTGGGGGGTATTTCTTCGGCAACCTTCCGGCCGTACAGAACAACTTCACGCTGGTGATCTTGATGATCATCCTGATTTCGGTGCTGCCGGGGGTGATCGAGTTTTTCAGGGAGCGGGCGCGGGCGGCGCGCAAGTTAGAGGCCTGAGATTCCCTTAAAAAAAACAATTGGCGAGGGTGGGCTAACGGCCCACCCTCGCCAATTTTGTTTTAACAATCACGGCGAGATTAATCGACGCCGCCGTTTGCTCAAGGCGTCAGGCGCAGGTGATCGGCGGCAGCCGCTTCGATCTGGACGCGCCCCCAGTACAGTGGATGGTACTCGAAGTTCCGCCAGCGGTCGGCCATATCGATGTAATGAGGGTGGTACGGGTGTCCCGATTGGCCGGTGGTGTGTATGGCGAGGGAATTTTCCAGGTTGCTCAGGTCCACGATCATGCGCATAGACGGCAGCGTGCGAACCATGTACGTATCCTCCGTTTCGGAGGCGTTCCAACGCGTGGCGTTGACCAGGTCGGAGCCCCCAGAGACGCGGAAGGGCCCGCGGTTGAACAGGAAGCCAACCGGCGAATCCCCCAGGGATTCATTGTGGAAGACCAGCGTGTGCAGGTCGCCCCAGTTCCAGCGGGAGGGGTTGCTTCCTTGGGAGGAGTTTAATTCCTCCACGGCCGCGGCGAAGGCCTCGGAAAAGATCGCCTGGCGGTTCTCGATCGCGGTGGTGGTCCGGTTGTCCCACCAGGGGCTGTCCGGCTGATCGACCAGCTGGCCCACGACCGTGTACCAGCGGTCGCCGCCGTCGGGCCGGTAACCCTCCGGCAGGTCGTCCCAGAAAGTCGCCGCCAACAGGTGCTTCCAGAAGACCTCAAAGAGCGCAGCGGGCGCCGAATCCACGCCTTGCTGGTAATCCCAGCCGTCGAACAGGGCCAGCGCCTGCCGCTCCCGCTCCTCGCCCAAGGGGACCTGCTGGAGCAAGGGCACCAGGTTTTCGGCGTTCAGGTTCTTATTGTCCGCCTGCATCCGCTGGATGTACTCGATCGTGATCGGCCCGGGCGCGTTCTCGATCAGCGACACGAGGCGGTCGGCCCGGTAGCCGTAGGCAAAGACGTCGGCGATCTGGTAGGGGTAGTCCGGCCCTACAACACTGTTGTTGGCGGTGACCACGTAGCCCGACTCCGGGTTGAAGGTGTAGGGCAGCTCTTCGAAGGGGATGAAGCCTTCCCATTCGTATTCCCCAGTCCAGCCAGGCGCGGGCAGGGTGCCGTCGCCCTGCGAGCGAATCGGGATCCAGCCGGGCATCTGGTAGCCGATATTGCCGTCAACGTCGGCGTAGACCAGGTTTTGGGCCGGGACGGCGAAATCCCGGGCAGACTGGCGGAACTCTTCCCAGTTCTGGGCGCGATCGAATCCTAAAATCGCCCTGAAGACGAAAGAGGGCTGCAGCGCCGTCCACTGCAGCGCGATGGCGTAGTTCTCTGGCACCTCAATGCCTGTCTTCGCGCTGAAATCTTCCAGGTCTCCGTATGTCTCAGAGATGATTGGGCCGTGGCGCGTGTAGCGCACGGTCAGATCCACCGGATCGCCCCCGTTGACCTGGAGGGTCTCCTGCACCAGGTCCATATCTACCCACTGCCCTTCGAATTCGTACTGGTTCGGGTTCTCCGGGTTGATCTTCTCGAGGTACAGGTCTTCGACGTCGGGGCCGGTGTTGGTGACCCCCCAGGCGATGCGCTCGTTGTGACCGACGACCACGCCAGGAACGCCGGCAAACGAAAAGCCGCTCACCTGGTAGGGGCAATCCGGGCCGGCCGGCTCGCAGTGCAGGCCTACTTCGTACCAGATCGAAGGGATCTGCTCGCCTAGGTGGGGGTCGTTGGCCAGCAAGGGTTGCCCGCTGGCGGTCCGGTCTCCGGCGATCACCCAGTTGTTGGAACCGACGCTTGCGTCCGAAGGGCCCAGCAGCGCGTCCAGGGCGGCGGCCTGCGCCTGCACGTCGGCGAATAGCGGCGCAGCCAACTGGTAGGCTCCGGCCGAGCTGGCTTGAGGTATCCTTCCCGTTTCTACCGGGATCTGGAAGTCTGGCACGATCACGGGACGGTCTTCTGGGTAAGACGGGATGATCTGCGCCAGCTGCTCCGGGCTGAGCGTCTTCAGCAGGATGGCGCGCTGAATTTCTCCATCCATGTTGCCGCCCAGGTTCCAGGCCATCGCTTTGGCCCAGGTCAGGCTGTTCACCGGTTCCCACGGTTCCACCTGGTAGCCGGTGGCGATCAGCCCCAGGACGGTATGTTCCAGGCTGAGGCTGCCGGCTGACCGGCCCTCCAGGTAGGCGTTGACCCCCTCGGCATAAGCCTGCATGATAGCTAAGTTCTCCGGGTCCATCTGCTCGATTTCCGCGCGCGCCACGCGCTCCCAGCCCAGGGTGCGCAAGAATTTGTCCGTGCCCAGAGGCTGCTCGCCGAACATCTCCGCCAGGCGGCCAGACCCGAGGTGGCGGTTGAAATCCATCTGCCAGAAGCGGTCCTGGGCGTGCACGAAGCCCTGGGCGAAGAACAGGTCGTGTACGTTTTGGGCGTAAATTTGGGGGATGCCATCCGCGTCGCGGTACACATCTACCGGGGCCTGGAGGCCGGATAGGCGCAGTTCGCCGTCTACCTGGGGGAAGGAGCGGCGCACGGTGACGGGTATCAGCACGGCGAGGGCGAGCAACAACAGCAGGATCAGGGCCAGCAGCCCGGCGAGCACGCGGCGCAGAAAGCGGGACATTGCAGCTTCCTCCTTAGGACAGATTATAGAAAGGTTTTGCTTCTTAGATGGTCAAATGCACCCCGCCACGCCAACGTCGTCGTGAAGGGCGACCACTATGGCGATGGCATGGGTGTGGGTGTGGCTCAGGCTAAGCGACCACTGGTGCAGCCGGTTCTCGCTCGCCAACCGCGCCGCCGCGCCCATCAGGTGCAGGTTGGGCTCACGGGCCGGGCCGCGCAGCACCTCGATCTCCAGCCAGGTGACCGCCCCGATGCCGGTGCCCAGCGCCTTGGCGACGGCTTCTTTGGCGGCGAAGCGCGCCGCCAGGGAAGCTGGGTTGCCGCCCACCTCATCCAGCTCCGCAGGCGTAAAAACCCGCCGCAGGAAGCGGTCTCCGTGGCGTTGAATGGCGCGCTCCAGGCGTGAGATTTCGATCAGGTCGATTCCGGTGGCGAGCATCCTGGCTGGTTCGACTTCCGTCCGAAGGACGGGATCAGGGCGGCCCGGCAACGGCGACGCCCAGGCGGTCCGGGTGCAGGTAGCGGCTGGCGGTTTCCAGCACCTGTTCACGGGTGACGGCGCGGATCAAATCCGGGTAACGACGGTAATAGTCCAGACCGAGCTGGTAGCGTTCCAGGTTGAGCAGCGCCGAGGCGACCCCGTGGTTGGATTCCAACGACAGCGGCAGGCTGCCGATGAAATTGGCCTGGCTGTCGGACAGTTCCTCTGCGGTTACGGGCTCTTCAACGAAGCGGGCGATCTCCTGGCGGATCAGGCTGATAGCCTGTTCCACGTTGGCCGGATTGACCCCGGCGGAAACGTACCACGGCCCGGGGCCGATGCCGCCGCTCAGGTGGCTGGACGCATAATAAGCCAGCCCGGCTTTTTCCCGCACCGAGTCGCCGATGCGTCCCATCATGCCGAAGCGCCCCAGCACGTTGTTGCCCAGCGCGGCCGCCAGGTAGTCCGGAGAGCGCCGCTGCGGACCGGCGGCGCCCAGCACGATATCGGCTTGGGACTTACCGGGAATGTCGATGGCGCTCTCTGCCAGGCTTTCCAGTTCGGCCGGCGCGGGCAGCTCCGGCGGTTCGGGCTGGTCAGGGTTATTCCAATCACCCAGCACACGGCTGACTTTTTCGACCGCCAGCTGCGGGTCGATCGCCCCCACGATGGTGATCACCATGCCGCGCGGCCCGTAATGCCGCTGGTGGAATTCGGCCAGGTGCTCGGGCGTGATGCGCTGTACGGTCTCCGGGTAGCCGTCTTCAGGTCGGCTGTAGGGGTGGCCGTGGTAAACGATCTGGTCGAAGGCCAGCGAGGCCATCTCGCGGGTATCCTGGGCGCGGATCGCCAGGCCGGTGAGCAGCTGGTTTTTCAGCCGCTGCATCTGGTCTTCCGGGAAGGCCGGGTTGAGCATGGTTTCGGCCAGGGTTCCCAACAGCAGGTCCAGGTCCTCGGCCAGGGCGCGCCCGCCAAAACTGGTCGTGTGCGTGCCTCCGTTGAAACCCAGGCTGGCGCCGATGGATTCCAGGCTCTCGTAGATCTCGGCGAAGCTGTGCTGGGTAGTGCCGCGCATCAGCGCCGAGGCGGTGTAACCGGCCAGGCCGAGCAGCTCGTCGCTCTCGAACAGGCTGCCGGCTTGCAGGTAACCGCTGATCACCGCCGACATGCTGTTGAAGTTGGAGCGAGCCAGCACGACGATCCCGTTGGGCAGCTCGGCGCGGGTGACGTCGTCAGCGCCGGGCAGCGAGCCCAGGTTGTCCGGAGCAAGTTCTTGGTTGCGGTAGCGTGGGTTCATGCCGACCGCCTCCCATCCTCTTCCGGATGGTAGACGCCCAGGACCCGGTTGTGCGGCAGCAGGTAAGTCTGAGCGATGCGCTGCACGTCCTCGGGGTTAACCGCAGCCAGCTGGTCCAGGTAGCCGGTGAACCAGCCGTAATCGGCGAACATCTCGGCGTAGCCCATCCAGAAACCCTGATTGGTGATGCTCTCGCTGCCGTAGGCGAACAGCGCCCGGGCTTGTTTGACGGCCCGTTCGAGCTCCGCAGCGGGCGGGGGCGCATCTTGCAGCCGTTTGAGCTCGTCTTCCAGCACGGCGATGGCCTGATCTGTCGTCGCTTGCGGGTGCAAGGTGATGACGATGTTGTGCAGGTAGGGGTCGATGGTCGCCATCAGACCGCCGGAGACGGTGACCGCCAGGTCGGCTTCCACCAGTGCCTGGTACAGGCGTGAAGTCTTGTTGGAGATGCCCCCACCGAACATGTTCAGGCTGCTGGCCCCGGTGAGCAAACTATCCGCCACCAGGTAGGGAAAGAAATCCGGGTCGGAAGCCGCCGGTGAGCGGTAAGCGATCTGGAGGAACGTGGTCTCTCCCGGCCCGGAGACGGTCACACGCCGCTCACCGCTTTGCTCGGGCTCGGCGCGCTGCGGGGCGGGGGGCGCCTCTCCGGAGGGGACCGGTTCGAACATCTCTTTGACCCGGGCCAGCATCTCACCCGCCTCGAAGTCGCCGGCGATCGCCAGAACGGCGTTGTTGGGCACGTAATAAGCTCGGTAGTGGTTGTAGAGGTCCTCTCGCTGCATGGTGCGCAGGTCGGCCATGTCCCCGATGATCTCGTGGTGGTAGGGATGCACCCGGAAAGCCGCCGCCTGCACCTCCTCGCCCAGCACGAAGAGCGGCTCGTTCTCGTTGCCCTGGCGCTCGGAGATGATCACCGTGCGCTCGGAATCGACTTCCTCGGGGTCGAACAGGCTGTTGAGCATGCGGTCGACCTCCAGCTGCAGTGCCAGGTCGATCTTGGCTGCGGGCATTGTTTCGAAGTAAGTGGTCCAATCCAGGAAGGTGAAGGCGTTCCAGTAGCCGCCCTCCCGGGAGATGGCCTTGTCCAGCACGCTGGCGGGGAACTGAGGCGTGCCTTTGAACTGCATGTGTTCCACCCAGTGGGAGACGCCCGTGGTGCCGGGTCGCTCGTTGCGCGAGCCCACCCGGTACCATACCCAGTGGCTGATCAACGGCGCAGTGTGGATCTCTTTGAGCATCACCTGCAAGCCGTTGGAAAGTGTGTGTATCTCGGTGCCGTTTACCATAGCCTCCTCTAGATGATGAAATTTCTAAGCTGTTTCAATTCGTGTCCAGCAGCCAAGCGCACATCCAGCCGGTCAGGCTGCCGCACAAAGGCGTATCCTTCCACGAATCGGGGGTCCTGGCGATTTGCCAGTAGTAGGGGGAGATGACCTCCTGCAAGCCGACGAACGGGTCGTGGAGATCGGTCTGGTTGAGCGGGATGTCCACCGGCACGCTCAAACTGACTGGCACGTCCAGGACGACTGGCACGGTCTGGTTCACCGGTACGGTCATATCCAGGCGGATATTCAGCCCGGTGCCGGCCGGCAGGACCAGGTCCAGCGGGACCGGCTGCCCGTTGAGGTACACGGTCGCGCCGACGATGGGCGTGCTCTCGGTCAGGGTGACCTCGGTATCCTGTTTCAAAGGCAGGTCGAAAACGACCGGAATGCTGTCGTTCACCTGGATGGTGTCCTCCACCTGGATGGTCGTGGTGATGCGCGCCTGGTCCATGCGTACGAAATTGTAATACAAACCGCCGAGCAACTGCTGGTTGAGCAAGCCTTTCAGGCTGAACATCTGCCGGCCCAGCAGCACCAGGATGACGATCAGGATCACGTTGACGGTCAGGGAGATCGCGCTCGCTACCGTCCAGAAGGCCGGGCCGACCCGGCCCTGCCACAGGTAGCGCTGGTAATCAATGGATTGGATTCGTTGGCTCACTGCAACGGGTTCTGTCGCGCCGTCAAGCGGGTCTGGTTCGGGAGAGGGGTTGAACGCCATGGGTCTGCCTCCTGGTTAAAGGTGCGCTCGCATAGTCAGCATATTGCTGCTGGCTGGGGGTTGCAAGGTTTGCGCCTTGCCATGGCCTGACCGCGAAGAGTTTAGGTAAGCTGAGGATCGGACGCAATACTACCTGAACTCATAAAAGCGAACATACTATAGCACGAGGCTGCCTTTTGGGCAATGAACAGGCGTGTTAGGGT
>CAYNWK010000095.1:0-17016 GCA_964400875.1 uncultured Anaerolineaceae bacterium | reverse complement strand
TCAACCCAATTCTCTTAAAGAAGGCCTTGACAATGTCATCTTATTCGCTATGACGGGAGGCGGGGGGCAGGGACAAGCCCTGCCCCAACAGCCCTGCCCCAACAGCCCTGCCCCAACAGCCCTGCCCCAACAGCCCGACCCCAACGGACCTGCCTCAACGGACGCTCTGCCCGCGCCAGCCCCGCCTCAAACCCTATCCCTCACCCAGCAGGGGGTTTCGATTTCCGGCCAGTCTTTTCACCGGCACAGGATCATTTACCACAACGGACACAAAGGCAGACAAATAAAATTGCTTTAAATCCTTCGTGCACTTTACAGGTGTAAATTTATTGATCAGACTAAAATTCGCGCTCCCTTCCCGCCTGGGGCTGCCAACTGGGGACACTTATCTCAGGATGGGTATAAAAGCCTGTGGGTATAGGCACTGCACGTGGCGGAAACCGATCGCCAGCGCTGGGTGGGAGGACGTTCTTGGGCTTTCTGCTCGAATCTCCAATGGGCCAGGCATCATGAGCACCGCCGAACTTTCCAGCCAGAATCGCCCTGGACCTTTAACTAAGTCGAGCCTTGCGAATGTTTCGCAAGGCTCGCTTAAAAGCTGCTTGTAGGTCAGGCACTCAAGGTGAGGCAGGTTTTTGGAGTACAGGTATATACTGTTTGTAGGCCGGATATTGGGCTACGAAGAAATCGAAATCAGCGGGGATTTCAGCGGCGCTGCAACAAGAAATGTCAGCTGTAAGACCGACTTTGACTGGCTCCCAAGCAGGCGTGTGCGTGCCAATAAACGTCCATTCACGCCCGTCCGTGCTGACATAGGCCGAGAAATCCCCCCCAGATTGCACGATCCGCAGGTACATATCCTCTGCCAAAGGTGTGGTTGTGGCGAAACTACTGCCGACTAAGCCGCCTTGATCCACATGGTCGAAGAAGATTCCTTCACCTGGGCAGTCGGGTGGGGAGAAATCACAATAGGCATGGTATAACGCCAAAAGATTGCCGTCGGAGTTGTAGATCATCAACCCGGCTCGTTGGATATTCTCTGTTGGGGAGAAGCTCACCCGCGTGCGAAGCTCTATATCGCCTAGAGGGATGTCCATCAAGAGAAGGTTGCTGGGTGGAACGGCGGGTTGGGTGATGATACGCATGAAACCAGGCCTGGCCGTTAGACTCCAATGGGTGGCATCTTCGTTTATCCACGACCAGCGTGGATCGAGACTGGGGCTGGCCAAGACGGCTGAACCCAAGTTTTCATCAAAGCCATCCGTCCATACAGCGACCCCAAAGTTGTTCAAGCGGGTTCCGTGCACATCAAGAGCAATTTGCCCGGTAAGGCCGCTGTAGTTCGATGTGGTACGTACAGCGGTCGCCAAAGCTTCTCGGTCGATCACCAGATTTCCACCGCCATCCACACTGCTAACTTGCTGGATGCGTGTCAGCAGCAGCATGGTTGCATCGTAGGCATATTTTGCAAAATTCCAGGGAGCATGACCATAAGTGGTTTGAAAGTCAGCTTCCCAACTCTGGACGGATGCCATTCCGCTGACCAATTTATCCCAGGACTCAACTTCCAGATCGTCGGGTACAATCCGGTTGAAGACATTGGGTCCGTGAGTATGAAGATCCAAAGCTGTGGCTGTAGAAGTGATCATCACCAGTAAAGCGGTCTCAAAAACTGGCGCAGCACCAATCACGCTGCTTGAACACATAGGTCCAAGAACACCGACGTGTTGTGCGTTAGCGACGATGTTGGCAGCCTCTGTAGCAGCTGTGGTGGAATCACAGCCGGTGTCGAAGTCATTGGCCTGAACTGCAAACCCCTTGATCATGCCGAAATCGCTCAAAGCCAGCTGAACAGCCAAAGGAAGATCTGCAGCCGCAGGGATACCAGTGGGATTGGCGATTGCTATCTCGATGGGGTTTCCCGGGGGTACGATCACGGTGCCGCCGAAGGGATTGGGAGTTCTATCGACTGTAGAGGCTTGCGTTAGTCCGATTGGGAAAAAAAATAACGCCAGAACAATCAAGGCGTTAATCAATTTCTTGTAAGTATGCTTTGAGGCTTCCATGCTATTCTCCTTTTTCGTCGCAAATCTTGGGAAACAATCTGTTCGGCCCCTCCCAAGCGGTATGCGCAGACGGCAAGCTATGGGAGTGTTATCGAGCTATCAGTAAATAATATAAGCGACCTCAAATCGAGCTGGCTTAACAAAATAGAAAGCTCTTGTTCCTTATGATATCCGGGCGAGGCATACCTTGCCCCTCCCCTTAATGCTCCGGCCATTGTACAGTCGGTGCTTGCCCGTTTACCCTGTCAACCAACGACCGTTCAGAGGTTGCCTGATTCATTCGTGGATGGTCCCGCATTCAACCATCGCATATCAAAATCCCCACTCCGGCGTCCCGACGGCGGGGACCCATCTCGCACTGCCGAGCACTGAGCCGTCTATCCCCGCCACGAACCCCAACCCTCGCCCCTACCCCCGCATGGTATCATTACCAGCGTGACCGTCGCCTTCAATCTGCCCGGTGGCATCCCCGTCTACACCTATTCGCTGATGCTCGGCCTGGGCGCGGCTGTCGGCCTGGCCTGGGCCGCCTGGAGAGCGCCCGAAGGCCGGGCGCTGCCGCTGGTGGACGCCGGGCTGTGGGCCCTGGCGGGCGCGCTGATCGGCGGGCGCGCCGCCTACGCAGCGCTCAACTGGAGCTACTACCAGGCCCAACCGGTCGAGATATTTCAAATCTGGCTGGGCGGCGTCTCGTGGTTCGGCGGTTTGCTGGGCGGCCTGCTGGCGCTGGCCTTGCTGGCATTATTCGGCGACTGGCGCTTCGGCGAGCTGGCCGACGCCCTGCTGCCCTTGCTGGCCGCGCTGGCGGTCAGCGCCTGGCTGGGATGCTGGCTGGACGGCTGCGCGTACGGCCCGCCGGCCGGCAATTGGCTGGGCCTGCCCAGTCGCGACGAGTGGGGCGTGGTCTCCCTGCGCCTGCCGGCGCAGCTGCTCGGCGCGCTGCTTAGCCTGGCGGTCTTCTGGGCGGTCGAACGCGCCGAAGCCCGCGGCCGGCTGCCGGGGAACGGGCTCGCCGCGGCGCTGGCCGTCTCCGGCGCAGCGGCGGTGATCCTGCTGCTGTCTTTCCTGCGAGCCGACCCGGCGCAAGCGTGGCGGGGACTGCGGCTGGACGCCTGGGGCGCGCTGATCGTGCTGGTCCCCGCCGGATTGCTGGCAGGGTGGCTGTATCTCAGACGCCCGGTGGAGGAGGTTGAGTGAGCGGAGATTGCTTCGTCGCGGAGAGCGCACCTCGCAATGACAGTAGGAGATTGCTTCGGTCGCTGACGCTCCCTCGCAATGACAGCTTGAGACTGCTTCGGTCGCTGACGCTCCCTCGCTATGACAGCTTGAGCTGCTTCGTCGCGCAGAGCGCACCTCGCTATGACAGATCGAGGCTTGCCTCGCCCCTACAAAAGAATTTGTTCCTACCCCACTCCCCATGAAACTCACCCTAGCCCTCGCCCAGATCAACACCCGCCTCGGCGACGCCCAGGCCAACCTGGAAAAACACCTGGCCCTGGCCGACGAGGCTCACGCCGGCGGGGCGGACCTGCTGGTCTTCCCGGAGCTTTCGCTGACCGGCTACGTGCTGCAGGACCTGGCCGCAACGGTCTCCCACCGGCCCGACCGGGCCGACCCGATCTTCCGCCCGCTGCTCGAGAAGAGCCAGAACCTCGACTTGATGGTGGGCTTCGTGGACGAAGACCGCCGGCACCGCTTCTACATCGCCGCCGCTTACCTCTCCGGGGGGGAAGTGCTGCACGTGCACCACAAGGTCTACCTGCCCACCTACGGCCTGTTCGACGAGGGGCGCTTTTTCGCCTGGGGCGACGCCGTGCGCGCCTTCGAGACCCGCTTCGGCCGGCTGGGCATGCTGATCTGCGAGGATTTCTGGCACGCCTCCCCGCCTTACCTGCTCTGGCTGGACGGCGCCGAGCTGCTCCTGTTCGCCTCGGCCTCGCCCGGGCGCGGCCTGCGCGCCGAGCCGCAGCTCGAATCGGCCCGCTGGGTCGAACACATCAACCGGGCCTACGCCAGCCTGTTCACGGCTTTCATCGCCCACGCCAACCGAGTGGGCTACGAGGACGGCCTCAACTTCTGGGGCGGCTCGACCGTGTTCGACCCCAACGGCGAGCTGCTTGCCAAAGGCCCCTACCACCAGGAAGCCCTGACGCTGGCGGAACTCGACCTCAACCAGCTGCACCGCACGCGCACGCGGCTGCCCTTGCTGCGCGACGAGCGCACCGCCCTGGTGCGGCGCGAACTGGATCGCATGCTGCGCGACGGCCAGCACAACGAGCGCGGGGACGCCTGAGGATGACCCGGTCCCACCGCAAAGCCATGCAGCTAACCGTGCTGCTCGGTCTGGCGATCGTCCTGGGGCTGGCCGCGGCCCTGTACTGGCGTCCCGGCGCAGCCCAGGAGGAGATCCAGGGATTCCTGATCTCGGGGGAAGTTCGCGATGTCCAAGGGCAGCCGGTGCAGGGCGTGCAGGTGGCGGCCTGGACCACAAGCGGAGACGAGCCGCTGGCGGAGGTGGAAAGCCAGGAGGACGGCAGCTGGGCGCTGATCCTGCCCGGCGCGCCGATCAGCCAGCTGCGCGTGGAGATCACCCGGCCCCACTTCAGCCCCTATACCGTCACCCTGGAGCAGCCCGAGCTCCAGCAGCTGATCTCCGAGCGCATCTATCGGGTAGGCGCGGTGACCCTGGAGCGCCAGATCACGCCCGGTTTTTGGGTGGCTGCGCTGGTCTTCCTGGGCGTGCTGCTGCTGATCGCCTTCGAAAAGCTGCACAGCACCACCGCCGCCCTGGCCGGCCTGTCGCTGATCTTTGTGGTCTCCTACGTAGGCGGCGCCTTCAATCCGGGCTGGTTCATCTTCACCTTCGAGCGCGGCCTGGAATACATGGACTGGGAGGTCATCTTCCTGGTCATGGGCATGATGATCATCGTCAACGTGATCGAGGGCACCGGCATCTTCCAGTGGATGGCTTTCCAGGCCTACCGCCTGAGCCGGGGGCGCAGCTGGCTGCTGGCGCTGATCCTGATGGGCGTGACCGCCGTCGCCTCGGCCCTGCTGGACAACTTCACCACCATGCTGCTGATGACGCCGATCAGCCTGCAGATCGCCGTGGCGCTGGGCATCAACCCGCTGGCCCTGATCATCCCCGAGGTGCTGGCCTCCAACGTGGGCGGGATCTCCACCCTGGTCGGCACGCCCACCAACATCCTGATCGGCGCTTACGCCGGCATCGGCTTCAACGACTTTCTGATCAACCAGACTGCTGGGGTGCTGCTGGCGTTGGCGGCGATGGGCGGCTACGTGCTCTACCACTACCGAGCAGAATACCGCAAGCAGGGCGGCGGCATCTCCCGCAAGCTGTACAAAAAGCTGGAGAAGAACGCCGGGCTCGAGAACCGCGAGGCCCTGTGGAAATCCGGGGTGGTCTTCCTGCTGGTGCTGGCGGGCTTTATCCTGGGCGAAAGCGTGCAGATGGTCCCGGCTGTGCCGGCCCTGGTGGGCGCGGCCATGCTGCTGATCTGGCTGAAGCCCGACGTACACCAGATGATCAAGGCCGTCGATTGGACGACGCTGGTCTTCTTCATGGCGCTGTTCATCGTGGTCGGCGCCATCCAGGAGGTCGGCCTGATCAGCATCATCGCCGGGCGGGTCAGCACGCTGATCGGGGATAATTTGGTCCTGGGCGTCTTCGTGGTCGTCTTCGGGGTTGGCACGATCTCGACCGCCATCGCCAACATCCCCCTGGCGGCTTCGATGCTGCCGATCGTGCGCTTCCTGAGCGCCACCATCCCGGGGGCTAACAGCCAAGTGCTGTATTACGCGCTGTCCATGGGGGCGGCCATGGGCGGCAACGGCCTGCTGATCGGCGGTGAGGCCAACCTGGTCACCGCCGGGATCACGCAGCAGACCGACTCGCCGATCTCGTTCGGCGAATTCCTGAAGGTGGGCCTGCCGGTGACGTACATCACACTGACGGTTGGATTCTTGTGGCTGTTGATCCGGTTTTAGTTTGTACGGTAGGGAGTAGGGAGGTCCAGCATGACGACTGAGCGAATCCTGTGCCCCACCCGAGGCGGCAGACGCAGCTTCCCCAACCAGGACCGGGCCATCGCCCTGGCCAAGGAACGCGGCGCAGAACTGGTCTTCCTGCACATCAGCAACGTGCACTTCCTCGATATGACCGCCTCGCCCGTGCTCGTCGATATCGAGGGGGAGCTCGAGGAGATGGGCGAATTCCTGCTGACCATCGCCCAGGAGCGCGCCGAGAAAGCCGGCGTCGAGGCCGAGATCGTCGTCCGCCACGGCGAGTTCGGCAAGGTCCTGCGCCAGGTCATCGCCGAATACGCCATTTCGCTGGTGGTGCTGGGCAGATCGGCGGGAGGCGCCGGCGTCACCACGCCAGCCTATATCGAAGCGCTCAGCGAAAAGCTCAGTAAAGAGCTGGGCATCGATTTCGTCGTCGTGCACGAAGGGGAGATCCAACGTGAATATCACGGATCGCAAGATGACCGTTAAATCCGACCTAACGATCAACACCGAGCTGGCCCGCACGATCCTGACCGGCTTCCTGCACACCGAGATCACCCGGGCCGGTTTTTCGCGCGCCGTGATCGGTGTCTCCGGCGGGGTCGATTCCTCCCTATCCTGCTACCTGGCGGCCGAAGCGCTCGGCGCGGAGAACGTGCTGGCGGTGCGCATGCCCTACGAGAGCTCCTCCCCGGAGTCGCTCGATCACGCGCAGCTGGTGATCGACGCCCTGGGCGTGCGGTCCCTGACCTTCCCGATCACGGAGATGGTCGAGCCGCTGTTCGCCCGCTTCCCGGAAGCCGACCACGTGCGCCGGGGCAACGCCATGGCGCGGGCGCGCATGATCGTGCTCTACGACCAGTCATCGGCTTTCAAAGGGCTGGTGGTCGGCACCGGCAACAAGACCGAGATCCTGCTGGGCTACACCACCCTGTTCGGCGATTCGGCCAGCGCCCTGAACCCTCTGGGCGACTTATATAAAACCCAGGTGTGGCAGCTGGCCCGCGATCTGGGCGTGCCGGAGGCGATCGTCGAAAAAGCGCCCACCGCCGACCTGTGGGTCGGCCAGACCGACGAGGGCGAGCTGGGCTTCACCTACGCCGACGCCGACCAGCTGCTTTACCTGCTGGTCGACCAGCGCTACTCGCCGGAGGACTGCGTGGAAGCCGGCTTCCCGGAGGCCTTCGTGCGCGAGGTGGTGCGCCTGGTGCGCCGCAACCATTTCAAGCGGGTGCTGCCGCCGATCGCCAAGCTCAGCAACCGAACGGTGGGCTACGACTTCCTGTACCTGCGGGACTGGGGGACCTGAACGATCCACATCCCGCCCTCGCTTCATCACCGCCGCTTCCGCCTGTTGTGGATTGGCCTGGCCGTTTCCGTCGCCGGCACCCAGATGCAAACCTGGGCGCTGTTCTGGCACATCCGCACGATCACCGACCAGCCGATCGCCCTGGGCGGGGTGGGGCTGGTGCGCGTCCTGCCAATCGTGGTCTTCTCCCTGGTGGGCGGCGCCCTGGCCGACGTGGTCAACCGCCGCCGGTTGATGTTCCTGACCCAGAGCGCCCTGGCGCTGTTAGCCTTACTCCTGGCCTGGCTGACCTTCCAGGGGCACATCACCTTGTGGCAGATCTACCTGATCACGGCCCTGGGGGCGGTGGCGGCCTCCTTCGACCTGCCGGCGCGCCAGTCGCTGGTGCCCAACCTGGTGCCGGCCCGGGACCTGCCCAACGCCTTCAGCCTGACTTCCATCGCCTTCCAGACCGGCGCGATCGTCGGGCCGGCGTTGAGCGGGCTGGTGATCGCTTACATGGGGCAGGCCTGGACCTACCTGATCAACGCCTTAACCTACGCGGCCGTGATCCTGGCTTTGATCGCCATGGGCCCGGTCGCCCAGCAGGCTGACCCGAGGGCCACGCGCAGGTCGGCGGTCAACCTGGAGGCGATCCGCGCTGGCGTGCGCTTCATCGTCGAGCACCCGATCATCCTGTCGAGCATGCTGCTGGATTTCTTCGCCACTTTCTTCTCATCGGCCAATACGCTGATGCCGATCTTCGCGCGCGACGTCCTGCACGTGGGGGCGGTGCAGTACGGCTGGCTCTCGGCAGCGCAGTCGATCGGGGCCGTGGCCGCCGCGCTGGTGGTGTCCCAGATGGAGCGCATCCGCCGCCAGGGGCCGATCTTGCTGGGCTCGGTGGTGGCCTTCGGGCTGGCGACCATCTTGTTCGGCGTCGCCCGTTCTTTCGTGCTGGCGATGCTGGGGCTGATCTTCGTGGGGGCTTCGGATTCGGTCAGCGCCATCATCCGCAACACCATCCGGCAGCTGCGCACGCCGGACTACATCCGGGGCAGGATGACGAGCGTAAACCAGATCTTCTTTATGGGGGGGCCGCAGCTCGGGGAGGTGGAAGCGGGCGTGGCGGCGCAGCTGATCGGCGCGCCGCTGGCAGTGATCACCGGCGGGATCGGCTGCATCCTGGCGGTAATCTGGATCGCGCGCCGCTGGCCGCAGCTGCCGGGGTACAACGGGGATGAGGAGATCCTGGCGGGGTCGGTCGCGGATTGAGGTTGCTGTTGTGCGCGGGATGATAATCTCTACTTTTCATGTAATTGTTCCCATTCGGAGAGCAGGGCGTTGATCTCGTTCTGCGCCTCGACGTAATCCTCACCCAGGTCCTGGACGGCTTGCGGGTCGTCCGGGGGATCGGATAAGCGCTCGCTGAGCGCTGACAGGCGGCTTTCCAGCGCGGCGACCCGGGCTTCGATCTCATGCAGGCGCGCCTGGCGCTGGTAGGGGGAAATCCCGGATCTCTCTTCCGAGCCATTCGCATCGGTCCAACGGGCGGCGGCCTGCGCGGCGCGGCGGGCTTTAGCTTGCTCGGCGAGGGCCTGCTTTTCGGCGCGGTACTCGCTGTAGGTTCCCTTGAAGGTGCGCAGGCGTTTGGCGGCCGGCTCGATCTCCCAGATCTGGGTGCCCAAAGCATCGATCAGGTAGCGGTCGTGGGAGACCAGCAGGATGGTGCCCTGGTACTCCGCCAGCACCTGCTGAAGGATCTCCTGGGAGGGGATGTCCAGGTGATTGGTGGGCTCGTCGAGCAGGAGCAAATTGGCGTCGCTCAGGGCCAGCTTGGCCAGGGCCAGGCGGCCGCGTTCGCCGCCCGACAGGGTGGAAACCTGGCGGAAGACGTCCTCGCCGGTGAAGAGGAAGCGCGCCAGGTAGTTGCGAATACCGGCGAGCAGCATATTTCCGGCGACCGATTCGATCTCCTCGACCAGCGTGCGCCCGGGGTCGAGCTCCTCGTGAGCCTGGGCGAAGTAGCCGATCTCCAGGCTGGCCCCCAGGGATACCTCGCCGGAGAGGGGCGGGATCTGCTCCAGGATGGTCTTGAGAAAGGTGGTCTTGCCCGAGCCGTTCGGCCCGATGATGGCGGCGCACTCCAGGCGGCGCAGCTCGATCTGCTTGACCGTGAACAAGCGCTCGCCGGGATAGCCGACGACCAGATCGGCGGCGCGCAGCACGATCTCGCCGCTGCGCTGCCTGGGCTCGAGGTTCAGCTTGAGCTCCGGGGGGCGCAGCACGGGGTCGCGCAGGGCCCGGACGCGCTGGTGGGCTTCGTCCACGCTCATCATCTGGCTGGTGGCGCCGGTTTCGGCGCTGATCTCGGCCCACTGCTTGCCCTGCAGAGCCTGCAGCCCGGCCTTGTCGATGGCGTCCAGGTAGCGGCTGAGCCGCTTCAGGCGGCCCTTGGCCTGCAAGGTGTTCTGCCCGGCGATGTTCTTGCGGATGTAATCGAGCTCTTTTTCCAGGCGTTCCTTTTCGGCGGTGAAGATCTGCTGGCGGAGGGCCCAGCGTTCCTGGCGGTGCTGCACGTAGGCGCTGTAATTGCCGCGGTAGGTCTCCATCCCGGTGCGGCTCATCTCCCAGATATTGTTCACCACCCTGTCCAGGAAGTAGCGGTCGTGGGAGACCAGCAGGGCAGTGCCGTTCCACTGGGCTAGGTAGCTTTCCAGCCACTCCACCGCGGCGATGTCCAGGTGGTTGGTGGGCTCGTCCAGGACGAGCAGGTCGGGGTCGGAGAGCAGCAAGCGGGCCAGCAAGGCGCGGGTGCGCTGCCCGCCGGAGAGCTGGTTGAGCGGGCGGTCGTGGTCGCCGGAGTCGAAGCCCAGCCCGCCCAGCGTCTGGCGGATGCGCGTCTCGTAGGCGTAACCGCCGGCGCGTTCGAAGGCGATCTGCAGGGGGCCATAGCGTTCCAGCGCCTCTTCGGCCTGATCGGGATCGCTCATGGCCGCTTCCAGGCGGGCCAGCTCGCGCTCCTGGGCGCGCAGATCGGAGAAAGCACCCAGGCATTCCTCCCACAGGGTATGCCGGGCGGAAAGCCGGGCCTCCTGGGGCAGGTAGCCTATGGAGAGGTCGCGGGCGCGGAATATCTTCCCGGCGGAGGGCTCGTCCAGACCGACGAGCAAACGCAGCAAGGTGGTCTTGCCGATCCCGTTAGGACCGACCAGGGCGATGCGCGCGCCGCGCGGGATGCTGAGCGAGATATTGGTGAAGATGTCGTCCGGCCCGAAGGAGCGGGCCAGGTCGGTGGCGGAGATCAGTGACATAGACGATCTGGCATCATAGTTGCAATCCATAGCCAGGCGCGAGGCTGTGTGCGCCGGGCGCTTGCTATTTTACCTTAGCTGCAGGTCGTAATTCGGGGCCTTTTAGGGCTTTAGAACACCTGTTTCGTCCTGAACGATCCGGCTTGCAATGAATATTGCCCGTGATATAATCTGCAAGATTAAAAATTGGGCAGCTGGCCTTACCGGGCAAAAAAGAGCGCCCAAGGCGATTAACAAAGGAATTGCATAATTGGGGGGTTGGGGTGTTTTGGCAGGCACTGCCCGCCGAAACACTCCTGATCCCCTTATGAACTGCAGGCATTTTACAGGCTTATGGAAGAAACACAAAACGAAGAACAAGACGTAAAAACCAGATCCCGGCCGAAATGGCTGTTAGGCGTATTGATCGGGGCTTTCGTGGTCGCCGCCGGCGTCACCGCGGTGCTCACCTTTTACGCGGTGCGCGACTTCGTGGCCTCCTTGGACGTGGTTGACCTGCCCGGGATCGTAGTGAGCTCACGAGCGACCGGCACGCCGCCGCCGGATGGAAAAGACAACGGCGAATCCGTACCCCTGGAGCAGCCGCTGCAGAGCGCCGGACCCACGCCGGAGCCCTGGGATGGGGCTTCTAGGGTCAACGTGCTGGTGATGGGCCTGGACTATCGCGACTGGGAGAGCGACGCCGGCGCCCCGCGCACCGATACGATGCTCTTGCTCTCCATCGATCCACTGACACGCTCGGCGGGCGTGCTCTCCATCCCGCGCGACCTGTGGGTGACCATCCCGGGGTTCGAGCCCAACCGGATCAACACCGCCTACCGCTTCGGCGAGATCTACGAGATGCCCGGCGGCGGACCGGCGCTGGCGATGCAGACTGTTGAGGGTTTGCTGGGGCTGCAGGTGGATTACTACGCCCAGATCGATTTCTTCGCCTTCGAAAAGTTCATCGATGAGATCAAAGGGGTCAAGCTCGAGATCACGGAGCCGATCGAGGTCGATCCGATCGGGCCCAAGCTGCCGCGGGAGCTGCAGCCGGGGCGGCAGGTGCTGACCGGCGAGCTGGCCCTGGCCTACGCCCGGGCGCGCAACACCGAAGGGGCAGATTTCGACCGGGCCCAGCGCCAACAGCAGGTGATTATGGCGATCCGCGACCGCCTGTTGACCCCGGAAGCGCTGCTGATCCTGATCCGCAAGGCGCCGGTGCTCTACGATGAGCTGTCTGCCGGGGTGAGCACGAACCTGAGCCTGGACCAGGCGATCCGGCTGGCCTGGCTGGCGCGGCAGATCCCGGAAGAGAACATCAAACGAGGCATCATCGGACCGCCCGACAGCGTGACCTTCGGCACTTCCCCGGAGGGCGAACAGGTACTCCGCCCGGTCCCAGCCCAGATCCGCATCCTGCGGGATGAGGTCTTCACGGCGAATGGCCCGGTAAGCCCGGTGGCTGCCGACGCCGACCCGCAAGAGCTGATGGCAGCGGAAGCCGCCCGGGTTTCGATCCTCAACGGCACACTGGCGCCCGGCCTGGCGGCGCGCACCGCCGATTACCTGACCGCCGAGGGCGTGACGGTGGTCAACCCCGGGAACGCCACCGACCTGTATGGAGCGACCAATATCATCGATTACACCGGCAACCCCTACACGGTCAGCTACCTGGTGGACCTGATGGGTATCTCTCAAAATAATATCTACCAGCGCTACGATCCTGCCAGCGAGGTGGACATCGTGGTACTGCTGGGCAACGACTGGGCCGGCAACCAGAACCTGCCTTAAGCGGTTGGTTCAATTCTCCCGAAGATAACGACGGCGTTGGGTTTTGAAACCCGGCGCCGTTCCGGTTTAAGTAAACTATAATTTTCTACGATGGACTCCTTGGACTCGCTCAGCGGATCGGTAGAACGCATCACCTACTATAACGACGAGAACGGCTACACCGTTCTGCGCCTGCGCGCCGACCGCCGCAAGATCGCCGGGGAGAACCGCGAGGGCCTGCTCACCGTGGTGGGCAACCTGCCGGAGCTCAGCCCCGGCGAGCACGTGCGCCTGGAAGGGCGCTGGGCCAACCATCCCAAACACGGATTGCAGTTCCAAGTGGAGATCTGCAAACAGACCATGCCGGCGACCGTGTCGGGCATCCGGCGCTACCTGGGCTCGGGGTTAATCCAGGGCATCGGGCCGAAACTGGCTGAACGCATCGTCGATCATTTCGGCAAAGGAACTCTAGAAGTGATCGATCTCAACCCTGAACGGCTGCGCGAGGTGCCGGATATCGGCCCGAAACGCGCCCGCCTGATCGCCCGCGCCTGGGAGGAACAGCGGGAAGTCAAAGAGATCATGCTCTTCCTGCACGGGCATGGGGTGAGCACCAACCTGGCGATCAAGATCTATAAAGAGTACGGCGACGAGGCCCTGCAGGTGGTGCAGAGCGACCCGTACCGCATGGCGCGGGACATCTACGGGGTGGGCTTCAAAACCGCCGACCGCATCGCCCGGGCGCTGGGCTTGCCGGAGGATCACCCTTCGCGGGTCGAAGCCGGGCTGATCTACGCGCTGAACGAGCTGATCGACGACGGCAACGTGTACGCGCCGCGCCAGACGCTCGCCGAACGGGCTGTCGCCTTGCTCGGGGTGGGCGGAGAGCTGATCCCGCCGGCGTTGGAACGCCTGGCCCAGTCCGGCAGCGTGCGCCAGGAGGTGCTGCCGCTGCTGGCGGATGAAGGAGCGCAGCCAGGAGCACAGATTGGGGGCAAGGAGGTCGCCGAAGCCGGTGAGCCCTACGGCCAACAAGCGGTATACCTGACGCCCTTCTACTACGGGGAGACCGGCGTGGCCGAACGCCTGCGGACGCTGGCCTACACCATCCCGTCCCGCCTGAGCGACCTCCCGCCGGCCTTCCTGCCGCTGGACCCGGACCTATCGCCGGAGCAGCAAAAAGCTGTCAAGACCGCGCTGTCCCATCCGGTGAGCGTGCTGACCGGCGGGCCGGGCACGGGCAAGACCACGGCTATCCGGGCGCTGATCGCCGCGTTGGAAGGCGCGCATAAACGCTACGCGCTGGCCTCACCCACCGGCCGGGCCGCCAAGCGCCTGGCGCAGGCCAGCGAACGCCCGGCCAGCACCATCCACCGCCTGCTGGGCTTTTCACCCAACGAGGGATTCAAACACAACGCTGCCAACCCGCTGCCGATCGATCTGCTGGTGGTGGATGAGGCCTCGATGCTCGACCTGCTGCTGGCCAACCAGCTGCTCAAAGCCCTGGAACCTGGGGCGCACCTGCTTTTGGTGGGCGACGTGGACCAGCTGCCCTCGGTGGGAGCCGGGGACGTGCTGCGCGACGTGATCGCCAGCGACAGCGTGCCGGTCACCCGGCTGAGCGTGATCTTCCGCCAGGCGGCCGGTTCGCAGATCATCACCAACGCCCACCGCATCAACCAGGGTGAGACCCCCCTATTCCCGAAAGACAGCGAGGACTTCTTCCTGTTCCCCGCCGAGTCCCCCCAGGAAGCCGCCGATTGGGTCGAAGAGGTGGTCTGCCGGCGCATCCCGGACAAATTCGGATTCGAGCCGCGCGGGCAGATCCAGGTGCTGGCCCCGATGTACCGCGGGCATGCCGGGGTGAACGCGTTGAACGAGCGCCTGCAAGCTGCGCTCAACCCGCCCTCGTCAAAGAAGCCGGAGAAAGCGCTCTTTGGGGAAATATTCCGGCGCGGCGACAAGCTGATGCAGACCAAGAACGATTACGATAAGGACGTGTATAACGGCGACATCGGCCAGCTGGTCGGCGTGGACCTGGTGAATCACAACCTGACGGTGGATTTCGAGGGCCGCCGGGTGACCTACGATTGGAGCGAGGCCGACCAGCTGGTGCTGGCATACGCCGTCTCGGTGCACAAGGCGCAGGGATCGGAGTTCCCGGCGGTGGTAATCCCGGTGGTGACCGCCCATTACATGATGCTGCAGCGCAATTTGATCTACACCGGCATCACCCGTGCGCAGCGGTTGTGCGTGCTGGTGGGCAGCCGCCGCGCCATCGCCATCGCGGTGAACAATAATAAAGTCGCCGAGCGCTACAGCGCACTGAGCTGGCGGCTGAATCAGGAGGCGCCCCGGCCGTGGAAGTGACCCTGATCAGTGTGCCGTACGACCAGGACCAATACGGCGAGGGGATGGGCCTGGCGCCCGCCGCGCTGCTGGAGGTTGGGCTGGCGGATCGGTTGGAGGCGGGCGGGGTGACCATCAAGGAGCTAAAGACGGTCCCGGAGGATCTGGGCCAGGGGGAGCGCTTGGACCGGCTGGCGCGGCTGGGCTCAGCGGTCGCCGATATGGTCAGCGAGGCACGCAAAGACGAGACGATCCCGGTGATCCTGGGCGGCGACTGCCTGAACGCACTGGGGGTTAGCGCCGGGCTTCGCCGCGCCCTGGGAGAGAGGGAGTTCGGGGTCGCCTGGTTCGACGCCCACGGCGATTTCAACACCGAGGCAACGTCCCTGAGCGGTTACCTGCCGGGCATGCCGCTGGCCTGCGTTTGCGGGCGCGCCCTGGCGGCGCTGCGGCGAGAAGTGGGGTTAACCAGGCCGGTGGTGGAGAAGCACGTGTTGATGCTGGGAGTGCGCGATCTCGACCCGCCCGAGAAGCGCTTGTTAGAAAGTACCCCGGTGGTGTATCTCAACCCTGGGCAGGTGCGCGCCGGAGAGACGAAAGAAGCCGTCCGGGAGCAATTCGAGGGGGTGTCCGGAGTTTACCTGCACCTGGACGTGGACGCGGTCGATCCGGTGGAGATGCCCGGCGTGAGTTTCCCCGTTCCCGGCGGAATGACGATCGCCGAGGTTATGGCAGCAGCCCGAACAGTGCTGGATACCGCTCCCCTAGCGGCGCTGACGATCACGGCAGTCAACCCGCCGAAGGACGTGGACGGGCGATCCGTCGAGGCCGCGGTGGACCTGCTGAGCGAGATCCTGGCTTCTGTAAAAGGGATTTGAGACAGATGGATCTTTGATTTAGGATTGGTGATTGGGCGATCGGGCGACCAAGCAACGAGGCGAAGAATGGGGGAACCCGCGACTTACTGCCTGATCAGCCAGGCAATCCGGTCGTAGGAAACCAGGTAGTGGGCTAGGACGACCAGGCCGAGAACCCAGGCCGGCGTCGGGGCGCCGGCGGCGTACAGCGCCCAGACGGCGAAGGCGAAGAAGGCCAGTTCCAGCAGCAGGCGCAGGGCGCCGGGGACCGCGACCGGCGCAGGGCCGGGGTCATCGTTGACGCGGAATACGCCCCAGAGCGCAGCGGCCAGCACGGGCACGCCAAGGCCGATCAGGAAGCGCATCAAGGTGGTCTCCCCGGTGCGGAAGCCCCAAAAGCCCATGGCGACCAGGGCGGCGATCTCCAGGGCAAAACGCAGGGCCAGGTTGAACGGGTTGTTGCTCATCTTTATCTCCTCATCCGGGAGTGGGAGATTACTTCGGTCGCTGCCGCTCCCTGGTAATGACAGAATCCCCGAGGGTGTTACCTCTGCCGGCGCGCCCACCCCAGCAAGCGAAGATACCCTAGGGTGTGCTTGAGAGGGTGGATGTGGCTGCGCTCGCCAGCGTAAATCGTGCGGACCGGCACCCATTCCAGGCGGTAGCCCTCCCGCACGCAGGCCACGACCGTGGCGATCTCGAATTCGAAGCCGCCCTCTGGGCTGTCCAGCATGGCTCGCATCAACCGCCGGCTGACCAGGCGGTAGCCGGATTGGTTGTCTGGAATGGGCCGGCCGATGGCCCATGAAAAGCTCCAGCGCCCGAAGGTATTGGTGAAGCGCCGCACTACGGGCATCTGTGCAAAGTTGCGCTCGCCGATGATCAGGTCGGCATGATAGGCCTGGAAAGCCGCCAGGAATTTGGAGATCTCGTCCGGATCGTGCTGGCCGTCGGCGTCCAGGGTGATCACGGCGTCATAGCCTGCGTCGAGCGCCCGCCGGAAACCGGCTTTCAAGGCCTCGCCTTTGCCCTGGTTGGGCGTCTGGCTGAGCACCTGCGCGCCGGCCGCGGCGGCGACAGCAGCGGTTGCGTCGCTCGAGCCGTCGTCTACGACCAGCACAGGCAGGTGACGGCGCGCTGCAACGACCACACCGGCGACGCGTTCCGCCTCGTTGTAGGCCGGGATCAATGCCAGGATGCCGGAGGCATCAGGATCGGCGGACATAAAAACCTAAAAATGGGCCCGGGAACATGGCGCGTATTGTACTACGCGGCGAATTACAAATTCGGGATCAAGATCATTTGATCTTATGTCCAGACAACGATAAGATCATTGAAGACTTACGCATTAGGTGGGTAGTCGG
>CAYNWK010000094.1:12776-17034 GCA_964400875.1 uncultured Anaerolineaceae bacterium | reverse complement strand
ACGGGGCTGACCTTCTTCGACGACGCGGTGACGGAATTCTTCTCGCCCCACGCGCAGGGCAAGCGCGCGATGTTCCTGATCGCGCTGGGGAGAAAAGGCTAGCAAAGCTTAGGACGCAGGCTAATTGAGGGGGGAACGATGATCGTAGAACACAACCCCCAGCGACGATGGAGCCAATCCCCGGGAGCGCAAAGATCAGCGCGTCTTGTAAAAAGTGGATGAACCACGACCATTCGAAGCCCGAGGCCCTAACATCGCCTTGATCGGCGGGGGATGATATGCTGCCCGGCCCTAGTCTTGGTGTCCCGAGCGATCTTCTCCAGCGCGCTCGCGTAGATATCACCCCTGGAAAAGAGCTGTCCGCAGGTTGTAAATGGCGACAGAACCGCCATTTACAACCTGCAATACTTCACTTTCGAGAGCGACGTTCTTTCTCTGGCGAGGGCGTGTACCATGGACAAAGCAACTATGCCGACGGAGTATGCGCACTCCGCGCCGTCGCCCTCTGGAGCTCCGTCAAGGGGTTGCTGTCCACGTACCGCTGGCAGTGCAGTTCACCGGGGGTGGTGGAAATGGGTTAGCCATCACCAAATTATAGGTCCCACTGCTCGTGGTGGCTGAAGTGAAATCACCGGTTACCTGTACCCCGTAACTACTGCTTCCAACGCTGAAATGGTTATTCGTGATTGGAATACTCGAGAAGAAAGTCGTCGTGCCGGTAATGTAACAACTGTCCCGGATCGTAATCCGGAGAGTACCGGCCGCGATCTGGCACTGAGGTGAGTTCTCAACCTCGAACGAAATGCTGCGCCCCTGGTCGTTGGTACCAGACCATGCCCCAGCTTGCGGGCAGGCCGGCGGCGGCACGGTCACATCGACCGATTCTATGTTGCTCCAGCCGCTGGTCGCGCCGGTGTTGGCCGCCCTAACCCGGTAGTAATACTTCCCAATATCTCGACCGCTGATCGCTTTTGAAGTGCCGGATCCAGTGTAAACGGTGGTGGGGTTGGAGAAGTCTTGGGCGCTGTCCTCCTGTAAGGTGTATGTGCTCGCCCCCACGGACGAACTCCAGCTCACGGTATAGCTACCATCTCCATCGCCGTTATCGATTGCATTCAACACGGGTGGATCGGGAGTGAACGGGAAGTTCCTGACAACCATGGGCAAATACACTCCGCTATCCTCCGGGATGGGTGTCTGTGTGGCCGTAGGAGTAGCGGAAGGTGAGCCGGTCGGTGTAAGTGTGGAAGTCGGTGTAAGCGTGGAAGTCGGCGTTGGCGTGGGGCCATCTCCTACGTATTTGAGTATTTCGATATCATCCACATAGGCGCCTTCAGAGTAATGCGTGTCCAGATCGCTTTGAAAAGCGACCACGACCCACACCTGAGGCTCTCCGGTCAGATCGCCAAGGGTGTACACATTGCTCAAATCGAAAATACGCTGCGTCCAATCATATTCCCCGGAAGTGGTTTCGCCAAAAAAATTAGAGCCATTAGTCGAAGCGCCCACGAAAAACGGATCATAGGTTGATTCGCTATTCAACCAGAACATAAGCCTGAATTCAGCTTCCGTAGCATCTTCAAGGCTGAAGGGACCGTAGATCATCCAGGATTTGACGTAATCCAGATAGTCGCTGCCGCAGGACAGCACGCTCCCATCCGCGCCTCCACCTACAACCCAGGCGCTGCTGCTGCCTGCATATGGACGACAATCCCTCTTCGCCCAGAAATATTCACCATTGGTTGCGCCGTCATTATCGAACACATTCCATGCGCCGGGAAATGTGCCTTCAAAATCGTCGCTGAAAATCGTTTCCCAACCGGCGGTTGCGCCTGATGGAGTATCAAGGGAGTGGGAAAGGGATGCGAAGAATCGGCGGAGGGTTCCCGTTATCCCGGTAGAATTTGATTTGGCATATTCATCCGGGAGGATGTTGGAATCTGGGGGGGCTTGCTTGGGATCTGCGTCAGCATCCAGGCCGACTACGTGGATGATGCCAGAATCGCTGAAATCCACCCAGGCAGGTGTCCATGCGGATGTTTGGGCGTCTCCGTTCGAAACAGGAACCAGGATTAGTAGGATGCAAAAACCAAGCAGGACTGACAAAAACAGGTTCTTTTTCATTTAAAGATACATCCTTTAACTTGCGCGCAAAGAACAGCACATTCTGTGCGTTAGCCACAATATGGCATGTTATTGTGGATCGTGTGGTTTCGGTCTTAGCCCCAAAGCTTTGGAGTAGACCAGTAAAAGCGCCCGCGGTTGATTTCGATGGCAGATTGTGTATAAGCCCACCTCCTTGGTGTGCTGACCACTCAGCCATACATCCAATCGCCAATAATAAGTTGTTTTTTTGGTTATATGACCGCAGTTAAAACGTTCAAGCCACCGGCCAGTTAAATCCCACCTAAACCACTAAGTATCTATCTAAGAAATCAAGAATTGTTGGATGCAGGTGCACGCTTCGCGCGCATTTACCTCCACTTGCATCATTTATTGTTACATAGGGTAGGACGCTTGTCAACGATTCTACGTCCCAGCTTGCAGATGTGTATAAACCAGGATCGATTTTCAGTTTTCAGAAATTTCTTTGATAAATTCCAAAGACCCCCACACGAGCACAAATAAATTGTAAAGTCATCGTCCAGGCGACCGCCAATAGTTCCTAGCGGGACGGCGCGGCTTCAGCCGGAGCATTAAATGTCATCATCGGCGGATTTCCAATCTGGTTCACGCCCGGGCAAACTGGGGCTTCGCCTCGCGGACATCGATCAACTCATCCAGGATGCGCCCGGCGGCCAGGCGGCCGGAGACCAGCGCAGTGGGCAGGCCCGTTCCGGGGTGGGTGCTGGCGCCGGTGAAATACAGGTTGGCGTAGCGCGGGTGGCGGTTCCGGGGGCGGAAGTAGCCCAGCTGGGTCAGGTTGTGGCACAGCCCGTGGGTGGCGCCCTTCACCAGGTTGTAGCGCTTGCGCCAGGATAGCGGCGTGTAGTTGGTCTCGAACTTGATATGCTCTTCCAGGTCCGTGATCCCGATGGTCTTAAGCCGTCGGAAGACCTCCCGGCGCGCCCGGTCGCGGATGCCCCGCCAGTCCTGCCCGCCGTTCTCGCTCAGGTGCCCGACAGGGACGATGGCGATCAGGGTGTCCTCGCCCGGCGGCGCCATGGCGGGGTCCAGGCGGGCCGGCGCGTGCACGTACAGGCTGGGGTTGTTCGGCAGGGCCAGGTCCTGGATGATGCTGGTGAAGTTCTCGCGGTAATCGTCCGCCAGGAACAGCGTGTGCGGGGCGAGCGATTCGTAGACCCGGTCCACGCCCCAGAAGAAGGTGATCACAGAGCAAGAGAAGCGTTTCTCCAAGATGCGCCTGGAGGTACCATCGGGCGGCAGCAGCTCGTCATACACGTAGGGCAGGTCGGCGTTGGCCAGGACGGCGTCAGCCGCCAGGCTGCGCCCATCGGCCAGCGCTACCCCGTGCGCCCGCGACCCGTTCAATTCGATGCGCTCCACGATGGTGTTGAAGCGGAACTCCACCCCGGCCTGTACGGCGATCTTCATCAGCGCCCCAACCAGGCTGTACATGCCCCCACGGGGGTACCACACGCCGTGGGCCAGCTCAGTGTAAGGCATCATCGAAAACGTCGCCGGGGCTTCGAAGGGGCTCAGGCCCATATACACGTCCTGAAAGGTGAAGGCGGCCTTCAAGCGCGGCTCGTCGAAGTAATGAGACATGTTGCGGTAATGCTTGGAGAGCGGCTTCAACCGGTACAGCAGGTCCAGGTTGCCCAGGGAAAAGAAATCCGTCGCCTTGCGGAAATCGCGTTGCACCAGCCGATCCATACCGACGTTGTAGTGGCGGCGGCCTTCATCCAGGTAGCGCATAAAGCCCTCGAAGCTGCCCGGCTCGATGGCCTCCAGCTGTTCGCGCATGCGGGTCAGATCGGAGGTCAGCGCCAGGCGCGCGCCATCGTCGAAGACCAGGTGGTAGGTCGGGTCTACGCGCTGCAGGTCGAGCATCTCGTCCAGGGAGGCCCCCAACCGGGCGAACTCGGCCGCGTAGACCAGCGGCATGATGAACAGGGTCGGGCCGCAGTCGAAGTGGTGCCCGTCCCGGCTGAAGCGGT
This sequence comes from uncultured Anaerolineaceae bacterium, assembly GCA_964400875.1. Lineage (GTDB taxonomy): Bacteria > Chloroflexota > Anaerolineae > Anaerolineales > UBA4823 > CAYNWK01. The sequence goes on along the minus strand of CAYNWK010000094.1, from coordinate 12,913 downwards.
CGCAGCGCCCGCCGGGGTGGTCGTTCTTCTCCACCACGGTGACCCGCAGGCCTCGCCGGGCCAGGTGCGCGGCGGCGGCGATCCCGCCCACCCCCGCGCCGATCACGATTACGGATGTTCGATCTGAATTACTCATT
>CAYNWK010000094.1:8139-12676 GCA_964400875.1 uncultured Anaerolineaceae bacterium | reverse complement strand
CGCCGACCCGAGCGACTTATACTCCCGGTAATCGGCTCTAAGCAGATAACCCTCCCGCTCGATGGCTTCCAGCACCCCTTCGAAGCGGGCGATGTAAGCGTAGCCCGCCAGCCGGCAGCGGAAGTTCTCCACTCGGGCCAGGTAAGCCTTGCCGGCTGCGAAGTACTGGCGCGCCAGCCGGACGCGGCTACCCACCCAGGCGCGGTAAGCCGGGTCATCGACCTGCTGAGGTCTCAGATCGTGCGCTTCCAGCTGCTCGCTGGGGATGTTGAAGTAGCCCGCCTGGTTGTCTTCCACGGCGTCGCGCAGCATGTGGACTACGTGTGCGCCGCTGGCAGCCAGGTAGCGGGCCTCGCTCTGCGGCGTGGGGCAGCAGTGGCCGATGAAATAGTGCAGGGCTTCGGTCACCGCCGTAGCCAGGCTGCGCACGTAGCCGTCGAGTTCCGCCTGGGAGATCCTCCGGCCCTGGCGCCCGGCGTCGAAGGCCATCACCGCCAGCATCTCGCGGATGTAGATTCGCAGGCCGCGGTTGTCCGTGCGCTCATTTTGAACCAGGTCAACCAGCATCCGTTCTTCGGGGGTCGCCTCGGAAGGCGGCTGGCCCCGGAAACAAGCCTCCACCAGCGCCCGCTGCCGCTCGACGAATGCCAGCCGCTCGTCTTCGTCGCTTAACTCCTGATCGAGGTGGTCGTCCACCCAGCGGAAGTAAGCGTAAGCCCGGTAAGCTTCCGGGATCAGCTCGCGGTCTACCAGGAACCGTACCGTGTAGTAGGTTTGCTTGCTGGCGGACTTCGTGATCGCCGCCGCCAGGGCGGCGCTGGGTGGTGTTGTTAAGTTCATTGTTGGTAGCCTTCGGTGGTAGTTGCGGTCGTGCTGTCCATCACAATATACGGGTGTAGCGGCTAAAAGTTGCATTGTGAAGGGGGCTCAGCCTGCTTAAAGCATAGCCATAAACCTGTTTCTATGCACCCGCCAGCCGACCAGTTTTCCCCCTGGTTGGTTGGTCAGGTGTTTTGATTGAGTTTAGGACTTACGCAGTTCTCTGAGAAAGAGGGGTGTTGAAGGCGACAAGCCGCGCAGTTTCCCCCTACTTGGATATGCTCGCGGCCGGGTCTTGATGAGTCATCTCGCCTCGGACACGCAGGCGTGTCACAAGGATAGCGAACAACGCGGCGGCCGCGGTCACGGCGGCGAGCAACCAGCGCAGCCGGACCGGCTCGATACCGTACAGGAAAACGCCGCTCAGGTTGTTCGTACCGTGGAAGATGGTCGTCAGCAATACGCTGCCCCCAGTACGCTGGTAAAGCCAGGTAAACAATACCGACAGGGCGACGAGCCAGACCAGATAGCCCAGGAACGAATCGCCGTATTGGGGCAGCCCGGGGATGAAGAAACCGGGCAGGTGCCAGCCCGTCCAAAGCACGCCGAGGATCAAACTGGCCGCAAGCGGCTAACGGTTTTCCAGCAGCTTCGGCAGTGCATAACCGCGCCAACCTATCTCCTCCCCCACCACCAGGAAGAACAGGATGATATTGATCGACCCAACCGGGGCAAGTTGGGTGGGGAACGGCTCACCTAGTGCGACGTTCAACAGCGCCGCCGCCAGGCCCAGGAGCAGCGGCAGGCACGACGCGACCGCATACCAGAGCAGTGGAACGCGCCACCGTCCCAGCCGCCGGAATAAGGCGGTGAGCTCCGCGCCGCCTCCGGCGAGGGCGCCGGTCAAGATCGCAGCGATGGCCGGTCCAAACAGGGCGAGGAGACCCAGCATCGGCGCGATCGTGAGCATGGGGTAGATGGCCCAGCTCAAAGCATACGCCAGGAGGAAGAAAACGATCGGCCGGTGCCGCTTGAGATATGAAGCGAACGGATTCATGCGCTAGACCTCCTGAGTGCTCGGCCTCTGGTCAGCCAGACCAGCAGGCAAACTAGGACGATGGTCACCTGGAATTGCGGGTGCAGGCCGCGACTGCATTACGGCAATCTGTCTACCTGGCGTCCAACATGGCTGGTTTCTTCGCGGGCCTGCGCTGCAGCTCGACGCCAGAGATTAAGATGAGTATGCAAGCCAGCCCGAGGGTCACGGCGGTAAACAACCAGGCGCTCTGGGTGACGGTCAGGCCCTCGTCGAAGAAAGCGAAATAGCTTTGCCCGGCGTGGTACAGGATAGGAATGACCAGGTTGCCTCGGGTTTGGACGAAAAGCCAGGTGATCGTCACGGATAACCCGATGAGTTGCAGGATGATAGGCAGCCAGGGCGCGCCAGCGTTCATCTGACCGGGCAACAGCAAGCCCAGATGAATAACCCCCCACGGGACGCCGATGATCAGGGCAGAGACGAGAGCCGGGCGGTGGGCCAGCAGCCGTTGCAGGAGATAACCCCGCCAGCCCAGTTCTTCCATGACAGCCCCAAAAATGGTCATGATGCCAAAGATGATAAACAGCTGGGGCGGCCAGGGGCGCACCCGGATGGCGGGAATCCAGCCCATCCCCAGCGCTAGCAAGCTCATAGCCAATCGAGTGCCGAACGCTAACCCCAAGGCGATCGCATACCACTTGAATCCAACCCGCCATTGGAATGGTTTCCGCAACAGCGCCCTCAGGCTTTCTCGTCCCCCGGTCATCGCGGTCAGCAGGAGCGCCAGGAGCGCCGGAACGAGCACCATCACCAGGGGTGTGGCTTCCACCGGCAGCGGGGTGAACGGGATCGCCAGGCTGATCAGCGGGGTCAGTATCAGGAATAACGGCGTTGAAATCCGCTCGATTGTGGTTCGACCTGTGCTCATCAGAGTTGCCTCCTAACCGTTGTACACAAAACTCATCGCCATAAAGATGTAGATCACCGTATCCATCGTCACGTGGATGATCCACGACCAGCCCATGCCGCGCGTGTCCAGCATTGCCTTGCCCAGCAGCAGCCCCAGCAGCCCGGTAAATACAAAGCCGATCATCCCGGAAGGGCTCCCGCCGTAATAGTGGCCTAGCCCGAACCAGATCGACGTCATCCACAGGGCGTGCTTTGGCCCGACGGCCGGGAGGAGCGTCGCCAGCGGGCCGGCCCGGTACATGGCCTCCTCGCCGAAGGCGTTCAGCGCCGCGCTCACCAGCGCCAGGGGCAGCCAGGGCAGCGCGGCGGCAAAAACGGGCAGCGAAACCGGGCTCTGCGAGGCCATGAAATTGAAGAACAACAGGCTGAGCAGCAGCGTCATCCCTGCCCCAAAAACCAGCCAGGTGGCCGGCTTCGCCCGGCCGGGGAGGCGCAACCCTTCGACAGGAGCGTTGAGCTCACCGGTCGCCAGGAAAATTTCCCGCCGCCTGTACCCCATGCCTATCAGCGCGGCTACCACGATAACGGCGCTCATCGCGATCACCACCCGTTCGCTAAACAACGCGACCAGCGGGTTCGCCTCCGCAAACAAATAACTCCAGACGACCGACCCCGACAGCCAGGGATCGAAGACCGTGGTAGCCAGGAAAATGGCTGCCATCACGGCGAAAAAATTGCGCAGGGGCGCCAGCGACCGCCGAACGTACGTCGCCGCGAAGAGCAAGACGGCTGCGCCGATCCACGCCTGGTTGATCCAGGGGATGTCGCCTCCCAGCAAGTCCCGGGCGATCACCAGGGGCAGCTTGCTCAGCAGCAGTGTGGCGATCCAGGCCGTCAAGATCAACACCCTACGGGTCGCGATCGGTTTTGGTGCGGCCAACCTTCGCCCGTAGGCAAGACTTTCAGATGAAACGCGATTCATGGAAACCTTCCTTATTCGTTAGAGAGGAGCGATACGGGCTGCCCGGTGCGGGCGGCTGCCACGATTTTCTGGATGACGGCGCTTGTCTGGCTCGCGTAAGCCTGGTTGTCCACCAACCCGGCGTGGGTCGCGCCGTCTACCATCAGCGTGAAACTGTTGCTGGACAGCGCGGCTTGTTGGAGGAACAAATCCTTCAATGCTTCAATGGAGCCGTCCCCTTCACTTCCCAAGACTATCGCCAGCGGTTTATCGCCCAGATCGGACGCCTGGCGAACCTGGTCCAACGCGGCCGAGAAGGAAACATCCACGGCCCGGACGGTCTCCAGGGACTTGGCCGAATCGAAGTAAGCCTGTAATTCCAGGCGCTGTTGCGGCGGCAGGTCCGGGTCGATGGTGTAGGCCGACAACAAACCCAGGCGAAAGACACCCAAGCGAGCCAGGATCGGCGCTACCGCTAACTGGTTGGGATCGGTGCCAACGCCTTCAGGCCGCCCCAACCGGACCCAGGCATCGGGATTGGTCCCCTCGATCAGCACCATACCGGCGACTTCGTCCGGATACCGGTCGGCGTACATGCGGACGGACAGACCGCCCAGGGAGTGACCGGCCAGGACGTAAGGCCCGGCTTCTCCCGCATTGGCCAACAAGGCGTGCAGCTCGCGGGCGTGCTGCATGGCATCGCGCGGCTCGGGTCCGCTGTCGCTCCAGCCCAACCCGGCGCGGTCGTATGCGCATACCCGCGTGGTTTTGGCGACTTCGGGTTGGACCCAGGCCCAGTTGGAGACCGT
>CAYNWK010000094.1:0-8039 GCA_964400875.1 uncultured Anaerolineaceae bacterium | reverse complement strand
ACGCCCCGCAGCAGGTAGATGCCGGCAAGCCCCAGGGGCAGCAGCAGCAGGCTCAATTTCAGCCAGGCTGCGGGGGTATCCGCCACGCCTTTACCGGCGAAGTTCAGATAGCCGGCCAAATTCAACGCGAAGTGGAAGGTAACCGCCGGGTAGATGCTCCGGGAGATCAACACCAGGGCTCCCAGAATACCCCCCAGGACGACAGCCTGCACGGTCTGCGCGAGAACGTTCGTCGGCGGCCGCCCGCTGAGGAAATCGAGCAGGTGGATGCTGCTGAAGAAGAGCGAGGCGACCAGGATGCTTTGGATCATGCCGCGCTTCGTATCGCCCCAGACGCGCACGAAAGCGTACAGCGCCAGCCCGCGAAAAGCAACTTCCTCCAGGGTTGCGGCTGCAAAGATGAACAGGGCTGCCAGCCCGGTCTGCGTCGTGTCGGCGAAACCGAAATCGAAGTTCCCCGTCAAAGCGTAAGCGGACGCCCCGATAGCGTAGGCCAGCGCCGCCAGCATGACCAGCCAGGCGCTCAGCCGTCCCAGGGAGGCAAAACCGGCCGGGCGCAGCCAGCCCAGTCCGGCGAGCGCCGCCAGCAAAATTCCAATCGAGATCAACCGGCCAAGGATGCCGCCGGGCTGCGCGTAAATCCCCTCGCCAGGCCATAAGGCGCCCAGCACCGCTGAACCGATCAGCAACAGGATGAATACAACAGTGACGAGCAAGCTGAAGACTGCAGGGTGATCGCTTGCGAACCCTTCCATTCTTCCCATATTTTCTTCTCCCTATCCTTTACTCGGTCGCTCGATGCGCAGCCACGAGCCGATCACGTAGCCGCAGGCGATCAGGAAGGAACCCAGCACCATGCCGTGCGTCAACCGGCCGATCGACTTGTTGATTTCTTTACGGGCCTCTTCCAGGGGGCTCATTTGGACCTGGACTGTGAGCTGGTCGTTGGCCAGCTTGCCGAGCAGCACGTCCGCCCGGCGGGGCGCATTCTTCAACAATGTCCAGATATCCAAAGCCCAGGAAAACTTGGCCGCGGCTGAAGATTCTGCCCAGACGCGTTTTTGAATGACTTCCAGCATGTATTCGCGGATTAACTGGACCGGATCCAGCCGCGGGGAGAGCAGGCTGATGACTCCATCCAGGTTGAGGATCGCCTTGACCAGGAGCATCCAGATGCCGGGGACGGGAACCTGGTGGGAGGTCGCCACATGCGCCAGCTCCAGGAAGGCGGTCCCCAGGCCCATCCTGCCGCCGCTCATATCGTGGTAGCGGCTGACGAAGCTCTCTACGTCCTCGATAAAAACCCGCCGTTCTGGGATTTGGGACACCCCCAATATCTCCAGGTAGGTCTCGGCCACCCGCCGGCCCCGGCGCTCGGCAAAGGCCAGCAGCAGCTGGATGATTGTGTCCTTCTCTTCCATGTCAAAGCGGCCGATCATGCCGAAATCCAGCAGCGCCAACCGGCCCGCTTCGGTCATCAGGATGTTGCCGGGGTGCGGGTCGCAGTGGAAGCTGCCATCCACCACAATTTGCTGGAGATAAGCTGACAGCAGCTCCCTGGCAATGGCCTCCCCGTCCAGCGTCTCCAAATCCTCGATCGTGAGATCGGACAGCCGCTGGCCCTGAATGAAGCTGAGGGTGAGCACCCGGCTGGTGCTGTATTGGGGGTAGATCTCCGGCGTTGCCAGCATTTCAAAGCCGGACAATTGCCGGCCGATCTGCTCGGTGTTCTCCAGTTCCTGCAAGTAATCCATTTCGCAGCGCAGGCTGCTATCGAGCTCGCGCACCATCTGTTCGAGATCGCCGAACTTTCTGAGGCCGGTACGGCCGACGGCGAAATGGACCAGATCATGCAGGACTTCCAGGTCGACTTCGACCTGCCGGCGGATACCCGGGCGAAGCACCTTGACCGCGACCACCGCGCCATCCGGCATCACCGCCCGGTGTACCTGCGCCATCGATGCCGCAGCCACGGGCATGCAGTCGAATTCGGCAAAGTAAGCGTCTACCGGCCCGCCCAGCTCGCGCTCCACAATCCGCTGGGTCTGCTCGGCCGGGATCGGGCCGACGCAGTCCTGCAATCTTGCGAGGGAATCAATGTAATCCTTAGGCAGCAGGTCAGGGCGGGTGCTGAGCAGCTGGGCGAATTTGATGAAACAAGGACCCAACTCCTCCAGGGCGCTGGCGAAGTTTTCGGCGTAGCGGGCGTGCTTCCCACGCCCGTTCCGCCGCCCGCTCGTTACCCCGTAATGGTCGTTCGTACGGTAGGCGTTCAGCTCCTGGGCCACACGATGCAGCTCGTGCTTGCGGGCGATCTGGAAGATCTCCCGGTACCGCTCCGGATGGCGCAAAGCGTTGCCGGTGACCCGGCGGGTCATCAAGTTCCACAATACGTGCATGGCGATCTCCCTAGCCAGCCGGCTCCAGGCTGAGCTTGCCCATGCCGCCCTCGACGGTGATGTCCAGGTTGACGGCCGATTGGCCGTACAGCGCGTTGGTGTAAGCTTCGCCGTCATAGGTCAGGCCGTGCGGCTTGACTCTGCCGAACCCGACCGTCGATTCGACACGCACGCCGGCGTTCCCAGGCAGGCGCAGAACGGTATCGCCGATGCCGGTCTTGATAAACGCTGCCAGGCTGCGCCCCCACTCGCCGCCCAGGTCCACGACCACCTCGCCGACCCCGCTTTCGACACGCAGACGGGTCAGCGACATCCCGCCCAGACGGAGTACTGCTTTCCCGGCGCCGAACTGCACCCTCAGATCGGTCGGCAGGGCCTCGGTCAGGCGCACGACCCACTCGCAGCGCCCCTGGCGCATCGTCGGGCGGCCCGTGGCCTGTTGGTGCACCGCCAGGTTTCCCTGTCCGGCGGCGTCCACCTCGTAGGCCACCACCGGCGGCTGCCAGTCCGCGTCGTCGTAGGTGAAATCCGCCTCGATGGCCTCCGCCGCGCCGCCCGTCAACTGCAGGTCCCCCTGGACCATCCTGATCTCCGCCCGCAGCGCGCTGGCCCCGTCGGCTTCCATGCGCCGGGTTTCGTGCTTGAGTTCGCCGGTAACCCGCGTCGAGGTGCGCATATCGAACGGCCCGGTCTGGGACGAAACACCCCGGTACATGATCACCATCACGACCAGCCCCACGCCGACGGAGAACAACACCGCCATTCCCAGCCATGCCCACATCGGCAGCGGGTTCCCGTTGATCAGCCCCTGGTAAATCGCCCCGATCAGGGACACCAGGAACAGCGCCGTCACCGCCCAGGAGAGCAGCTGCACGAAACGCAACAGCCCTCGATTCCGGCGGCTTGTCCGGGATGTTGGATTTTGTATCTCTGAAGACGAATTAAGCGTGTTCATGAAGGGGACTCCTTTCGAATTGGCTCTAAAGCCTCGGTGTTGAATGACACACTAGATTTCAGCAAATTTCCAAGGAACGCGAATACCAGGAAAGGCATGGCGATCTGCATGACCAGACAGAAGCCAGCCCGTGACCGCCGTTAAGCAAGCCGCTTCCGGCAACTCAACCAGGATGCTCGCTCGATAATCAAGCAGCAGAAGGCGCATCGGCTAACGCCGGTGCCGGCTGCCGCCTCAGGTTTGGCCCGGCTACGACGACGACGGCCACCGCCGCCAAAAGGTTCGCCGCCACAAACAGCCACAACATCTGTTCGAGGTACACACCGGAGAAGAGCGGGTATAAGATTTCACCCACGGTATTGGCCATAGAATGGAACAAAATGGCGATCAACACGCTGCCGTTGGTGTGTTGGTAGAGCCAGGTAAACAGGAAGGCGGTAATGATGGGGAATGGGATTAAAATAGCCGGTATGGCGCCGGTGGCGTAGGACGGCAGGTGCCAGCCCATCCACAACAGGCCCAGGATCAGGCTGGCAGCCAGTGCCGAACGGTCCTCAAGGAGACGGGGCAGGGCAAAGCCGCGCCAGCCGGTTTCCTCACCGACTTGAATTAAGAAGACTTGAAGGAGGAACACCGGCAGAAGAGCGGCCCACGCAGGCAGCTGAGCGGCCGCTGGCATGGGGGCACCCAGCAGGAGGTTCAAGCCGAATGCGAACAGGCCAAGGGCTACAGGCAGCAACAGTGCCGCCCCGTACCAGCGCAGATTGACACGCCATAGCACGACCCTGGCCAGCAGCGCTTTCAGACCGGCACGGCCGTTGATGACGGCCGTTAGGATTAGCGCGGCGACCATCGGGCCGAGAGGAAAGAGCGGGCTTCCGATGGGATTGGCAGCGGGGGATAGCAGCCACGGCCACCAGGAAAAGGCGTAGGCCAGGACAAAAAAAGTTATCAAGGGATGGCGTTGTACAAATAACTTGATGGGGTTCATTACAGACTCCTCTGAGCATATGGTGTTCATCCGGTTTTTTCAAAACGAACAATGGTGAGCCTCGAAGCCCTTTTACCTGGGAGCGGATAGCTAAAGTTCTCCCGCTCCTTGCGCTTCTTGCCCGCCTAGCCGAGATCCGCGACCGCCGCTCGCTTCACGGGGCTGCGCTGCAGGTTGACGCCGTAGATCAGGATCAGGATGACGGCCACCGCCAGGCTCACGATCGTCTGCGCCCAAACATTCTGTGCGGTTGGAAGCTCGTAAAGCACGAATTGAGGATAGAAATCAAAGGCAAAATGGTACAGCACGGCCATGGTCAGGCTGCCCCCGCTGTTCACGAACAGCCAGGTATACGCCACGGAGGATACCAGTGGGACCAGGAACGTCGGCAGCCAGGGTCTGCCGTCAGCCAGGCCGACGCCGAGGTGCAAGATCCCCCAGGCGACGCCGATCAAGGTGGCGGAAGCGAGCGGTGAACGGTGGGCCAGCAGCCTGGGCAGGGCATACCCTCGCCAGCCCAGCTCCTCCAAAATGGCGATAAGCGGGACCAGGATCGCATTGAGGATCAAAACCGAGCGTTCCGGAGCGCTGATCTGGACCGCCGGCATCCAGCCGAGTAAGACTGCCAGCCCGCCGGACGCTAGCATGATCGCCGCGGGCAGGCCGAGGGCGGCAGCGTACCATTTGAGGTTCACCCGCCATTGCAGTAGCTTCTTCAATAAATCGGCCACGCCTCGACCGCCCTCCGTGATCGCAGCCATCAAGATCCCCATGGCTGCGGCAACCAGGATCAAGATTAGGGCGATCGCTGCCACGGGAAGCGGCAGGAACAAGGCGACGGCCAGGCTGATCAGCGGGGTCAGGATCAAGTACGCAATTAAGGCGTTCCGTTCTGTCGAGTTCGGGCGTGCGAACATGATTTCAACCTCCTCTCGGGTTATCGTCGATTCGTGCACATGGTCTTTCAACACACATCCGGTACGGAATTCACCGAGATCAGCGTCAGGCCCAGGTTGCTGATCCGTTTCAAGATGCCTTGCAGCGCCGCCTGGTCCGGCAGGGTTCCGGAGAGCACGGCTTCACCGTTCTCCAGGTTGGAAATGGTCAGTCCGGTGAACCAATCCGCCCAGGTATCTACCAGGTGACTGCTGACGCGGATTTCATAGTAAGTAGGTGTGTCCATAGAGACCAGGTTATTCGAGGGTGGGGCTTCTCGCCAGGCCCACCCTCCGGATTAGTTTAAGGGGCGAGCAGATTGATCGAACCGACGCCGGTACTGATCTCCAGGTACAGCGTGTGCGCCGCGCTGCCGTAAACCTCGTTGACGTAAACATCGCCGTCCTTCGTGAGGCCGGCGTCATTCAGGCCGCCGATGTCCGTGTCCGCCCTTACCCTCACGCCCATCTCTCCTGGCAGGTAAACTGTCAAATTTCCGAATCCGCCGGTGATGGTCGCGTTCAAGTCGTGATCCAAAGCGCCGCTCAAATCCACGGTCGAATTCCCCGCGCTAACCTCGATGCGCAGGCCGGTTAAGTTCAAGGCGTGCAGATCCAGTTCGCTGTCGCCGGCGCCCGTGTGGACCTCCATCTCGATGGGCACGGCGTTGTTGAAACGCAAATTCCAATCGTTCGTTACCGTCCTGCCAACCGGGATGGCTAGATTCGAGTTCGGATATTCCACCACCAGTTCTCCCTCATTGCCGGTCACCCTATAGCTGACCTTGGGCCGCCAGTCCTCGATGTTATAACGGAATACGGCATCCATCAGGCTGTGCCCCTCGCCGGCGACCGTCAGCTCCCCGGCGCTCATATCGATGCGGACGGTGGCCACTTCGGCGCCGTCCAGCTCCACGGTCTGGGTTTCGTTCTTTTCCTCCCCGACCGTGGCGGTGTTTCTCAGGAACCCGCAGCCTGAAATCGCCAGCCACAGCGCCAGGACCCCGCCGAAACATCGCAATAAACTCGTTTTTTTGTTCATCATGGTTTCCTTAGCTTGGATTCTGTTGGGGGCGGGCTACACTCGCCCACAACACGCGCATTGATCTAAAATTCTTCTCGCTTGAAGCGCCACAGCGCCACCGCCGTCATCACGATGATCCATGCGCTGACCACCACGATCGGCACCCACCACACGGAAGGCAAGGGCATCTTCAAGGCCAACCCCGCGCTGATGTCGCCCAGTGGAAAAGGGGTGAAGATTTGGATAACAAGAGGGATAAAACCCTTCAGCAGCAAGCCGGCCATGATCACGGCGATGCCGATCCCGGCAATCGGGCCGCGGCTGTTGAAAATGGTTCCCAACATCAAGCTCAGGGCCACGAAAAAGAGCTGGCTCAACATCGCTACCGCCAGCCCGGCCAGGAAAGGCATCAACGCCAGCGGCGCGGGGATCAACAGGCGGGTGGTGATCACGAACACCGCCGCGGGGACGATCAGCGCCGTGATCCAGAACCCCAGCGTTAAACTCACCAGTTTGGACAGGATAAAAGCCGAACGGGAAGCCGGTTTCGAGAGCACCCAGGCCGCCGTGCCCAGCTCTTTTTCGCCGACGATCGCGCCCTGGGCCGCGATGACCGTGCCGATCGCGACGACCCCCACAGCCATGGGTAAGAACGTCTGCACGACCACTGTCAGCTTCTCGCCGGGAATCGCTCCTTCCGTCAGCATAACGATCGTGGAGACGCCGTTCAGGATCAACACCCAGATGAGGGTTTGGACCCACCAGGTCCGGGTGTTCCACCATTGGCCCATTTCTTTGCGCAGCATATTGCCGAACCCGCCCAGGGCGTGGTCCCTGACCGGGATCAACCCCTGGCGGGCAGCCAGGATCAGGTCTTGGCTTACGACGGATTTCGATTGGGTATTCATTTCGAGTTCTCCTTCTGAACCAGGTTCAGGAACACTTCTTCCAGGTTGTGGGTCTTGCGGCCAAAGCCTTTCACCCGCGCCTCGCGGTCTTCCAGGACGAGCCGCAGCAGCTGGTCCTCGGCCACGTTCTCATCGGTCACGCCCACCTGCCAGGTGGTCAGGCCGTCTTTTGCCTCGGAGGTCAGGGAACAGATCCAGGGCTGGCTTGCCAGGCGCGCCTGCACTCGAGCGGCGTCCCCCTTGACCGCCAGGGAATAAACCGCCGACGCGCCGCTCCCGTTCAGCAGCTCTTCAATCGGCGCCTCGGCGATCAAGCGGCCATGGTTCAGGATCGCCACCCGGTCGCTCACCCGCTGCACGTCCTCCAGGATGTGGGTGGAGTAGAAGATGGTGGTGTACTTGCGCAGCCTCTCCATCACCTCCAAAACGTCGTGCCGCCCCATCGGGTCCAGCGAGGCCGCCGGCTCGTCCAGGATCAGCAGGTCCGGGTAGTTGACCTGGGCCTGGGCGATGCCCAGCCGCTGCCGCTCGCCCCCGGAGAAGCCTTTGATCGAGCGGTCGGCTTTGTCCCGTAAACCGGTCAGTTCCAGCATTTCTTCGATGCGGGCCTCGATTAAATCCCGAGGGCCGCTGTAGAAGAAGCGCGCCGTGTAGCGCAGCGTCTGGCGGGCGGTCATGTGATCGTAGTAGCGCGGTTCCTGGGCCAGGTAGCCGACCCGTTTGCGGATGGCGACGCTGTCCCGGCCGATGTCTCGGCCGAAAATAGCTGCTTTTCCCGACGTTGGCTGGGTCAATCCCAAGAGCATCTTGATCGTGGTGCTCTTGCC
>CAYNWK010000093.1:2384-17101 GCA_964400875.1 uncultured Anaerolineaceae bacterium | reverse complement strand
CCGGTCTGGTCGAAGACGTACCAGGTCAGCGCCACGCCGGACATGGCGTCGCCCAGCACCGACAGCGTGAAACCCGTCCAGAAGGCGCGGAACGACGGTTGGCTGAAGACGCGCCGGTAGTTTGCGAACTGCAGCTTCATCTCGTTTGTCCCTCCGTAGATTTGGGTCGAGGCCCCGGAGTTTCGCCGATCACCTGCCGGCGCGGTTTACCCGCCCGTGGTCGAGACGTGGATGTGGATTAATTTCCACCCGTCTTCCCGCCTGAACAGGACGTTGGTCTCCTTGAAATATAGGGTCCGGGCCGAATCCTGCGGGCCGTAGCTGCCGCGCGAGTAGTAGGTCACCACGGCGGCCTCCCCGAACACCCGGACCTCGGGCTGCAGCTCCTGGAAGTATCCCACCCGGCTGTAACCCTGCTGGAGGCCGAACTCGAACTCCTGGCGATCGGCTGCTATGCCTGCGACCCGGTAGGGGTTGCCGGGCGTCAGCACGGTGATGTCCTCGTCGATATATTGGAAATATTGCTCGGGGTCGTTATCAGCGAAAGCCTGGTTGAAGCCCCGGACCACCTGCCAGACCTCCTGCGCCGCGTCGCTTGCGGCTTCCGTATTCGTTTCCATTCGTTTTTACCTCCGTGTATCCATAGCGAAGCCAGGGTGAGTTGCGGAGCCAGGCTTTGAGCCCGGCGAGGCTGATAGCTGACTCGCCCCTGCACCCACCCTATGGCTGTGAGGATTTATTTGATTGTAGCGTTCTGTTGGGGATCAGGCTTTCAAAATCTTGCTCATCCGCTGCAGCCGGCGGCCGGTCACGGAGCTGCGGAAGTCTGAGGGGGAAAGGTTGAAGGTCTTTGCGAAAGCGGCGCTGAAATGGCTGTGGCTGGCGAAGCCGAGTTCCAGGGCGAGGCGGTCGAAGTTACCCCGAGGGTTCTCGGCGATCCACTCGGCGGCGTGGAGCAGCCGCAGGCGCTGCTGGTACTGGTGGATGGTCAGGCCGGTTTCGGCTTTGAACACCCGGCACAGGTGGTACGGGGAGCTGTACAGCTCGGCCGCGATCCGGTCTAAGGCCAGGCGCTCTTGGAAGCGCTCCGCCAGGATCAGCCTGGCGCGGTGGATCAACTCGCGGTGCTGGCGCGCCGTCCCCGGCGTTTTTGGGGCGGCGGCATGCGGGTCTTCGGAAAAAACCTGGGCAAAAATTTCGCCGATCAGGGTCAGTACGCTTTCCTCCACCGCGAGCGGTTCGAGGGCAGCGGCGCGCCCGCCGAGGCTCACGAGCCACTGTTGGGATAGGTGCAGCCGGGGGAGGGTGGTGATGCCCGCGCGGGGAAAGGGACGGCGCGGCCGATCCAGGACCCTTACATCGTGGCGCGCGGCTATCTCCAGAAGGACGGGCGCTGCCAGCAGGATTACGGTGGAACGGTCTTCGCCCTCGACCGGGTGGGAGATCTCGTAAGGCTGGTTTCGATTGGAGAACAGGATCTGGTTGGGATCGGCGACGACCTCGCCGAAGGCATCCCGGCGCACGTAAACGCCCGAGCGGGGCAGAACGATCTCGTGCGCATGCGGCCATTCTTCCTGCCGCGCCCGCCCCCCCGCGCAGCGGTAGTCGAGCAGGACGAACAGGTCGCTCTTAAAGATCGTGTGGACCTGGTGCGAAGCGGGCAAGGTCTGGGTCCTCCCGGTTCAGCGGTTCTCTTTCTCGCGCAGCACGCCGGTTTCCTTGACCACCACTTTGCGGTAGATCTCTTCAGGCGCGCGGCGAGTTCCGTTGACCGTGAGCAGATCTTCCAGCCGGATCTCGAAGAGGCGCTCGTTTTCCTTTAAATAGGGTTCGATCAGAGCCCAATCCGCATCGCTCAGCGGGGCGAACGCGCCGCCGTTGAGCTGGTCTTCGGTCACTACGCCCCCCGGGTCGCGCAGGTAGATGGCCCCGCCGGAGGCCAGGGAGAACAGGTTGCCGCCGGGATAAGGCGATTCCAGGTCGATGAGCGCGCCGGATTCGTCGAAGGCGACCCCATTGAGGATCACGAAGCCGCCGCCTTCCAGCGGGTCGCCGGCCATGAAGGACTCGGCTAGGTAATCCAGGCAGGTGCCGTTGATCACGGCGCGCGGCTTGCCCACGGCGTTGATCAGCGGGCGGCCCGCGGCCGAACCGAGCACGTAGATTTCCCCGCCCTTGGCCCCGTACAGGAAGGTTTGCCCAACGTCGCCGTGGATCACCAGCCGGCCGGACTTGAGGATCTGCCCGACCTGGTCCTGCCCGTCGCCGTGGAGGATCACCTCGGGGCCGTCCAGGCCGGAGGCGGCGTAATCGCCTACGTCCCCGTAGAGCTCCACCCGCACGGCCTCGGACTGCGGCCCGAAGCCGCAGGCGGCGAAGCGCCCGCCCCGCCAGTTGTAGACGATCAATACCCGCCAGCCGAGCTGCACCGCGCGAACCATGGTATTGGCTGCGCTCTCGGTCCCTTCCGGGGGGAAGCCCAGCGCGTCGAAGACCAGCACGGCGGTTTCTCCGGGCGATGGTTTGAGCTCGCTGCGGTTGCCCCATTCCAGGCGGAACCGGTTTCCAGCCGAGCTCCCGTTCAGTTGCGGCGTGCAGGCGAACAGGCCGCGCAGCCCGTCGTCCACCAGCGCCAGCAGGGAAGCGCGCTTTTTCTCGCCCGTGTCGTAACGCCGGTCGCGCAGGCGGTCCAGGCTCTGGCGGGCGAACTCCCACTCGCCCTCGCCGTACCCGCCGAAGTTCACCAGCCAGTCCACCGCGTAAGCCAGCTCGTTCCAGTCTATGTTGACCAACTCCGGCTTGAGCCAGCGCCACAGGGCCGGCGCGCCGCCGTCGTCGTAGGCGTGCTGGGCCCGGGCGCGCCACTCGCGCTGGAAGTCTTCCCCGGCGCGGTTCGAGTCTAACTGGCTGCGCCGAGCCTGGCGCTTGCTGGGGGCCAGGTTCACGTCCTCTTCGAACTTGTTGGCGGCGCGCAGGGTCCCGGTCCCGTTCTCATCCGAGCGGTAGGTGAAGCGGAAAGCGCCGCCGTCGGTGTGCGAGCCGCCGCGTGCGGCCCAATATTTATCGGCGACCGGCTGGAAGCGCTCGTCCTCGGCGGCAAGAGAGCGCAGGCAGGCGTTGATCGCCTGGCGTTCTGAGGCGATCAGGCCGATCTGGACCGGGCTGGGCTCGTCCTCGGCCGCGCCTTCGTATAGGGCGAAGACCTGGGGGCGCAGCATGCTGGTGTCGGTGATGCCGAGCAGCTCGTAGCGGCCCTCGTCCGGCAGCGAGCGCGCCAGGATGAAGAACCACGGCCCATCCGGGGAGGCGTGCATGTGTGTGCGCTGCACGGCCCGGTACAGGGACTGCTTCTCGGCGGGCAGCATGATGAAATCGTGTTCGGTGGTCGGTGCCATAGCTTCCAGGGTAATCTCCAGCGGGTAGCCGTACACCCGGTCCCACAGGTCAAAGAGCTGTACGCTGACCTCGGTGTCGGTCAGGAACATCTGCCCGATGCCGCGCTGGCGCAGGTACTCGCCCACGGCGTGGTAGTTGGCGAAATCGCCGTTGTGCACCAGGGCTTCGTTCAGCCCTATGAAAGGGTGCGCTCCGCCCGGATGCCACACGCGGCCTTTGGTCGGGTAGCGCTGGTGGGCGATCCAGACGTGGGCGGTCTGATCTTCGAGCCGGTAGTAGGCGACCACGTCTTCGGCGTAGCCGACGATCTTGAGCACCGACAGGTCGCGACCGTGGCTGAGTACGAAGGCGCGCTGTTCTCCCAGGCTGGCGTAGAAGCGTGAATTCAGCCGGTAGCTGTTCTGGTAGACGAACTCGTCCTCCACCTGCCGTTCCGGCAGATCCTCCAGGCCGTGTTCGGCCGCGAAGCCTGCCAATACTTCCGGCCTGACCCGCACGAAATAACGCCACACGTCTGGCGGGCGCACCTCCAGTCCGGGCACCTGCTGATGATCGTCCAGGTGAGGCAGGGGGTATGCCTGGGCGACCGTGAAGTTCGATTCGATGAACGCCGCTTCCAGCTCGCCCCGAGCGGCCGGGTCCATCAGGGCGATCTGCAGCAGGTAGTGGCTCTTGAGCGTCCCGGCGTCCACCCGGGCCTGTACGGGGTCCAGCCCGGCCATGGCGATACCGCCGCCCTTGCCGTTACCGCGGTTGTGCATCTGGCGGGAGGCCGCCAGCACGTGACACCCGGCTACGGGCAGGTTGGCAGTGAAGCCGAGCACCCCGCAGCCGCCTTCGGCTGCCTCGGGGGCGCGTCCGGACTCCGGGGCTAAGGCCAGCAGCCCTCGCCGGGATTTGAGGATCCGTTCCGCTCGTGTTGCGATGTTGGTGGTAGCGTTCATCGATTGCCTCATGGCTTCATTTAATAATCCGCAGATGGATACTGATCATTTCATTCCACTCAAAACTGTCTTAACGAGCACAGCGCAGCGATCTCCCTCTTCGGCCGGGGACTGCTTCGTCGCCTCGCTCCTCGCCGTGACAAATAGGGTCAGCTTTTAATCTTCCCCGGCGCAAGCGGCGACGGCTTGCGGTTCGGGCGCCGCGGCGTTTTTGCGCGGCCGCGAGCGCGCCGTGGTGATCAGCATCACCGAGCCGACGATCAACCCGGCGGCGATCAAGATGCGCGCCGTCAGCGGCTCCTGCGCCAGGAAGTAACCCATGAAGATGGCGATCAACGGGTTGACGTAGGCGTAGGTCGAGACCAGCGGCGTGGGCGCGTTGCGCAGCAGCCAGGTGTAGGCCGCGAAGCCCACCAGCGACCCGAAGACGATCAGATAGCCAAGCCCCAGCAGCGAGCGGGTCGAGACGGCAGACAGCTGCAGCTGGCCCCATTCTCCGTTCAGGCTGCCCAGCGCTAACAGCCCGGCTCCGCCGATCAGCATCTCGGCTGCGGTGCCCATCAAGGGCGACTCGGGCAGCTGCGCGCCCCGGCTGTACAGCGAGCCCAAGGACCACAGCAGCCCGGCCAGAAGCAGCGCGGCGATGCCCAGCGAGCTCTGCTCGCGGAAGTTGGCGATCAGGTTGACCGGGTTGCTGAGCAAGGCGATGCCGGCGAAGCCGATCGCCACTCCGGCGAACACCCGCCAGCTCGGCGCGACCCGGGCCTCCGGGCGGCCTCCGCTCAGCCAGCGGGCCGGCAGGAGCGCCTCGAGCACGAACATCCACAGCGGCACGGCGCCAACCAGCAAGGCGGCGACCCCGGAGACCACGTACTGCTCCGCCCAGGTCACGCTGCCGTTGGCCCCCGCCAAGAGCAGCAGCCCGACCACGGCGGCCGAGCGCCACTCGATCCGGCGGGGCGGTCTGTCTCCGCTCAGCCGACGCCAGGCGTACAGGATCGCCCCGGCAACCAGGAAGCGGGTCGCGGCCATCAAGAACGGCGGCATGCTCTCCACCGCGAAGCGGATCGCCAGGTAGGTCGAACCCCAGGCGATATAGACGGCGATCAATGCAGACCAAATGCGCAGTTTCATCTCAAGCCCTCACCCGGCGTGGGCCATTTCCCAGCCCAGCAAAGCCTTCTTGCGGGCGGTGCCGTAGTGGTACCCGCCGAACTCGCCGGTCTTGCGGATCACCCGGTGGCAGGGGATCAACACCGGGATGGGATTAGCCCCCACCGCGTTGCTGACCGCGCGCGCCGCCGTCGGCCGGCCGATCGCGGCGGCGATCTCCTCGTAGGTGGTCACCGAGCCGAGGGGGATGCGCAGCAGCGCTTCCCAGACCTTGATCTGGAAGTTGGTGCCGGTCAGGTGGAGCGCCAGCGGCGTTTCGGGGTCCCCTTGCAGGCTTTCGACCAGCTGCTCCGCCAGCGGGGCGGTCGCTTCCGGGTCCTCCACCAGCTGCGCCTGCCGCCAGGACCGGCGCAGTTCCCGTACGGCGGCTTCCCGGTCCTGCCGCTGCACGAAGATCAGGTTGCTGATGCCGCGCTCGGTGGTCGCCAGCAAGCACTCGCCGAACGGCGTGGGATGGAAGCCGTAGCGGATGGTCAGCCCCTCGCCGCGCTGCTTGTACTCGCCGGGCGTGACCGCCTCGGTGGACACGAACAGGTCGTGCAGCCGGCCCGGCCCGGACAGGCCGCTGTCGTAAGCGGCTTCCAGCAGGTCGCCAGAGCGCTCGAGCAGCTGCTTGGCGTGCTCCTTGGTCAGGTACTGCAGGAAACGCTTGGGGCTTACACCGACCCAGCGGGTGAACAGCCGCTGGAAGTGGTATTCGCTCAATCCGATGCTGGCCGCCACGTCTCCCAGGCTGGGCTGCTCCTGGTAGTGCTGCTCCAAATACTGGATGGCCTGCTCGATGCGCTGGTAATCCACCGTGGACTGCTCGTCGCTAACGATCGTCAAATTCATTTCACCTTTCCTCCATTTGGCCGTGAATTGCCTTCATTATAGACATCACGGCTGCCGGAGACCACCCGATTCTTGCGGTATTGCGCCTACTCCAGGTAGACGAGGAGATCACCCCGGCCGCGCAGTTCGGCGGCGGAGTGCATCCCCAGGATCTCGAGGATGCCGGCCAGCTGCCGCGCCCAGCTGCGGTACAGGTTGACGATCTGCCCGAAGCCGACGTCCGCGTCGATCAGCTTGGCGTGCTCCGGGTCGGTGGTGGTGATCCCGAAGGGGCAGCCGAGCCCTTTCTCGCACTGGGCGACCCGGATACAGCCGATGGCGACCAGTTCGGCGGTGCCCAGGATGGCCCCATCGGCGCCGAGGGCGATGGCCTTGGCCACGTCCCAGGCGGAGCGCAGCCCGCCAGAGGCCATCAGGGTGACCTCGTCGCGGATGCCTTCAGCTTCTAGGAAGCGGTGCACCTTGGGCAGGGCGTACTCGATGGGCATGGCGATGTTCTTCTTGGCGATCTCGGGCGCCGCGCCAGTGCCGCCGTAAGCGCCGTCCAGGTGAACGATATGCGCCCCGGCGTAATACGAACCGACGGCGACCATGTCCACGTCGGTGGGGGTAGAGACCTTGACGCTGATCAGGGCGCGCGAGCTGACCTGTTTGAGCCAGTCAACGTGCTTCTTATGGTCCTCGACCGAGTACACGCTGTGGAAGGGGAAGGGGGAGAACAGGGAGGTGCCCTGGACCGCCTCGCGGATGCGGGCGACCGAGGCGGTGTTCTTGTTGCCCAGCAGGTGACCGCCCAGGCCCGGCTTGGCCCCCTGGGCGTATTTGATCTCGACGACCGGGGCGCGCTGGATGGTGGCTTCGCTGACCCCGAACAGGCCGGTCGCCACCTGGGTGATGATGTGATCGGCGTAAGGCTCGAGCAGTTCGGGGTAGCCGCCTTCGCCGGTGGAGGTCAGGGAGCCGAGCTCCTGTGCGGCGCGCACCCGCGCCAGCATGACCGGCATGCTGATGCTGCCGTAGGACATGCCCGCGCCGTACCAGGGCAGCGGCAGGGTCAGCGCCGGGCGGGTAGGGTCGCGGCGGTTGAGCGGCAAACTCAAGTCGTAGTCATCGGGGTCCGCGGCGGGAATATCGGCCGGGTCGCGGTCGAGCTCGAAGGCGAAGGCCAGCCGGTCGAAACCGCCGTCGGAGGCGCCGACGCGGTATTCGAGCTCGCCAGTGGGGGGCTCTCCTGTGCGGGCCTGCTGCTGGGAGGCCAGCAAGAGGGCGGTAGGCCAGCGGAAATCGCCTTCGCCGCCGGCCGGCTGGGGCAGCAGCCGGTAGCTGCTCTGCGGGGCGCTGCCGCCCAGCGCTTTGCGGAAGGCGGTTTCTTCGGTCTTGTGCCAGATGGTGCGGCCGACCTCGCCGCGCAGCCGGCGAACTTCGCGCATGCCCATAGCGCCGAGGGCCTCGAGCAGCTGGTCGCGCCAGGCGTTGACCAGGTTGACCACCCGCTGGGCGCCCCAGTCCGGGTCGAGCTCCCCGCTTTCGGCCGGGCACTTGCCCTTGTCGGCCCACAGCGAACAGCCCCAGGCGACCTGCAGGATGAAGTCGATGGCCACCAGGTCCGCGCCGCAGGCGATGGTCTTGGCGACGTGCTCGGCGGCGGCCAGGCCGCCGCTGCTCACCAGGCGGACGCGGTCGCGCAGGGCCGCGGCCACCAGGGCCTCATGGACGGCGTGCAAGCTCTCGACCAGCGAGCCGCCTTCCATATCCATGGCAACCTCGTCGGCCATCAGGTGGATCACGGCCAGGCCGTCTTCGACCCAGGCGACGGCCTGGTCGGGTGCCTCGGAGGTCAGGGGCAGGCAGCCGGCGATGACCGCCTCGGGCCAGCGCTGGCGAACCTGTGCGGCGGTCGCCAGCGCCTGCGTGGGATCATCTTCTTCGATCTCCACGTAGCGCGGCCGCCAGTCGTCGGGGAGGGCGTCCAGGTCAGCGGCGGAGAGGCGCGGCGCCAGGTGGTCGCGCCATTCGGCCAGGTCGTCACCGTACTCCTGCGGGTAGATCAGCGCCAGGGTGTCCAGCCGGGCGGCGGCCCGCGCCAGGGCGACCAGCGCGCCGCGCCCGGGAAGCGGCATGAGCAGCGGGCCCAACACCAGCGGGATGGGCAGGCTGAGCGAGGGGGGCAGCTCGGTGACCAGGGCTCCCTGGGCGTCGAATTCCAGGGACATCACGCCGCCGCCCAGGTCAACCTGGGTGGAGATGTACTCGCGGCCGTGGATGCCGTCGCGGGTCGGGCGGACGATCTCGCTCATGTCCAGCCAGATGCCTTCGAAACCCTCGCCGGCGAACTTGCCGCCGTAGCCCGCCCCGGAGATGGGGATGCGCCCGGACTCGGCCATGAACCAGGTCTGGGTGATGACTTCCGCCGTCCAGTGTTCGTCGCCGCGCTGGGCGCTGCCGGTGAATACGGTGTGCCCGTACTTGACATAGGCGCCGCCGTCGTCCAGGTGGAACTCGGCGGGATAGCCGCCTTCCGGCGCGGGCGCGGGCTGGATGGGGATGTGGTACCGGCTGTGAGTCTGCATGCGGTCCTCCAGGTCGTCGAGGTAGATCCTGGTTGGGGAGCAGGCGATTAAACCAATACAAGCACGCCGAGGCGTGCCTGTGCGAGGTATTAATACGGCAACGCCCCTCCATTAGCCAGCGACCACAAACGCAAATCGTCTGTGGCGGCCAATGCAGGGCGTTTTGTTGGCGGGTCACCCACGCCGGTTTGTCGCACTGCTTACGGGAGGGGCAAACACGGGATTTGGCGGTCCCGGGAGGCATCCGCTGATCTTTCGATTTTCGTCCGGAGCGTACTTTCAGTTCGCTTCGAGACTTAACCCCACCTCGCAGTGGGGAACCTCCACCTCGTCACCTCTGCCGAAGGGCAGAGGCCATGCGCTAGTTTATCCCAGCTATTCAATTGCACTGATTTTATCCGATACGACGAAGAGAGTCAAGTTTTTGCGGAGGGATCGCAGGTGCAAGCGATTTGGTTGCGCCTACGCCAGCGGCATGTTAGAATACGGAACGCAAGCGAACTGGGGTGAAGAATTCACTGTAGATTCTTCACGGTGAATTTTTTACTTTGATTGCCAATACCAGGTTGAAGAAAAGGCCGGTGAAAGACCCGCGTGCGGGTCGTTTCGCCCGAAACGCAGCAAACGTCCTTTGGAGGCTGGCATGTCCGACATGGTCGAAGTGGTGATCGACAGCATACGCGTCAGTCTGATGTCGCAGCAGCGCATCGTGATCCTGCGGGAGCGGGACGCTGAGCGCTACCTGCCGATCTGGATTGGCGTTTACGAAGCGGAATCGATCACCATCGCCTTACAAGAAGTCGAGGTCGCCCGCCCTCTGACCCATGACCTGATGCGCAACGTCTTCCGAGAGCTGGAGGCGGAAGTGATGCACGTGGAAGTCGTCGCCTTGCGAGACGATACCTTCTACGGCAACATCGTCGCCGAGGTGAACGGCCGGACATTGAACATCGACTCGCGCCCTTCCGACGCGCTGGCGCTGGCGGTGCGAGCCCACGTGCCTATCCTGGTGTCCAGCTCGGTGATGGACATGGCCGGCATCGTCCCCGAAGAGGATATGCAGGAGGGGGAAGCCGCCGGTGGGGAAGGCGGCGAGGCGGAAACCAGCCCCGAGCGTCTGACGGTGTTTGAAGATTTTTTGCAGGGTCTGGAGATCGAGGGTGGGGAAGAGGAAGAGGACCTGGAAGATGAGGATGATTTAGACGACGGTGACGACGATAACGAAGATAACGGCGCATAGCTTCATCCATGTGTACGGTGTGCCGGGGTGCGCCAGGCAGCAGGCCGGCCGCCCCGGATTTTTTTATCGACTAAAACCTTGTTGATCAGGCCACTCCCACCTCACCGGCGAACTGCGTAACTCCTGTTGATATGTTTTCGAACATTTGTGCTATAATAAAAAAAACAACCCTCGTCTGAAAAAGACGTTCCCCACATAAGCGGAGACTGCCCGGATTAGTGGGCAGCGCCCTACCACCCCTGGTTTAGCGAATATGACCGAAACTGCGCTACCTGAAACCAGCACTTCTCCAGGCCCCCAAATTGTGCCGCACAGCCGCGAAGCGGAAGAGGCCGTCCTGGGCGCGGTGTTGATCAACCCCGAATCGTATTACGACGTCGCCCAGTTCTTGCGCGAGGATGATTTCTACATCCATCGCAACCGCTGGGTCTGGCAAGCCTTCACCCACCTGCACGAACAGCGCAGCCCCATCGATTACCTGACAGTCACCGAAGAGCTGGATCGTAAGGGCCAGCTGGCGGAGATCGGCGGGCCGGCCTACCTGACCGCGCTGATCAACAACGTGCCCACCTCGCTGCACGCTGAAGCCTACGGCCGGGTGGTCGAAGAAACCGCCGTGCGACGCCGCATGCTGGACGCCGCCAACACGATCGCCAAGCTGGCTTACCGTGAGGAAGCCAGCCTGGACGAAGCCATGAACGAGGCCGAGAAGGCCATCTTCGGGGTGAGCGAGCGCCGGCTGACCCGCGACTTGCAGCCCATCTCGCAGGTGCTCAGCGATTACTACGACCGCATCGACCAGCTGATGCGCCGCGGTGAGGACACCTACGGTGTGCCCACCGGCTTCATTGACCTCGACCGTTTGCTGGGCGGCATGCAGCCCTCCGACTTCCTGATCATCGCCGGTCGTCCCGGTATGGGCAAGACGGCCTTCATGCTCTCGGCCGCCAAGAACGCCGCCCAGATCCACAAAAAACACGTCGCCGTGTTCTCGCTGGAAATGGCTAACGAACAGCTGGTGCAGCGTTTGATCGCCCAGGAGACCGGCATCGACACCCACCAGCTGCGCACCGGGCAGCTGGACGAGGAGCAGTGGCCGCTGTTTGCGCACGCCATCGAGGTGCTGGGCGACACGCGCATCTTCCTGGACGATACCCCCGGGCTGACACCGCTGCAGCTGCGCACTAAGTGCCGCCGCCTGCACATGGAGTTCCGCCTGGACCTGATCCTGGTGGATTACCTGCAGCTGATGAGCGGGGGCGTGCGCATCGAGAACCGGGTGCAGGAGGTCTCGTACATTTCACGCAATTTGAAGATCCTGGCGCGCGAGCTGAACGTGCCGGTGCTGGCGGCCGCGCAGCTTTCCCGCGCCGTCGAGCAGCGCGCCGATAAGGAGCCGCAGCTCTCCGACCTGCGCGAGTCCGGCTCCCTGGAGCAGGACTCGGACGTGGTCATGTTCATCCACCGGCCGGATATGTACGATCAGGACAGCCTCAGGCCTAACGTGACGGTGATCAAGATCGCCAAACACCGCAACGGCCCCACCGGCAACGTCGAGCTGATCTTCCGCAGCAACCTGGCGAAGTTCGAGAACGCCGCCACCCGCCACGTAGACCTCTCCCAGGTGTGACCATGCCGGACCCCTTTGACGGTTTCCCGGAAGGCAGGGTGCGGCTCACGCCCGTGCCCGGCTCGTTCTTCACGGAGCTGCTGCCGGCGATCGACCACCTCGGCGAGCTCAAGGTCAGCGCTTACGTGTTTTGGCGCTTGGACCTGCTGGAGGGCGCTTTTCGATACCTGCGGCGGACAGATTTCTTGGAAGATGAAGCTTTCTTGCGCGGGCTGGGGGCCGATCCCCGGGAGGCGGAGACCGTTCTGGACGAATCCCTGGCGCGCTGCGTGGCGCGCGGCACGCTGCTCGAGGTGGAGGTGTCCCTGGAGGAGGGGCCGGAGCGGTTCTACTTCCTCAATTCACCCAAGGGCCGCGCCGCCGTCGAAGCCATCGCCCGCGGGGAGTGGCGTCCCAGCGGGGAGCCGCGCCAGCCGCTGGAGCTGAGCCAGGACCACCCCAACATCTTTCGATTATACGAAGAACACATCGGCCCGCTGACGCCGATGATCGCCGATACGCTGCGCGAAGCCGAAGCGAACTTCTCAGCCGGGTGGATCGAGCAGGCGATACGCATCGCAGTAGAGAACAACGTGCGCCGCTGGAGCTACGTACAGGCGATTTTGGACCGCTGGCAAGAGGGAGGTCGTGATGAGCGAGAAGATAGACGAGACACTGAGAAAGATCGCCGCAAATACGTCGAAGGCGAGTTCTCCGACTTCATCGAACACTGAGGCGCAGGACCCCCCGCGCGGCGGCCGGTCCCTGGGCGATCCGGAGTGCCCGCACTGCGGCGGCCAGGGCTATTTGCGCATCGACGTGCCGCTCGATCATCCCGACTTCGGCAAAGTCGAGATCTGCGTGTGCCGGCAGGGGCAGGTCAGCCAGCAGGTATACAAACGCCTGTTCTCGCTGAGCAACCTGCACCAGCTGCGCCACCTGACCCTCGAAAACTTCGAGCCGCGCGGCCGCATCGGCCTGGGGCCGCTGCAAGCCGACTCGCTGGAACGGGCTTTCAACCACGCCACCCAGTTCTCACAGCGGCTGGAGGGCTGGCTGCTGCTCCAGGGACCGTACGGCTGCGGCAAGACCCACCTGGCGGCCGCCATCGCTAATTTCGCTGTCGGCATGGGCGTATCGACCCTGTTCATCACCGTGCCGGACCTGCTGGATACGCTGCGCTATGCCTACCAGGATCCACAGGCGACCTTTGAGGAGCGCTTCGAAGAGATCCGCCAGGCGCCGCTGCTGGTGATGGATGATTTCGGCACCCAGAACGCCACCGGCTGGGCCCAGGAGAAGCTCTTCCAGATCATCAATTACCGCTACATCAACCGGCTGCCCATGGTGATCACCACCAACCTGGCGCTTGAAGAGATCGAAGGGCGCATCCGCTCTCGCCTGCAAGACCCGGAGCTGGTCACCCGGGTGCTGATCCTCTCCCCGGACTACCGCAACCCCATGGACGACAGCGGGTATTCCGAGCTCTCTTCGCTGGACATGCACCGCGAGCAGACCTTCGCCACCTTCGACGAGCGCCGCGGCGAGGGGCTGACCGCAGAAGACCTGCGCAGCCTGAACAAGGCGCATAAAGGGGCGCGTGATTACGCCGAGAACCCGCAGGGCTGGTTGGTGCTGCTCGGCGGGCACGGCAGCGGCAAGACCCACTTGGCAGCCGCCATCGCCCACTACCGCATCGAATCCGGCGACTACCCGCCGCTCTTTCTGTCCGTCTCCGAGTTCATGGACCACTTGCGGGCGACCTTCAGCCCGCAGAGCAACGTGCGCTTCGACCGCCTGTTCAACGAGGCCAAGACCGCCCGCCTGCTGATCTTGGACGGGCTGGGCATGCAGTCGATGACGCCCTGGGTGCGTGAGAAGATCAACCAGATCTTCGAACACCGCTACGACGCCAGGCTGCCCACCGTGATCACGACGACCAGCTCGCTGGAAGATTTGAACAGCAGCGAGCCGGCGATCGCCAGCCGCATGCTCGACCGGCGGCTGAGCACGATCTACGCCATCACCGCGCCGGGCTACCGGGGCCCCTCACGATAAAAAAAAGCCTGCAGGGTGGTATGCTTCTCACCACCCTGCAGGCAAATCCTTATCTCACTCAATCCACAGCGTCGAAGCGATCTCGTAACCGATCACCTGTTCCTGTCCGTTCAGCGCGACCCGCAGCGGGCCGCGAAAGGGCGCCCGGTTGACCAGGGTGAGCGCCTCCCCGGGCAGCAGGCCGAGCTCGGCGATGTAGCGCAGCTTGTCGTGGTCGTGGGTGCGCACCCGGCTGATGTTCCCCTCCGTCCCGACTTCCAACTCCAACAGGCAGCGGTCGTGCAGCTCCGGCATGACCCCATCCTTGCTGGGGATGGGCTCGCCGTGGGGGCAGCGCGTGGGGTGATCGGTCAGCTCGTCGATGCGGTCTTCGAGCTCGTGGTTGACGCCCAGCTCGAAGACGTCGGACAGCTCGTGGGCTTTAGCCCAGTCGTACTGCATCACCCGCACCAGGAAAACCTCGATCAGGCGGTGGCGGCGCAGCGCCGGCATGGCGATCTCCTCGCCGGGCTCGGTGAGGCGCACGCCGCGGTAGGGTTCGTGGACCAGGTAGCCGCCTTTCTTCATCCGGCGGATCATGCGCGAGACGGCCTGGGTCGAGGCGTCCACGTGTTCGGAGAGATCGGAAAGCTTGACTTCGGGGAAGTCCTGCTGCAGGCGATAGATTTCGGCGGCGTATCGCCGCATGGCGGGGCTGACGATCATGTGGAAATAAACTCTCCAGTAGGAAAAATGCTCTCCAGAGGGTAAAAAAAGCTATCGAGTGGGTAAAAAGCTATCCGGACGTTATGGGTGGTTTCACCCTGGTTGATACCCGGGGTAAAGGGGGTTTAATCAAATATTATCATAACATTCTTGATTATTATTGTCTGATTTGATTATACTATACGGCG
>CAYNWK010000093.1:0-2284 GCA_964400875.1 uncultured Anaerolineaceae bacterium | reverse complement strand
ATATTATCATAACATTCTTGATTATTATTGTCTGATTTGATTATACTATACGGCGTACTCCTGGAGGCTGGCCGCGCCGCCTCCGGCAGGGCAACTGCATTTAGAGGTTTGCCTCACGAGTGAAAGATATTGGGGGTTGAGAGCGGGGCGCAGCCCCGCTCTCAACCCCCGACCTCCCGCGAACCGCATAACTGCTATCTATGTAGAGGTGGAATATTCATGTTGCCAAGTTTTCTTTTAGCACTGCGTGAAGGCCTGGAAGCGGCCTTGATCATCGGCATCGTCCTGGGCGCGCTGCGCAAGTTCGACCGGGGCGGGTTGAGCCGGGTGGTCTGGCTGGGAGCCGGGGGCGCTGGGGCCTTTAGCGTGATCGCGGCGGTTGGGCTGCACACGGTCGGCGTTTCCCTGGAGGGCGCCGCCGAGCAGATCTTCGAGGGTTTTACCATGCTGCTGGCCGCCGGCGTGCTTACCTGGATGATCTTCTGGATGCAGCGGCAGGCGCGCAGCATCAAGGGAGACCTGGAAGCCGAGGTGCGCCAGGCCACCCTGTCCACCAGCGGAAAGGCGCTCTTCTCATTGGCCTTTTTAGCGGTGCTGCGGGAAGGCGTGGAACTGGCCCTGTTCCTGACCGCCGCCAGCATGACCTCCGGCGCTCAACAGACGCTGGTCGGCGGGCTGCTCGGCCTGGGCGCCGCGGCCGTGCTGGGCTGGCTGCTCTTCGCCACCACCGTGCGCCTGAACCTGCGCAGCTTCTTCCAGGTGACCAGCGTGCTGCTGCTCTTCGCCGCCGGGCTGGTGGCTTACGGCGTGCATGAATTCAACGAAGTCGGCTGGATCCCGGCGCTGGTCGCACCGCTGTGGAACACCAACCCGGTCCTGGACGAGGGCTCCTTCGTCGGGCAGCTGCTCAAAGCGCTGTTCGGCTATAACGGCGACCCCTCCCTGACCGAGGTGCTGGCTTACCTGGTTTACCTGGCGGGCATCTTTTTCGGGCTGCGCCGCAGCGCCAGCCCGGCTCCCAGCGCCCAGGAAGCCTGAACCCTTTCTCATCACCCGGACGAGACGAGCGCGCCCGCAGCGCCCGTCTCGTTTTTGTTTGGGGGGAGGGAGAGAAACGCGGCTGAGGCGGAGAGCAGGCCGGTTAGCTCGGATCACCCCTACAAAATGGGAGCCAGGGGTTAAAATAGGGGTGACTGAACTGATTTACACCGAGAGGGAGGCTCTCCGATGACAGAAAGTACAAGCTTCCGGGAACTGCCGGTTCCCGATTTTTACGACCCGGAGGTGGTCCAGTCTTTTTGGAAAGTGCCGTATGAAACCCGCGCCGTACAAGCCCAAGAGTGGGCCGAGCGCTACGATATCCTTCCGGCCGCGCAGGACGATTTCCGCCTGGCGCTGATCCTGATCGACGTGCAGAACACCTTTTGCCTGCCGGACTTCGAGCTGTTCGTCGGCGGGCGCTCGGGTAACGGCGCGGTGGAGGACAACCGCCGGCTGGCCGAGTTCATCTACCGCAACCTGGGCTCGATCTCGGAGGTCACCGCCACCCTGGACACCCACCAGGCGGTGCAGATCTTCCACGCCGCCTTCCTGATCGACGCGGCCGGCGAGCATCCCGGGGCGAACACCATGGTCTCGGCCGAGGACGTGCGCAGCGGGCGCTGGAAGTTCAACCCGGCGGCGGCCCCCAGCCTGGGGGTCGACCCGGCCTACGGGCAGCGCCACCTGGAGCACTACGTGGAGACGCTGGCGGAGCGGGAGAAGTTCGACCTGACCGTGTGGCCCTACCACGCCATGCTGGGCGGCATCGGTCACGCCCTGGTCGCTTCGGTGGAGGAAGCGCTGTTCTTCTACACCCTGGCGCGCCAGAGCCAGCCGGAGCTGTTCATCAAGGGCCGGAACCCGCTCACCGAGCACTATTCGGCGGTCGGCCCCGAGGTCCTGGAGGGCCCGGACGGAAGGCGGCTGGCCGAGAAGAACGAGAAATTCATCCGCAAGGTGCTGGACTGCGACGCGGTGGCGATCGCCGGGCAGGCCAAGAGCCACTGCGTCAGCTGGACGGTCAGCGATCTGCTGGACCAGATCCGCGCCCGTGACGCGAGCCTGGCGGGGAAGGTCTACCTGCTGGAGGACTGCACCTCGCCGGTGGTGGTGCCGGGGGTGGTGGACTTCACCGATTCGGCCAACGAAGCTTACGCCCGCTTCGCCGACGCCGGGATGCGCCTGGTGCGCTCTACCGACCCGATCCGGACGTGGCCTGGGCTTGGCTAGGAGTAAGGGGGGG
>CAYNWK010000092.1:0-17213 GCA_964400875.1 uncultured Anaerolineaceae bacterium | reverse complement strand
CGATCACCCCGCAAGCCATGTTGCCGTTGAGCAGGAAAGACAAACCGCCGAACATCTTCTTTTCATCCAGCCCGGGTTGTTCTTCCAAAGTCTCCCGGATGCGCTGGGCCAGACCTTCGTCGAAAGCCATCCTACATCTCTCCTCTCAATAGCGAATAAATTTCCACATCGTGGTTCTTGCCCTGGTGGAACCAGGCACCTCGAGCGGTCCCCTCGTGGGTGAAACCGCACTTCTCCGCCACCCGGCGAGAGGCTGCGTTCTCCGGATGGATCACCAGCCGGATGCGGTTGATCTTTTTCCGCTCGAACAGGTAGTCCACCAATAATTTCACCGCTTCGGTGGTGTAGCCCTTGCCGTACTGGTCCCTGGCGTAGATCTGGTAGGAGAGTTCGTACTCGTCCAAATACGGCACGGTGGCGAAGAATTCGATGTGCCCGACGATCTGGTCCTCTCGATCGACGATCAAGAGCATACCGTCATCCACACCCCAAAACCCGTCTTGCTGGTAACGCTGCTTGAAAGCCGGTTCGGAGAGCATGCCCAATGGGAAAAATTCGCCCCGGTTCGCCAGATCGACGTGGTAGTTGTAGACTTCCTCTAGATCGCCCTCGCGGATCAGCCGCAGCTGGATCGACTCGCCTTTGATCATCCTGCCCTCCTGCGTGTAAAGATAACGCTGTGATGCAAGGTTAAGTATAGCGGGTTTACCGGGGCAGGATCCATAACTCCGGTTTACCCAGTTCTGCCGACACGGACAATTGTTTGAGGCTGTCCTTGCGCTCGGCTTCGATGCTCATCACCAGGAATTCGACCAACCCGGTCACGTCCTGAGAGGCCAAGGTGACCGGCTCAAAGGAAGCTTGCGCTCCTCCCGGGGTCATCTCCGGCGGCTTTTGGGTCAGCCCTGCGGCCAACTGCAGCAGATCATCCAGCGAGCCGGAAAAGGCCGGGATGAAAAATCGGCGTGGAGTCCGCCAATAGCGATCCGCCTCACTCCTCTTGCCGCCGAAAGATCCGTAGGCATCCCGTTTCAAGGCCACGTGACCTTCCACAACCCAAAATGGGCGCCCGGGCGCTTGTGGATCGATCCCGCTGGCGTAATGCACCTCCAACGTGGCCAGACCTTGCTGCTCATCCAGCAGCAGACCTTGGCCGCACTGGCGGCATACCCAGGCAACTTCATCCACCTCTGCCGGGACGGGAGTCGAGCAGCGCAGGCAGCGCAGTGGTACCAGAGTGACAGGCGCTTCCATCAGCCCACCTCCCGGGCGCGATAAATCCGCCCAACCTTTTTTCGTTTGCGCTTCTTACGCTGGCCTGCCTGGCTGTTGTACTCGTACAGCTCGCCGTAGCGGAACCGACGATAGGCGGCGCGCATCAACCCCAGGCCTAACAAGAACAAGACAACGGCAACGGCGAACAGCTCGGTAGCATCGCTATCGCCCGCAGTAAAATAAATCAACAATGCAGAGACGTCCACCGCCAGCACCGCGCCCAGGAGCATGCCGCCTACCAGCACGGCAGCCCGGTAGAGGGTGTTGCCCGGCGCTTTGCCGTACAGCACCTTGCCGGAGAAACCATCCACCACAACCTGGTACGCCCGCTGCCGGTACAGGTAACGGATCACCCACAACGGATAATAAATCAGGCCCATGCGGCGCCGGACAAAGCGCACGAAGACCTGGCCTATTCGATCGAGATCGGCGAGCCGGCGCACGCGCTCGTTGAAATCGTCATCGGCCTTCTCGCGAGCCTGGCTGACCGATCCGACCGGTTCGAACACCAGACCGCTGGCATGCAGCGCCAGCGGATCGAAGGCCTGGAGCTGTTGGTCGGTCAGATAGATGGAATCCACACCGAACTCGCCCACGTCCACCGCCGCCCCGTTCCAGTTCATCTCCTCGGCGATCTTGATCTCGCGCGGTTCGTAGTGGGCATCGTCGCCGCTTCCCACCTTTTCCTCGCCGAAGACCCATCCAAGCACGCGCGCCCAGGATACCCAAAAAGGCAAAAATGTCACGAAAGCTTCCGCGACCTGCGCCTGTTTCGCAGTAGCGCCGGCAATCGCCCGGCTGCTGCTCAAAAATCCGTGCATGGCCTGCAGCGCCTGAGCGCGGTCTATCCGCTGGGAGACCTGGTAGCGGCGCAAGCCGCGCTCGCCCTGCACCATGAAGCGCAACTCGCAGTACGGGCAGCGCACGATCACGGCGCCTTCCGGCACCGGCACCATCCCCCCGCAGTTCGAGCAGCTCAGTCCGTGCACCGATTCGGGCTGGCTCATATCTTCGCCGCCACCCAGGCAGCCAGCGCAAACAAGGCCGGCGTCGCCAACACCCCTAACCCGCTGCAGACCAGCAAGCCGATCCCCACCCCCTCCCCGCGGGAAATCACCCCGCCAACTACCGGAAAAACGGCCAGACACAGGTACACCAGCGCCGTGATCCCACCGGCGAGCAGATAAGGCGCTTCCGCCTTCGCCGGGTAGATGTTGGCGAACACCGCTCCGGTGGCAGCTTCGACGATCGCCGTATAGGTTTTGCCCTGATAGGAATACTTGAAGGTATATAGGGGCACATGTACCAGGAAGCGCTCGGTGATCTCCGCCTCGGGGACGCCCTGCTCCTTCAGCCAGCCCAGGGCAGTTTGCAGAGGTACGTTGGGAGCTTGAGCCTGGGCGTCTAGATCGGAAGAATATTCGCGCAGATCGCCCCCAGGAAGATTGAGATGGCGGACCTCGCTCACCGAAGTGGCTGCGGCGGGCTCCAGGAGGATGTGCTCTTGATCGCCCGCGCGTCGTTTGAAGTACCATAACGGGAAGAATTCAAAACGATGCCCCAGCAGCTGGGCTTTTTGATCCAGGTCTTTCACGGTCTGGTTGCCCGCCATCCAGCGGGAAAGCGACGCCCGCGCCTGATCCTCGTTCAGGGTGGACGCCAGGTACCAGTGAAAGACAACTTGGGATTTATCCAGATAAACGGTTGAGTTGCAGTAAGGGCAGGTCAGGAAGATCTGTCCCTCGTCAGGATGCAATTCACCCCCGCACTGCGAGCAGCGAATTACGTCGATGTTCGTTTGAGCATTCATGGTCGCAATTATAGCAACTGGCCTCAAAAAACGCTATAATACACCCGCTCGCGAGTAAGCTTAAAGACATACTCACTTGGGGGAGAGTTGGGTGTATTTTGGCGGACGTGGCCCGCCAAAAACACTCAGATCCCCCACGAATATTGAGAATTTCGCAGATCGTCACGGAGATCAGTAAAGAGCTGGGTATTCTGCGGATCATCCCAGTCGAAATTGAAGCGATAGAAAGAAGGAATAGCGTATCGATGACTCACCAACGCAGCACATACTCGATCGAAATCGCCGGGCTGTACCGCGAACTACCCTTGTTTGAAGTTCAACCGGGTCTGCGGATCGCCGTGCTGAATATCCTTGGCGATACGGAACTGGTGGAAGCCTGCGCCTCTGCACTGGCGGAAAAACTCTCCGATGTGGATTACAACGTCCTGGTGACCGCTGAAGCCAAGAGCATCCCCCTGGCTTTCGCGCTGTCCACCAGGGTGAACAAGCCGTACGTGGTGCTGCGCAAGGTGTATAAGCCCTACATGGGCGAGGTGATTCAGGCCGAGACCATCTCGATCACCACCGGCAAACCACAGACCCTGTATCTGGACGAGAAGGATCAGGACTTATTGACCGGCAAGCGGGTAGTTTTACTGGACGACGTGATCAGCACGGGCTCCACCCTCCAAGGGATGCGCCAGGTAGTCGAAAAGGCCGATGCAGAGATCGTCGCTGAAGCCGCCATACTGACAGAAGGCGAGCGCGCCCGTTGGGAGGACATTATTGCCTTGGGGCACCTGCCAATTTTCTCCGACTAACCCAGCTAAAGCTTCGCCACAAAACGGTCAGGGCTGTAGCCTGACCGTTTTTACTTCCGGGGAGCACACCACGACAACCGGCGCGCCGCGCAGTCGCGTCAGAAAAAGCGTCTTTTCGACCGCCCCGGCTCCCCCACCTCCCGGCAGACGCAGCGAGCGGATCAACGCTTCCGGCTGGAGGGGTGAACCCCGTTTCTTCACCACCACCCGGTCAACGCCCCGATCGCGCAGATACGCGCGCAAACGTTTCAACTGGAATGGGAACCAATCTTCGATCGCCCACGCCCGCGCGAAAGGTGTGGGCTGTAGTTGATCGGCGGTCAGGTAAGCGATGCTGGAATCAAGTTGCGCCGCCTGCAGGCGTTCACCCAGGTCGGTGACCAGCCTGGCGCGCAGCACCGCCGGGTCCGGCTCGTAGAGGTAAGCGCGCGGTTCGCTGAGGGGGCTGCGCGCCGGCTCGTCGAAAGGCGTCTCCGCCGCCAGGGTGTGCTCACCAGGCAGCAGCGTCGCCCGGCGCCGGGCGCTGCGCAGCGGCCCAAACCACAGGGTCGCCTCCTTGAGCTCGCCGCCCAACGAGATGAACTCGACCTCGGCAGGATACGCTTCGATCTCCGCAAGGTCCACACCGGGGGAAACCTTCACGCCCAGGGCGGGGAAGCGCGGCAGCCAGGACTGGATGACCGCCAAGTCCGGGCGGTACTTGCGCACGGAATGAATGCGCCGGCCGCCCTCCCGGCGAGATGGGTCGCAAAACAAGGCGATATCCGCACGTGCAGTGACCGGCAGAGGGGAAGTTAGATCCGACCGGATGAACTGGACTGGATGAGGGGGTGCCCAGACGCGCAGGTTGGTCCGGGCCATGGCCAGACGCAGCAAGTCGCGGTCGAGGCCGAACGTGGGGGCGTGCGCCGCTAAAGCTCGGGTGTCGGCGCCGATCGAACAACCCAGGTCCACCAGGTACTCGAACGGATCATAGCGCTTCGAGCGATATGCGGATACCGGCGTCGGCGTCGCTTGCTCCAGCGCCGGGCGGGTGAAGTACAGCTCTTCAGCCCGGGAAAACTTACCGGCGGCCTCGCCGCGCAAGATGGCTGTCTCCAGCGCGGCGCGGGCCAGCTCGCGCGGGTATTGGCGGCTAAGATTCTGAAAATGATGGAGGAAATCCACCTCTCGCGGCTCAACAGCCATCGCGGCCTGCAAAATCGCCCCCCCGTTGGGGGTCAACAACGCCCGGAAGCCTTCCAGATCCATGGGTTTATTGTAGCAGGGGAGCACCAGCTCAACGAGTTGTTGGGACATTGATCCCGAGGAGTGTTTTTGGCGGCTTCACTGCCAGAGCCACTCCCCCAGCTAACAACACAGGATTTATAATTGCCTTATGTCGAAAGCGGCGAAATGGACCCTGGCTTCGCTGATCGTGCTCAGCTTGTTTTCGTTGGTCCTGGCGAGCAGCGGGTTGAACGCGTATTTGCCCATCGTTGCCAACGAGCATCCCACCGCAACTTTGAGCCCTACCATCACGCTTTCTCCGACCATCACCCTGACCCCTACGATCACGTTGACGCCGACCATCACCCTGACGCCCACGCCGACGCTCACGCCTACCACGCGCATCGCCTTATTTATTCAAAAGATCGTCGCCGATCCGGAATATCCGCTCGACGAATACGTCGACATCCTCAATAACACTGGGGAAATCGTCGATATGACCGGCTGGACGTTGCGTGACGAAAGCGAGAACATCTTCACCTTCCCGATCTTTGCCCTGCCGCAAGGGAAATCGGTGCGCATCTATACCGGGCCGGGTGAGGACGAGATCTACACTCTCTACTGGGGTCGCAGCGAACAGGTTTGGAACGATGTCTCGGATTGCGGCTGGCTGCGCAATCTGGATAGGATTGTGGACGGCTACTGCTACGGGACGTTCTTCGGCTCGCTGCTCGAAATTACCAGCCCTTAAAACCAGGTCCTATGGCACCAACTCAAGAAACCGATATATTTTTGACATAATTTTTCAATACCGCCGTAGAAGATTCATAAGAACAATCTAAGAATGAGCGTTACCTCCCGCCAAAATCTCCACCCAGGCTATCTTTGCCTCTTCCTGGCAGTTATCTTCCTTACCGCTTGTTCACCAGTGGGGATCACACCTACCTCCGCTTGCGGGGATGGTATTTGTGACCGGTTCGAAGACCCTCAGAATTGCCCGTTAGATTGCCGCCCAGCAACGATCCCGACAACCTCCCCCCCCGTAATCACCGACAAACCCGAACCTACCCCGCAAATCGCCGCCCAGGTGTTATCGGCGACCGGCGCTCCTGCCAACACGCATTTGCCGATGAGCCCAGCGAGCTCATCCCCCTTTGGCGTGAGTGGATTGGATAGCTCGTCTGGCCCCATCCCCTATGCGCAGGCGTTAGCCGATACCAACGTCCGTTGGCTGCGTTTGGACGGCAGCGCAAAGGCTGGCTGGAGCTACCAGCGCATGCGCCTAAATGGCTTCGACTTCCGTGAGCTTGACGCCTTGATCCGCGAACTGCAAAATCACGATTTCGCTCTCAGCCTAACGCTTTCACCCTGGGTCTCCTCTCCTTGCCTGCAGGAAAATCCCGATCTAGAATCCTATGTACCGACGGACCTCGAGGGATATCAAGACTACGTCCGCCAGATCGTTGAGCGCTACGACGGCGATGGAGTCCGTGATATGCTCGGTTTACGCTACGCGCTGCGCTTATGGCAGCTCGATGATGCTGTCGATTTGCAGTGGGCTGCCTGCCTCGAAGCCGGATTCCCCCGATTCGCTTCCGCGCAGCAGTATTTCACCCTTTACCAGGCTACCTATGCAGCCATACAGGAGGTCGATCCCGAAGCCGAGCTTTGGCCTTCCTTCGCCTTCAGCTTGGAACCACCCTATACCTACCTGGACGATTATCTAAAAGAATTCCTCGAGCTGCTCAACCAAGCCGGGCTTCCCTTACCCCAGCTCGACCTGCATGACCACGGCGCCAACCGCAGTTCGACGCTCTCGGCCATTGCCCTGATCGAGGACCTGGCTCTCGGGGTACCCATCTGGCTGGGCGCCACCTCCCTGCCCAGCGGCGAGCAGGTGCAGCCGCGCGGCGATTTCCACAGCTTCGACCTGCAGGTCCAGTCGCGCGCCCTGATAGGCTGGTATCTGGGCATGCTCAGCCACCCTGCCGTGGAGAAAGTTTTCTGGCAGCCCCTGTACGATCTGCCCCCCGGTGGGGAGGGCTATGATCAATACGGCACCAACGGGTTATGGTCGTGTAGGCCCTCCGAGGGGACCGGCGAAAGCGGCAGCATTTGCGATGGCTACGATCCCAAACCCAGCCAGGCTGCTTACCGCTTGCTGGTGGAAAAGCTGGATGGCTTCGTCTCACTGGAGGAGATCAACTTCACCACATACCGAGCGCGCTTTCCGGATGGGCATGTCGTCTTGGTGCTGTGGACTTACGCTGACCCCACCACGCTCGATCTGCGAGAATACGGACTGGACGGGCAGGTCACGGTCACCCAGCTGCCTCAAATCTCCGCCGCAGGCGAGTCCTCCTTGGTAGAGCAGCTGGAGGCGATCCGCGTCCCGGTGAGCCTGCAGC
The DNA here is from genome assembly GCA_964400875.1 of uncultured Anaerolineaceae bacterium. GTDB lineage: Bacteria > Chloroflexota > Anaerolineae > Anaerolineales > UBA4823 > CAYNWK01. The sequence continues at coordinate 9,711 of CAYNWK010000092.1, read as the reverse complement.
CTATCTTCGTCGAGTGGCAGCCGTCTGAATGAAAAAAACCCCTGGATTATAAGCATCCGGGGTTTTGTGCTATTACTCCAAAGCGGTCAGGCTGGCTGAGCCTCCCCGTATATCTGGCGATGGACGATGCTCAGGGCGCGCACCTGCTCGGCAGCGTGGTAAGAAGAACGCACCAGCGGCCCGCTTTCCACCCATTGGAAACCAATCCCCAGGCCGAAATTTTTGATCTCCTCGAACTCTTCCGGCTGGTAATACCGTTCGATGGGCAAGTGCTGCTTGCTGGGCTGCAGATACTGTCCCACGGTGAGGATGTCCACCCCCCAGCTGCGCTGGTCGCGCATCACCGCTTTGATTTCCTCTATGGATTCACCCAATCCGACCATGATGCCCGATTTAGTCAGTACATCCGGGTCGAGCCGCTTGGCGTTCGACAGGGTCGCAGCGGCCCATTCGTAGCGGTCCTGAGGTTGGACCTTTTTGAACAACCGCGGCACGGTCTCGACGTTGTGGTTGAGGATTTCGGGACGGGCGTCCATGACAATCTTGAGCACTTCCAGGCTGCCTTTGAAATCGGGGATTAAGACCTCGATGGAGCAGCCCGGGTGGAGCTGGCGAATGCGGCGGATAACCATGGCGAAGATCGGCGCGCCGCCGTCCTTGCGATCATCCCGGTTCACGCTGGTGATCACTGCGTGCTTTAAATCCATCTTCCTAACCGCCTGAGCGATGCGATCCGGCTCCATCCAGTCCAGCGGGGAAGGTTGGCCGCGCTTGATGTCACAGAACCCGCACGAGCGGGTGCATACGTCGCCAAGCATCAAGAAGGTGGCGGTTCCAGCCCCCCAGCACTCGCCGATGTTCGGACAATGGGCCTCCTCACAGACGGTGTGCAGGGCTTTCTTGCGCATTAATCCTTGCAGCCACTCATAAGTCTCCCCTGAAGGGGCGCGCACCTTGATCCATTCCGGGCGGCGCAAAGGGGTGGTTTGGATTTCTTCCGGTTTGATCCGGTCACGGGTAGGGATCCGAGCCATGCATACTCCTGAAATTCATCATCTAAACTGCTGTTGTTCTAGTTATTTTCCTGGCCCCGTGACGCACCTCTCATCGGGACGCTACGTTCTCATCTTACCATAAACCGCTTCAACACCTGGCGCTTAACCGCCCCCTTCACCAAATCCTAATACGCAGTCCGCTTCTATTATCCTCGGGGACTCGCTGCGCTCCCGTCGTCCAGTGGTGGACCCGGCAAACTTTCTATCCAGTGTGGGAGCCCGCTTTGGGCGCTGCGCGCCTTCGCAATCATGACCGGAACGCTTAAGCGCTAACCCCGAAACCGGGTTCTTCGAGCTTGCGCACGTACAGACGCACGCCCTCGCTGCGCACGACCTGTACCCGGGTATTAGGTGGGATTGGCTCTTCGCCCTCGGCCAGGTATGCCGACCAGGCTTCCCCCCCAAGCTGGACCGTGCCGGCGGCGTTGGCGCCGATCGCCGTGCGGGTCAGGCCGGTGCGCCCCCGCAGCGCCTCCTGACCGGTGCGGATGGGCATGCGCATCGCTCGCAGGCCAAACCCCACCACGGTAAAGAAGATCGCCGCGGTGGCCAGGGAAGTGCCGACCACCAGGGGGATGGATACACGCTGGAAGTCAGGAGTGCCGGGTGAGTTGAACAGAACCAATGCGCCGACGATCAGTGAGGCCACTCCCGCGGCAGTCAGCGCGCCGTGGGTTGGCGCCTTGATGTCCAGGATGAAGAGCACGAAGGCGGTCGCCAGAAAGATCAGCCCGAACCAGTTGACCGGCAGGATTCCCAGACCGTACGTAGCCAGAGCCAGGGCGACCACGCCGATGAAACCGGCCACCCAGCCGCCGGGGCTGGAGATTTCGATCAGAATGGCCTGCACACCGACGGTGATCAGCAGGAAGACGATGTTCGGGTTGGTGAGGATGCCGAGGATCTCTTCGATCAAGGTGATGTTTAACTGCTCGACGCGAGCGCCGCTCGTATGGATCACCCGCTCGCCGGCGCTGGTCTCGACCGGAAAGCCATCCAGTTGGGAGAGCAGCTCGTCCAGGTCACCGGAGATAAAGTCAATCAGACCGACCTTCAGGGCCTCTTCCGCGGAGGCGGCTTCGGCCGTTTCGATAGTTGCTTCGGCCAGTTGGATGGCCGCCTCACCGCGTTGGGCAGCCAGGCTGCGCACGGTGGCTTTGGTGATATTCTTTTGCTTGGCCGCGATGGTTTCGCCCAGGTCCTCACCTTGGCCTCCTACGGGGCTCGCCGCGCCGATGGCAGTCTCGGGGGCCATGGCAGCGGCGTGACCGGCCAGGGTGATCACAGTGCCGGCGCTGCCGGCGATGGCTCCGCGCGGCGCGACATAAACAACAACCGGCACCTCGCTGGCGCGGATCTCCTGGACCATGGCGTTCATCAGGCTGAGCTCACCGCCCGGTGTGTCAAGCTGCAGTACGACCAGTTCTGCCGAGTTGCGCTCGGCGACCTCAATGCCGCGCTTGAGGTATTCCAACATCGAACGGTTCAGCGCGCCTTGCAGATTCATGACGTAGACCCGCGGGGCGTCCTCCTGGGCGCCTACCTCGGCCAGCGGCGCGAGCAGGAGCAGGGCGGCCATAACCAGAAGCATCACGCCCAACGAACGTGGGGCCTGTTTAAATCCGTGGCGGGAAAAAGCGTTTCTAATCATTGAAAGTTCAAAGCGGGTGTTTAGGCGGTCTCCGCCCAAACACCCCTGATTCTCCCATAAACAGCGTAACTTCTATTATTATAGCCGTTTTCCAGTCATCGGAATTGGGCGGAGTCTGGCTGCTACTTGACGATCAGCTGGAAGAGCGTGTAGCTGCCCAGCACAGTGGTGATCCCGCCGATAGCCAGCGTCAGGCGCTGGGTGGAGAAGCGGCTGACGGCGAAGGCGGCCAGCGGCACGGACAGCACCGCGCCCAGCAACAGAGAAGGAGCCAACGTCCAGGGGAAAGGCGCGCCGCTGGCCAGGTAAGCGATCCAGCCAACCAAGCTGGTCACACCCTCGGCCAGGGAGGCAATGCCGACGGCGGCCTGGCCGCGAATCCCGGAGAGCACCTGCCCGCCGGTCACCACCGGACCATACCCGCCGCCGCTGATGCCCTTGTTGAAGGCTGCCAGAAAACCCAGTCCGCCTATGCGTCTCCAGGAGAAGGTCAGCTCACGGCGGTGGTTCTTGAGGATGAACAAGCCGATCACTAACACCAGCAGGCCGATGTAGACCTTGATCACCAGGGCTGGCAGCTGCACGGCCAGGTAGACGGCGGCGAGCACGCCGAGGACGCTCAATGCGGACATTAGCAGCATGATTTTGAAATCGCGCCTGCCGGGGCGGAAGTCCACGTTGCCGAACTCGTGGTGTAAGATCCCAGCGGCAAACCCGGTGACGCATTCGGAGAATAGCACCGCCGGGACGATTTCGACCGGCGCGTAGCCGAGGATCAACAACAGAGGGGTGAGGGTGGTGCCGTAGCCCATTCCCAGGGTGGAATCAACGAACTCGCAAACGAAGGCCAGCAGTACGATCGGCAGCAGGAAGTGTAGGTCCATTGGTGCAGCTCCTTGGAAAGTGAGAGATTTAATCTCCTATAAAGTCTAGAGAACTAGTAGACATTATAGGTAAATAAAAATACCCGAACGATCAGACCCCCAACTGGGCTCGGGCGGCATCGATGCGCGCCAGGGCATCGGCGAGGGTGGTGCGGTCGAGGATTTCGGCGATGGCGTTGCGCACATCGAGCATGGTCAGGCGCAGGCCACAGGTCTCTTCATCAGGACAGCCGCAGGGTTCGTAAGCGCTCTGGCTTACGCAGCGGATCGGGGCCAGCGGGCCGTCGAGCACGCGTACCACCGCGCCCATGGAGATCTCCTCAGGGACGCGGGCCAGATAGTACCCGCCGCCTACGCCCATGCGGCTGTGCAGCAGGCCGGCGTTTTTCAGGGTCAGCAAGATCTGCTCCAAGAACTTGGCAGGGATGCCCTGACGTTCGGCGATCTCTTTGATCTGCACCACGTCGTCGTCTGAGTCGGACGAGCGTTGGGCCTCGGCCAGGTCGATCAGGGCGCGCAGCCCGTATTCTCCTCGTTTGGATAGTTTCATGATGAAAACCTCCCACTGCAAGGGGAGCATTGTGGTAATGGGTTTACACGGCAAACCGATAACCACCATTTTCCCACCGCACAATTCGAAAAGTATAGTAATCCTATAGAACTTATTGCAGAGATACAATACAATAGATTTGGGGCGCTGTCAAGCGCCAAATTCAATCGGCGGGTAGTACATTCTTCCTATACACGGAAATCGGCGTACAAGATTAAAAATTCATGATAAAATGCGGTTGGGCATCTTTGTGAAGGGGTATTTTTTTTCCTATCAACCACCTGCGCCTGTTTCCATGGGGGTGACCCGGAGGCTGGTACACCACGCCATGGGTAATGAGGGCATCATCAAAGGTTATCATTGGGGAGCACCTAAAGTTGGCCGGACAAGGTCTGTGCGGGTGATCCATTTGCACACCAATGCTACGCCACGAATTCGCTGAACGACCAAAGGAGGTGGGCCTACATCCACGCTGATACCATGGAGAACTTCAATCTCATTGCAAACCGTTCGTTCTCGAGTACTTTGTGAGGTGAAAGATGCTTAAAAGAAAATCCGTTATCGTCGTGTCCATCATCCTGGTGGTTTTGTTCATCTTAACCAGCGCGGCAATCGCCAAGAGTGACAAGACCGGCCCGGTGCGGCTTACGATTAAAAACAAGTCCGACCAGATGGTGACCCTGGTGATGATCGGCGATAAGAACGCTTACGCGCTGAACGTGGCGGGCGGCGACGAGACAGACTTCACCGTGGAGCGGGGTGAGTACGACCACACCACGTACTCCTGCGGGACCTCGGCGACCGGTACGATAGATATGTACCGACAGCTCAAGCTGGTCTTCACGGCTTGCCCCGGCCCGGCTCCGAACCAGGGCGAACCTGGTATCGAGAAGGTGCACATCGACGATTCGCCGACCAACAACGGTTTCCAGTTCAACTACAACTGAGTTGAGCCGGTTGTCCAATTTAATATAAGCAGGGTCGCGAGCGCCTGAGCGCCCGCGACCCTGGAAGGCAGTCCACCAGGTGGATTGGGCAGACCGCGTTCCCGCTTTGCCGGACGGCAAGGCGGGAATGAGTTTAATGTGGCTCGGCTACTTTTCCTCAAACACGATCGCCACAGTCATGCCCCAGCGCAGGCGCGGGTCGCTCGTCTCCAGCGCCAGCCGGGCCGTATAGGTCACGTCGCCGCGCTTGTCTTCGTACACGTCGCTGATCGACTCTACCGAACCTTGCAGATCCACCTCTGGCAGCGCGTCCGGCGTGATCGTCGCCCCCTGGCCCGCAGCGATGTTGACCACGTCCAGCTCGGTCAGGTTGTCCGTCTCCACCATCCATTGCGAAAGGTCTGCCACCTGCACCACCGGCGCGCCGGCGCTGATCTGCTGCCCGGCGATCAGCTCGTTATCTACCACCGTGCCGTCGATGGTCGCCACCAGGTCCAGGTCCGCCAGGGCGGCGCGCGCCGCCTCCAGCGCCGCTTCGGCCGCCGAGATGCTCCCGTTGGCGGTATCCACCCGGGTCCGCGCCAACGAGACATCCGCCGCGTCGGGCCCATCCACCAGCTTGTCTGCCTCACTCTGAGCTTGCGCCAGGCGGGCCTCCGCGATTTGCAAGCGCGTGTCGGCCTGCTGGATGTCGAAATCACTCCCAAAGACCCCATTCAGGTTGTTGTAGCGCCGCACGGCGTCATCGTAGGCGTTCTGCGCTTCGGCCAGCCGGTTGAGCAGCGCCGCCCGGATCAGGTTGTCCTGCGACTTCTTATCGTAGGGCTTGTAATCATCCTGCGCCTCGTCCAGCTTGTCCTTAGCCAGCACCACGTTCGCCCAGGCCGCGTCGATGTCGATCGGTTTGGCCGATGAGTTCAGCCCGTTGTAGCTGCGCTGGGCGCTGTTGAGCTCCGCGCGGGCGTCCATCACCGCCTGCAAGGCCTGAGTCTGCGCTTCGGGCAGATCATCGTACAGCGCTTGCAGCGCCTCCTCGGCGGCCAGCAGCTCCTGCCGGGCCGAGAGCAGCTCCATCTGCGCCGCGGCCACGCTCGACTCGAGCGGCTCGCGGTCCCCCAACCGGGCGATGACGTCCCCTGCCTTGACCTGTTCCCCCTCCTCGACCAGCACTTCGGTCAGCCGGCCGCTAGAGGCGAAGGCCAGCTCCACCGCCTGGCGCGGCACCAGCCGGCCCTCGGCCACGATGTTCACGTCAGATTCCACCGGCGGCAGGGCCGTCGCCTGGGCCTCCGGATTGCCTTGGCCTCCCGGAGCATTGCAGGCCGCCAGCGCCAGTCCGACCAATGTCAGCAAAACGATAGCGAAGTATAATTTTCGAACCATGAGGCTACCCTCCTAGCACACTGCACTTCGTGATGCTGGGGTGTTCAGGCGGGCAGAGCCCGCCTGAACACCCCAGATTCTTCATTCATATGCCAGCACCTCGCGCACCGTCAGGCGCGCCGCGCTGCGCGCCGGCAGCGCGCTAGCCAGCACCGAGATGATCAGGCTCAATACCAGCCAGATGATTAACCCTTCCCATGAGAACACAAAATCCATCGGACCGTTGAACATCGATGTGCCCACCACCAGTGCCAGCCCGGTGCCGATCGGCACCGCCAGCACTGCCCCCACTGCCCAGCTGATCAGCCCGATCAGCAACCCCTCCACGATCACCAGCTGCATGATCGCCCGGTTGGTCGCCCCGATCGCCCGGATCACGCCGATCTCGCGCGTGCGCTCCAGCACGTTCATGCTCATCGTGCTCGCCAGCCCAAGCGCGCCGACCACCGAAATCAGCAGCGACATGATCAGCAGAAAATACACCAGCACGTTGGTCGTCTGCACGTTGGCCTGGACCTGCTCGCCCCCCGTGACGATATTGCCCACCCCGACCCCGGCCACATCATAGACTTTCTCCAGGTCATCGGCCACGCGCAGCTGGGTGGGCAGATCGTGCTGGGCGGTCGTCAGCCGCAGCGAGAACGTCCGGTTAACCTGCCCGGTCACCTTGGAAAAATACTCCTGGTTGCTGTAGATGATCGGCGGGATCGCTGTGCCGCCCATGCGGTACAGGCCCACGATGGTCCACTCACGCTGCTCGCCATCAATGTCGATGGTCACCTGGTCGCCCACCTTCAGCTCCGGGCGCTCGGCCAGCAGGTGGTTGCCGATCACGATGGCGTTCTCGTCTTCGGGGACCAGCCAGCGACCCTCGGTCATGGTCGGCTCGATCAGCGTCGAGTTGGCCGGCGGGGCGATAATGCTCACCTGGGTGCCGGTCGATCCGTCCTCAGTTAACACGGAACCCAGCGCCTGGCCCCACGACTCTCCGTCCACCACCCCGGGGATGCTCAGCGCCAGCGGCAGCACCTTCTGTGTGCGGTAAGCCTGGCTGAAGCCCACGTTGACGTCGGTCAGCACGTAGCCGAACACCTGGTCGATCAGCAGGCCGATCGAAGTACGCAGGCTGTACACGCCGATAAAGATCGCTCCTGCCAGGATCAGGGTTGACAGGGTCAGCGCCAGGCGCCCTTTACGTCGGAAGGTGTTGCGCAGAGAGATCAGCAGCGGGCGCGGCAGGCCGCGGATTCGTTCCACCAGACGGTCTACGATCCCCCGCCGCTTTCCCGACTGGCCCAGGCCGTAGCTGGCCAGCGCCTGCCGCACCGGGATGCGCGCCCCCTGCACCACTGGCACCACCGTCGCCGCCAGTGGGATCACCACCGCCACGAAGACCTGCAGCGCGATCCCCTCTATCGGCACCTTGGGAGGGCCGGGCTGAAAATTCAGCATGACGTTGATTCCCGAGCCGACGGTCTGGGATAAGAAGAACGACAGCGGCACCGCTAGCGCCAGGGCGATCAGGCTGAAGCCCAGCACCGTGACCAAATACATCGCTAACAGCTGCCCGGTGCGCGCCCCGATGGCCTTCATCACCCCGATCTGGCGTACCTGCTGGCTGAGCAGCGCGCTGATCGTGTTGATCACCAGGAAAGCGCCCAGGAAGACCGCCATGATCCCCAGGAACATCATCAACCCGGCCAGCGCCTTGGTGATGTCCGATGCGAAATGCCGCCCGGGTTGGTAGACCAGCGTGAAATAGACCTCCCGTCCGCTGGCCTCGATCTTGTCTGCCGCTGCTTCGGCCACCTCGCGTACGTGTGCTTCGTCGAACTGGTCTTCCGCCACGCTCAGCAGCAGCGTGTCGTAGAGGTCGCCGCCTCCCAGGTCAACCAGCGTCTCCTTATCGACGTAGCCGCTGAAGGATTGGCCGAAAAAGTAAGGCGCGTCTGTAGAGACCTGGGCGTATGCCGCCAGCTTCAGCTCGCGCACCCGCCCGTCGGACAGCTCCACCTGCAAGATGTCGCCCGGAGCCAGCCCCAGGACGGACGCTCCCGAACGCTCCAGGTAGATCTCCCCCCGGCCCAGCCGCGGCAGCGGCTCGTCCCCGGCTGGCCGCAGCCTGTCGATGCGGATTTTCTCCACAGCCGGGATGGCCGTGATCGAAATATCTTTAACGTCGCCGTTCGGCAGCGTCACCTGCGCCCCGATGCTGCTGCGCCCTTCTACCTGCCCGACGCCCGGCACCCGCTGCAGGGACGCCACCATGTCGTCGTCGAAGGGGTCAGGGTAGATGATCGCGCTGTGCGGATCGGCCTTCAAATAATCGGCGTCCATGGTCGGCACGGTGACGAAAAGCATATTGCTGACGAAGCCGATGGCGAACACGCCCACCGCAATGGTCAGGATCACCAGCAGCGAGCGCAGCTTGTTGCCCCACAGGTCGTGCCAGACTTTGCGCCAGCGCGGGTTAACCATCGCCGGCCTCCTCGCGGCTGCTCACGTTCTCCGCTAGGCGTTTCTCCGCGATCATCTCCAGGGCGTCGCGGGTCGCCTCCGATTCTGCCAGCAGGCCGGCGAACTCCTCCCGGTCCAGCGAGACGATCTCCACCGGCGAGTCGGCCGCAGCGCGCGCACTGGCCCGGTTGGTCACGCCGTGCAGCAGCTCGATCTCCCCGAAGTACTCGCCCGGACCGGGGCGCATCACAATCACGTCCGAGCCGCCCGGTCGCCGCAAAGCGATCTCCGCCCGCCCCTTGGTGACGACGTAGAAGCGGTCTCCCGGCGCTCCCTCCCGGATGATCGGCTCGCCCGGCTCGAAGGTCAGCGGGTCGAGCATGTGGGTGGCCTTGAGCAGCTGCTCGGGCGTCAGCGAGGGCAGCGCCCGGGCGACGTACTCGTTGACGATCTCCCCGTCGACGATCAGCATGGTCCGCGAGGCTCTCTGCGCCAGGCTCGAATCGTGCGTCACCATTACCACGGTCTTGCCTTCATCTACCAGCCCCTCAAACAGCCGGAAGACCGTGGCCGCCGTGGCCGAATCCAGATTGCCGGTCGGCTCGTCCGCTAAAATCAGCGGCGGGTCGTTGGCCAGCGCCCGGGCGATCGCCACACGCTGCTGCTGCCCCCCGGAGAGCTCCGTGGGGAGCTTGTCGGCGTGGTCTTCCATCTCCACCAGCCGCAGCAACTCCAGGGCGCGAGCACGCCGCTCCCGCACCCGGTACAGGTTGCAGAAGTCCAT
>CAYNWK010000091.1:0-17320 GCA_964400875.1 uncultured Anaerolineaceae bacterium | reverse complement strand
ATGACTGAATGTTATAATCTGGAAAGGCAATTGTTAAGCTAAGGAGGCCACGTATGGCTGATCCAGTTGCAGAGAGAATCGAAATTAACCCGGCTGTCATGTTGGGAAAGCCTGTCATTCGAGGAACACGAATACCCGTAGAGCTTATCCTGAGGAAACTGAGCGAAGGCGCGACGGAAGCCGATCTGCTTGACGCTTACCCACGATTAACAAGAGAAGACATCCAGGCTGCCCTCGCATACGCAGCGCGTTCTTTGGCACACGAGACCATCCTTCTATACGGGGATTGATGTCCCCTCAACTGCGTTTTCTGGCTGATGAGCGTGGCGATTTTTCAGTGGTTCGAGCATTGCGTGCTGATGGCTATGATGTGCTGGCGGTCAGCGAATATACACAGCGCTCCGACGATCGTGAATTGATAGCGCAATCCTTCCGTGAGAATCGCATTATGTTGACAGAAGACAAGGATTTTGGGTCATTAGTATTTGTTTCTCAAGTTGCTACCGCAGGTGTGATCCTAATCCGCTTTCCGGGTAACAGACGGGAGACTCTTGTCCAGACCGTGCGCAGATTTGTCCAAGATAAGGCTGATGAGATATCAGGGGCATTTGTTGTCATCCAGCCCGGGCATGTACGCATCAGTCGCAATCCAGAAATTCGATAATAGAAACCTACTTACCTGCCTCTCACTAATTCGGATAAACGATCGGCAAGCACATCTTAAGGACTGGAGACGAAAGCCTGTCCTGTTGAACAACACGTTCGCTGCCCTGGACTCGCCTTTGAACCGGGGCTTGCCGGTGCCTTACGCAAAGCCAAACCCGATTACTTTCGAGATAAAGACCGGCGGATCAATCGGCCAGGGCGATGCGCGTGCCTGGCTTTAGGTCGAGCCTGACGGGGATGCGCGGTTTCAAGGCGAGGATGAAAGCATCCTGGGTACCATGCTGCGCGATCCCTGGGAGGCTATCTGGGGGAACTTTCGTCGGGAGCATTAATATGCTGGCTTATCAACCCGTCGTGCGCACAGTCATTACCGCTATACTGGATCCCAGGCTCCAACGATGCGCATAAGACCCGCTTCAGTCGAAGACGCTTCTGCTATCGCGGCACTATCGGACCAGCTTGGCTATCCATCCTCGGAGAGGCAGGTGCATGCCGGCCTGCTCGATCTGATGCCCGTTGATGAACATGCGATTTTCGTGGCGGATGGCGAGGATGGTTCCATCATCGGATGGGTTCACGTGTTCCGAACCAGGAGGGTGTTCTCCGAGGCTTTTGCCGAACTTGGCGGCATGATCGTCGATGAAGGCCACAGAGGCGCAGGGGTTGGCGCCAAGCTGCTGGAGGCGGCCGAGGCCTGGGCTCGAAAGGCCAACTGCCCGGTTCTCAGGGTTAGGACCAATGTGGTGAGAGAGCAGGCGCATGCGTTCTACCGGGGGCTTGGCTATTCCGTTGTGAAATCGCAGAAGGTGTTCGAGAAAGATCTACGGAAATAGCGGTGCACTGATCAACCGCAGTAACGTACCGGGGATGCTGAGCGGTTAGTGGTCAGCGGGTATGGTAGGCGAAGCCCCAACCAGCCGGAGTTGAAATCCCCGACCTCTCCACTCAAAGCCGTTGGGCAGCCCATCAGTCAATACGAGAATTACCTTCGATGGATGACTAGATGATAAAACCCGAAAATCCGGAAAGCAAAGGTCGCCGCGAGTTGATCCTTCCGAGGCAGGCGGTTCCTTTCGTTTGGGCCATCATCGTACTGGCAATCATGGTCCTTCTGCCGTGGGCAGTTGCCAGGATAGGGCCTCGCATTGGTTGGTCTCAACAAACTCCTGCATGGTGGAACCGCATCGGCTCGTTGCCGTCGCCATCGGTCTTGGGTTTTACGCTTATTGCCTGGTGTTCCATTACCGCAGCTACAAAGCTGCGATCCGCGTCAGCTTTTCTCCGCCACATCTAGTGGTAGCAGGGCCGTATAGAATCTCTCGGAACCCCATGTACGTGTCAGGCCTATTCACGTGGCTCGGATGGGTAGTTTTCTATGGAAGTCCTGCGGTCCTCGTGGCGCTCGTGCTTCTCTGGTCCGGATTCACATTTCGCGTGATCCCCCACGAAGAGCGGCAGCTGGAAGCCCTGTTTGGCGATGATTATCGTGAATACAAGCGTTCCGTCCGTCGATGGATCGGGCGGTATTGATTTGCCTTCGGTCAACGGTGTAGGGCTGCTAAACAAAATCTTTGATCAGCCGACGAAAGCAATGCTCGGGATCGCAGCTATTAAGCAAAAGGAGCACACATGAAGGTTGTCGTGATCGGCGGCACCGGACTCATCGGCTCGAAGCTTGTCAAGAGGCTCGGCGAGCGCGGCCGCGAGACGATCCCGGCCTCCCCATCCTCGGGCGTGGACACCGTGACCGGCGAAGGTCTGGCCGATGTACTGGTCAACGCTCAGGTTGTCGTCGATGTGACCAATGCGCCGGCCGCCGATGACGCCGCGGTCATGGGGTTCTTCGAAACCTCAACGCGCCACCTCCTCGCCGCAGAAACCGCCGCCAACGTCGGGCACCACGTTTTGTTGTCGATTGTCGGCGCCAGCCGCATGGGAGACAGCGGCTACATGCGTGCCAAAGTCGCCCAGGAAAAGTTGGTCAAGACCGCTAGCGTGCCGTTCACGGTCCTGCGCTCGACGCAGTTCTTTGAGTTCCTCGGCGTCATCGCCAACGCCAACACCGAGGGTGATACCATACGTCTGCCAGCTGCGATGGTGCAGCCTGTCGCCGCTGGAGATGTCGCCACGGCGCTCGCTGAGGTCGCGGTGGGTTCACCCACCAACGGCGCCATCGAAATTGCCGGTCCCGAACAGTTCCAGCTTGATCAGCTGGTCAGCCGATATCTCAGCACCGTGCAAGATCCGCGGCAGGTGAAGACGGACGACGAGGTACGCTACTTCGGCGCGCAATTAGGCGCTCGCACCCTCCTTCCGAGCGAAAACGTGCAAGTCGGTTCGACCAGGTTTGCAACCTGGCTTGCGGGTCGCGGGGATAGGGCCGGGTGAGGGCCCCCCTACATGGAGTTTGAAATGAAACCTCGATTCACGTAGGGGCGACGCATGCGTCGCCCGTCTCCCCTTGAGCACGACGGCCCGAGTTATAACTACCAGCTTGAATCACGACTCAACCGACATCAAAGCCCTCCCGAGCCAGGCCGCGCCAACCCCCCAAATCACACCGCCAGCGACCAGGATCAAGTGTAAAGCTGGCATCGGGGGGAGATTGAACAGGACCCCGCCTGCCAGGAAGAGCATGGTCGCTATCCGGGGCAGCACGTTGGCCCGCCAAGTTGCGAACCCCAGAAGAAGGATCCCGATCATGTTGGTGACCGCGAACAGAATATAGAACCCCAAAACCTGGCCCGTGAATAACGGGCCGGAGGCGTCGGTCAACTCAGGGGCGTGCTCGGCTACGGTTGGGAAAATGATGATCCCGATCATCGCGTCGGCCAGGAAAAACATCATCCCGACTGTCGCAATCACAAATCCGACGGCCCCCAGCGTCCCTGCCAGGTTCTTCTGTTTCAGGTACAAGCCAAAATACCCAAACACCGCTAGGATCGCGCCCAGGATGTGAAATACCTGTCCGGGCACGAACAACGGATTCAGCGGAACTTCGGGCCCGGCGAAAGATTCAAAGGGCAGCGCCAGCAGCCAGAAGGCTGCGGTTGCTATTCCGGCTCCAATCAAGGCGCCACCAGTCCACCGGTGGAATTTTGTATCGACCATGTAGTTTTCCTTCCTTATTAAGTATTGGCATCGGCTCGCGCTAAGGCGAAAGACAACCCAATTGACCAGATGAAAATCGTAAGTATGTTCAAGATAATCAAGATGGTGCTGAACGGCCTGATGAACGCCAGGAATAGATTTAGCCAAACAACGCCGGTGAGTCCGCCAAATAGCCCGACCATATTCACCCATTCAGGGCCGGTGGCGGAACGCAGGCCAAAGAAATGGAAGCCTTCGGCGCTGGTATCGTCGTTAACGTCCATTTCAAATGTAAAGTTATCCAGCATCACTTCTTCGCAAGTGGACCAGAAAAGCTTACGGCTGTCGGTCACTTCCATGAGGAGCTCGCCATTTTCGATGCTCAGGGTAGCAAAAGCTAACACTTCAGGATCAAAGCAGGATTCCCCATTGTCGAAATTTTCGGCATAGAGCACGGAAGCATCGCTTACTTTTTCTGTGGCGGGAGGCGGACTATCACCTCCAGCGCGAGCAGAGAGTAGGAGGGCGCAGACAGGAAGGATGATGCTTGAGTAAACTTTGGTAATTTGGAGAACTCCTTTGTGCAGGCGAAAAACAAGAATAGACCAATTATTAAGTCAGCTGGATAACGGCTCGCGTTACCGGCGACTGGAGGGGCTGAATTCGCTCGCAAAACGGACGAAATCCAAGGCCACGAAAAAAGTCCATTTGGTGGTGAGAATCCAGGCGCCTGTCCCGCGCTCTTTGCGAGGTCCACGTGCACGCATTGTTAACCGGCACTTTATTTTTGTAACACTCTTTACACAACTGCTGTGACGTAACGAAAACGATTGTTCATCAAAATTTCGCCGTTGTCTGATTGGAATGGTTCCGCCGCGCGCAGGATAGCAACTTTCAATTTCCGTTCGCTAACTACTTGCCTGGCTGATTGTAATGGCCCAGCTGAACTTACTACTTTCCACATTATCTCAAAATCTTTAAACCGGAAGGGAGCATCAGCCTCACCGCTGTCCACGATCCTTAGTTCAACACTTTCCATCATTCCTTCTAATACCCCAGCCCCAGAAAATGCGAACGGCCCATCACCGGGTGGTGGAGATGGAAGGATATCCGCTACTGCTTTTAAGATATGTCGATACTCGCAATCCTCGGGTCTGCCCCAGATGCCAACGGTGACTAGCCCTCCCGAAACAGTTACTCGTCTCATCTCACGAAGGGCAATAGTCGGGTTTGCGGCAAACATGATTGACATTGAAGCAAAAGCCACCTCGAAGCTATTATCATCGTAAGGTAATTCTTCTAAATCGCCAATGCGAAAATCGCCCTCTGGAACCCGATCACGCGCAATAGCAATCAGCGCTTCTGCAGCATCCAAACCGGAAACTTGGGCCCCTCGCTCGCTGGCGATCACGCTAGACCTACCACCCCCACATCCAAGATCCAAAAATCTTGTTCCTTTTCGTATCTCAACCGAGTCCAGCATAGCAACCCATATCGGTTTACTCATGGGTTCAAACAACTCAGCCCAATCTTTTGCTGCTGCTCCCCAAAGCTTGCCTTGTACTTCTGATGAACCCATCTTTCTCCGCTTGTAGCTTCAACTTATAAGTACAACGTTGGTCGTCACGAAAACAGGCATATGTAATAGTCCTCAAAATCCGGACACTTTCACCGAATTGAGCGGGTGAATACATTCAGGATGAGAGCAGGTAGACGAAGTCGTGCTACAAGCGAATGCAGGTGTTGTCACTGGCCTAAGCCTGACCGGGACGGTTGATTTCCAGCTCTTTGACGATGATCGCTGTCTTTTGAATTCCGGGGTGAACTTCCGTCGCTGTGGCATGGCGGGCTCATTAATTAGAGTTTACCTTGCCCTGAATCAGCCGTCCAGTTTTATGGAACCACTACAGTGGAATGGAATATCGACTCTCGTAGGGACGAGTGTGCCTCGCCCGCCGCTCCCCACACAAAGCGCAGCTTGAAACGTTGGGACAGGGTTAATCCCTACCCGGCATCAGCCTTTGCCATCCTCTGCAACCGTGATCACCACTTTCCCCTTGGCGCGCCCTTCCCCAAAATACCGCATCGCCTCCGGAACCTCTTCCAACGGATACACCCGATCGATCACCGGGGCGACCTCGCCACTTTCGCACAGCGCCGTGATGGCGACCAGGTCTTTTCGATTTTGCGGCACCGCCAGGACCTGTAATTTTCTCCCCGAGATTCTCCTTATCCAGGGTCCCAAAAACAAAACCTGGAGAAGCACGCCCACGGAACCCCCGACGCAAAAATAAGTTCCATCCGGCTTCAGCGCCCGCTGGTAGGCGAAAACCGAACGATGGGCGATGACGTCCAGGATCAGATCGTACTGTTTTCCGTTCTTCGTGAAGTCTTCCCGGGTGTAATCGATCACGTGGTCCGCGCCCAGCGCGCGCATAAAGTCCAGCTTGCCCCCGTTATCCACCCCGGTGACTTCCGCCCCGGCCAGTTTGGCCAGCTGCACGGCAAATGAACCCGCGCTGCCGCCGGCGCCGTTGATTAAAACTTGCTGCCCCGCCCGGACCTGCCCTTTCTCGCGGATCCCCCGCAGGGCGATCACGCCCGCCTGCGGGATGGCTGCCGCCTCCGCGAAGCTCATCCCGGCTGGTTTGCGCGCCATCGTCCTGCCATGCGTGCAGACGTACTCGGCAAACCCGCCGTGGTAGCCGGGGATTTCTCCAAAGACTTCCTCGCCCGGCTTGAATTCCGTGTTATTCTTGCCGACAAATTCCACCCGCCCGGCAATGTCCGACCCGAGTATCTGGCGGCCCGCGTCCCGCAGCCCCCCTATGCGGGCGTACAACGGCTTGCCTACCAACCCCTCCCTATCGGAGCCATTGATGGACACGGCATGAATCTTGATCAGGATTTCCTCATCCGTCGGGGTTGGCTTATCAACCTCCACGAGTCTGAGAACGTCGGGCGAGCCATACTCGTGATAGACAACGGCTTTCATACTCATTGCCCCTTTATGACTATGCGAAACCCTGTGCGCTCATGCACCCCTTGGAAAGCCCGCCGGTTATTCGTTTCCATTCGTTTTTTTGCCTTCCGTCCAAAACATCCGCTTATAGCTTTTGATATGGCTTATCGCGCATCGTGTCTTCCGCCTCGCCTCACTCCCCCTCTTCGCCGCACGACGGGGGTAGCTGTTCACCCACTCCAAACTTCATCGTAAACGGCCTGGAAAAACTCGGCGTCCAGGCGATCGTCGCCGCCCAGCGCCAGGCGTTTCCCCTCCGGCGTGGAGACGCTCAAACCCCCGGGCGGGATCGAGCCCGCCAGCGCAGCGGACAGCTGCTCGACCCATGCCGCCAGGCCCGGCGCCGAGTCCGCCTTTTCACGCGCGCCCCATGGCGGCGGGTACTCCCGGTAGAGCCCGGAGAAGTCAGTGTCCAGCACCAGCCACTCAAGGTGGTGGGCGCGCAGCCGTTCTCCCGCCCCGTCGCCATCCACGCGGGCGACATCGTGGCGCGCCCGGCCCAAGTGCTTTTGGTAGTATTCTCGCGTGGCTTCTAAATCGTAGCCCCCGACCCGGCGAGCGGCATGGCGCACCAGGGCGCGCAGCGGCGCGGTGAAGTTAAGCGACTGCAGCGGCCGATCGGCCTGCTCTTCGAACAATTCCAGGAAAGGCTCGTCATAAGGCTGCAGGATCGCCTTGTGTTTTTGGGCGACTTCCCGGCGCAGGGCGGAACGCTCCTGGGCATCGAATGCCGCCTGCTGGACGCGGAAATCCGGCGCGACCGCCAGTACCAGATCATCACCCTCACCCAATTCAAGCGCGCCTTTCTTGAGCAAACCGACGATCACGGCGGCTAACACGGTATTGAGCGGCATCTCCAGCAGCACAGCCGCCTCCGGCGCGGTCAGCCCTCGTTTGACCCCGCCGCCTTCGACGATCGCAGCCGCCTGTTGGTATTCAGGGCGCGCCGCGCGCCCGACGAACAGCTCGCGGAGCAGCCAGGTGAGCAGGATCAGGAACGCCAATAGATGTACTAGCGGGCTGAGCCAGAACAAAACCGCCAGCCCTGCGGCCATCAAAGCGAATACCACTTTTCCCGACCCCCGGGTCAGGCGAAAGTACAGCGCCCCAAAGGCGGCGAAAAAGACGAAGCCCGCCAGAAGGCGGACCTCGGCGTGCTGGCTTAACCAGCTGAGCAAAGCGTTCACTTACGCACTATCGGCAGATGGGGGCTGCAGGTCGAGCATCTCCAGGGGGATCAGGTCGCCCATATTCCCGGACGCCCGGCGCTGCGTGCTGATCATTCCTTCTGTCGGGATGAATCCGGCGGTGTGGATGGGGTTGGCGTGGTGGGCTGTCCCGCAGGCGCCGCTGCATCCCGAACAACCGCCGCCTGCGTCCTGGGCCACCCGGTTGCCCTCCCGGGCTTCCCTTTCGATACGGCAGCCCCCGCCGCACAAGGGCAGGTCGGGGCAATCCCAGCATTTCTCGGGCAGACCCGCCCAACGCGGGTCGAGCTCCCGGTCGCGAAAACTGCGGAACAGCTCGCCGTCCCAGATCGTTTCCCAGGGATCGTGGAGCAGGTTGCCGGCCGAGACATAGTAAGACTGGCAGGGCAAGACATCCCCGTTGGGTTCTACACACAAGGAATATTCGCCGGCGTTGCAGCGCTTGGCGCCGATTTCCAGCTCAACGGGCGACATACGGCAGTATTCGGTAGGCGTGTACCACAGGAAGCGCATGTCCAGCTCGGCGGCGCGGTCGCGCACCCGCACCAGCAGAGGCGGCATCTCTTCCTCCGGGATGGCGTTGGGATGGGCGAAACCGCCGCCGGAATAGATCATCCCGTTCATGGCAAACGTGCGCACACCCAGGTCGTAGAGGAATTCTACGATCGCCTCGGCGTGGTCCATGTTGCCGCGCATCAAGGTCGTATTGGTGATGGTATAGACGCCGCTCTCAAGGGCGTTCTGGATGCCGCGCACGGTCTGGTGATAGGATACGGCCCCCATCATGGCGTCGTGAATGGCGGGGATGTGCGAACCAAGCGTAACCTGAATGTGATTCAACCCCGCCTGGGCCAGCGTTTCCATATAGGGTTTGTGCTGGATGCGCCGCCCATTGGTATTCAGGCCCACAATCGGACCGAGGCCGTCGGCGTAGGCGATCAGCTCCGGCAAGTCGGGGTGCAAGGTGGCTTCACCGCCCGTCAGGATAAAGTGCGGCACGCCCACCGCGGCCAGTTTTTCGAAAATCCGCTTCCAGTCTTCCACCGGCAGGGAAGGCATGCTGAGCCGGTCTGGCTCGTTGTAGCAATGCGGGCACTCGTTATTGCACCCGTAGGTTAGCGCCAGGTCAACTTTATAAGGAGCGTGCACCCGCGTGCTGAACATGGGCGTCTGTCCCAGACCAGCCACGTCGCAGGTCGCGCAGCCTGAGCCCGGGTTCGCAAAGCGGTCCACCATGGTGTAAATCATCTCCAGCTGGCGGTCTACCTGGCGCGGATCGGCCGAGGCGTAATAGGCCAGAATGTAACCGCGCGCTTGAGCTGAGGGCACGCCGTCGAGCGCCAGCTTGGCCATCCAGGCCCCGGTTGGGTTGAGATGGATCACGTCGGTAACGTCTACGAACATCACCCCTGCGCCGTCCTGCTCCACCCGCAAGTGAATCCGAAACTTGAAACCATCTACCGCGTAGCGATAGGTATACAGCTCGGGTTCAGGCGGGGCCTGCGGTGAAAAGAGGGTGAACAGATCGGCCGTATCCTGGCGGATACCGTCCCACAGGCGATGGGCGAAGGAGGGCGGGGCAAGGGTTGCAGTCATAGGGCACCTCTAAAGGTAAGTAATGGTCTGGGACGCAGCTCTTTTAATAAAATCCTCAATTATGACGGGCGATTCAAGTTCGTTCCGAGTCGGCATCTTCCGTGCTCGTATAATTCAAAATGTGTTGGATATACACATTAAAATCCCCTAAATTCTCGTTCAAAATTTTGTATACAGCCCATTGGTTACAAGTTAAGGATTACCCAAATCTGTCAAGGGGCGACTTTTTGTTGGCAAATGCGGATGAAACGAACACTTTTTCGCTCCCTACCGTGCTTTCTAGGGCAATTATTTTGATAGACACCTCAGACAGAAGGATTTTAGGCGAAAGTAGCCTGTCCTGAAGCTAAAAATTGCCTGAAATTTGCCCAAAAACACTCTTGACATGCCGGCAAAAACCTTAACTTGTAGACTATGGTATACAGCCACATCATCAACTTCCCAGTATAGATGTACCACTCGATTGCGAAAACTTACCATCTGTCGTAATACGGGCATAATCTGGTCAGGAAGAATATCATTTTCATTTAAGACGACAAATGAATCATAATAATCAGATGGTGTTCGATATCCATCATCAGCCACTATATGATGGGCAATATCCAGGCAGCACTCGATAGAAACCTGCAGTGACTACTCCACCCCGTAAACGGGGTGGCTTCTAGAGCTTTCGCTCAGGCCTTGTAGCCCCAAGGCCAAAATATTGATGGCAGCATTTTCGTCCCGATCTATTTCCAGACCACAAACAGGACACTTATGCACACGAACGGAAAGAGATTTCTCAACCAGAGTACTACACCGGCTGCATCTTTTGGAGGTGTTGCGCGGGTCAACCAGTACACATTCCCTACCAGCCTCTTCCGCTTTGTATTGAATGTATTGTGCCAGTTGATGCCAGGCAGCATCCGAGATGCTTTTCGCCAGGTGATGGTTTTGAAGCATGTTCTTGCCGTTCAATTTTTCAAGAGCAATCAGACCGTATTCATTTACAAGTTGGCGAGAGAGTTTATGCGCAAAGTCCTTGCGGCGATTGGCAATCTTTTTGTGGATGTGCGCAACGACTTTACGCCGTTTCGCTCGTTCCGGTGTTCCTTGCTCGGCTTTGGACAATCTGTGCTGTGCACGAGCAAGGGCTTTCTCATCCTTGCGAAAGAAACGAGGATTAGGAACTTTCTCACTATTGCTGAGCGTTGCAAAACTTTCCAGTCCTACATCAATACCAACTGCTTTTTCGTTTTGTGGCAGTGGTTCTGGCTCAACCTCACAAGAGAAATTGGCATACCAGTTGCCAACTGCATCACGACGGATATTCAGGGTCTTGACCTTCCCACAAATGGGGCGATGCAGGATTACTTTGACAATTCCTAGCTTAGACAATTTCAAGCCTGCTTCAGTCAGTTCAAAGCCGGTTTGTGGGTAAGTAAAACTGTCATACCGCCCAAAGCCTTTGAAGCGCGGATAGCCAGGCTGCTCGCCAGCTTTGATACGTCTAAAAAAGGCTTGAAAAGCCAGATCGACACGTGTGCAAACTTCTTGCAATACCTGAGAGTAAACCTGCCTGAGTTCTGGATTGGTCTCTTTCCACCCAGGCAGCATCTTAATGGTATCGTAATGCGCGATAGACTTTTGCGCTTGCTCCCAGGCGTTCTTACGGGTGGCAAGCGTCTCGTTATATACCCACCGGCACAATTCAAGTGTTTGGTTGAGTTTCGTCCTTTGGCTTTTGGACGGCAGGAGTCTGTATTGGAAAGTCAATCGCATGTCCAGATTATACTATTGTTTTATGCTGTTATTGGCGCAATTCATATGTCGCATAAATGCGACAGTCTTCTTGCGCTTTTTCTATAAGTGCTTGGCGCTCTCGACATTCGTGAATCTTTCCAGAAATTCATGTTCCGGTAGATCGGCTAAGATAGCCAGTTTTTGTAGATAACCGCGTAGATTACCCAGAATTGAAGCAAGCGTTTCAGGATCTACCACGGAGGATACCTTCGCGATGAACGTGCTCGAGGAAAGCATCTTGTAAGCGCCGGGCAATCGGCGCAAAGTCGAAATACCGTTTGCGTGTGGCGACTTCAAAGGCAACTCGAGCAGTTTTGTCTCGCTCGTAAACCAGAATACCTTGTTGGATTATGCGGCCTTTTACCATTAAAGGCGCCTCGTTCAGGGAACGCACATCTACGGAGTCCAACCCAGCTTGATCTTCTACCTCTCCTTGAATATCGAGTTCCAAGTTTAGTCGGTCATAAGCGGGTAGCGGATTGCTTAATAGCAAGGCGATATCGACGTCGCTCATGGGAGTAGCCACACCACGAGCGATTGAGCCAAAGACATAAGCTGCTTCTACTGGATGCTCTGTGAGAATAGATGGAAGAATCACTCGCAGCTGATCCAAGATGTGATTGCTGCGTTGCTGTCTTTGTTCCTGAATGAAATTACCTGAACTCATTTGGAGTAAGTATACTCGAAATCCCATTGCTGTTCCCCCTTCTCAAGAGTGGGTAAAATTTTGGATTAAAATTATGAACTATGAGCAACTTGATCGTAAAGACGATTTTAGGTTTTGCCTTCTTGATGGTGGTCCTAGGTCTGGCGCTGTTCATCTCGGCTGGGTCCCTGAGTTTCTGGCAGGGCCAGGTCTACCTGGCCGACTTTGCGCTTTGCACGATCCTGATCACCGCCTATTTGATCAAAAACGACCGGGAATTGTTAGCAGGTCGCGTCCAGGCCGGGCCGGTGGCCGAAACCCAGCGATCTCAACAATTCATCCAGGGCCTGGCCAGCCTGTTCTTCATTGGCCTGTTCATCGTTCCGGGTCTGGATTTTCGGTTTGGCTGGTCGCATGTACCGCCGATCTTGAGCCTGATCGCTGACGGTTACGTGGCGCTCGGCTTTTACTTCGTCTTTCTAGTTTTCAAAGAAAACAGTTACACTCGCGCTACCATCGAAGTATCCGCCGGGCAGCAGGTCATCACGAGCGGCCCGTACAGCGTGGTCCGGCACCCCATGTATGCCGGGGCGAGCGTGTTACTCACCTTCACGCCGGTTGCACTGGGGTCATGGATAGCGCTTCCCTTTGTCCTGCCGCTAATCCTGGTCATTGTGGTCAGGCTGCTGGATGAAGAGCGGTATCTCCGGGCAAACCTGCCCGGCTACGAGGCGTACTGCCGTGAGGTTCTCTACCGCTTCATTCCATATATTTGGTGAATTTACCGGAAAAGGAACAAAAATGGACAGGTTAACTTGGCTAAAAGAACAACGGCGCATAATCGAAGAGCAAGATGACAGCATCTATGCCCCCATTTATGATGAAAATTGGGGCGCGATTGAACCGACCCATGAACAGTTATTCGGTCAATTCCTGGAGGTGTGTCCTCCTGAGGCTCACCTGCTCGACGCTCCCTGCGGCACCGGCAAATACTGGCCCTTGATACTTGCCAGCGGGCATACGGTATTTGGGATCGATCAGTCTCAAGGTATGCTAAAGCGCGCTCACGAGAAGTTCCCGGAGGTGCCGATTGAGAAAATGGGGCTCCAAGAGATGGGCTATTTCGAAATGTTTGATGGCGCGATCTGTGTGGATGCGCTGGAGATGGTTGCGCCCGAAGACTGGCCGCTCGTCCTGAGCAACTTCTATCGCGCCCTGAAGCCGCAAAGCTATTTCTATTTCACCGTTGAGATCACAACGGAACAAGAGATCATGCAGGCCTTTGCAGATGGCCAGTGGGCAGGGTTACCGTTGGTATACGGTGAATGGGCGTATGAAGGCGAATATCATGGCGACTGGGCGCAGGACGGTGGATATCATTTCTATCCCCAGATCGTTCAAGTGAAAGCATGGATACAACAGGCCAACTTCCACCTGAGGGATGATACTGTTGGAAATGATTACCACCACTTTTTGGTGCAAAAACTGTAACCGCCGGTAAACTGTCAAGTAGGAGGCTACGATGTCATCACCGAGGTCTCAAGCACAAGGGAAACCGTTAGCAGAGGAGCAATCCACCCAAAAGATGCCAGGCTACTGCGCCCTGTGCATCTCCCGGTGTGGCTCCACCGCCGTGGTTGAGAACGGGCGTTTCGTAGCCCTCGAACCGGATCCCTCACACCCCACCGGCAAAGCGCTCTGCGCCAAGGGGCGGGCGGCGCCGGAGCTGGTCTACCACCCGGACCGGCTGCTCTACCCGTTGAAGCGCACCCGCCCGAAGGGCGATCCCGATCCGGGCTGGCAGCGGATCAGCTGGGATGAGGCGCTGGATCTGACCGCCGCCCGGCTGCGCGCGATCGCCGCAAAGCACGGTCCCGAGAGCATCGTCTTCAGCGTGGTTTCCCCATCTACATCGGCTTCAGACGACTCGGTGGCCTGGATCGAACGGCTGATGAACGCCTTCGGGAGCCCGAACCTGTGCGCCTCGATGGAGCTGTGCGGCTGGGGCCGGTACCTGGCCACGCAGTATACCTTCGGCGCCGGCGTTCCCGGCGTTTACATGCCCGACCTGGAGCACGCTGGCTGCCTCCTGTTCTGGGGCTACAACCCGAACCTGGCCCGGCTGGTCCATGCGACCGCCACCGTGGAGGCGCTCAAACGCGGCGCGCGCCTGATCGTCGTTGACCCGCGCCGCACCGGAGTCGCCAAAAAGGCCGACGTCTGGCTGCCGGTGCGCCCTGGCACCGATAGCGCTCTGGCGCTCGGCATCACCAATCTGATGATCGCACGCAGCTGGTACGACCATGAATTCATACGCGACTGGACGAACGGCCCACTGCTGGTGCGCGCCGACAACGGCCGTTTGCTGAGGCAGAGTGACCTTTCCCCGAAGGGCAGCGCCTTTTCTGGGCCAGGCAGCACTAAAAAGTATGTAGCCTGGAGTGAGACAATGGAGCGCCCGATCGTCTACGACCCGGCCTCCGGCAGCTATGAAGGGGATGATCCCAAGCCGGCCCTGTTCGGCGCGTTCACGGTTAAGACGCCGCAAGGCGAGCTCGTTTGCCGACCGGCGTTCGAACTCGCCGCCGAGCTTTGCCGGCGTTATCCGCCGGAACGCGTGGAGGCAATTTGTGGAGTCGGGGTCGAAGAGCTGGAGAACGCTGCCCGAACGCTCTGGGAAGCGCGGCCGGTCGCCTATTATGCCTGGAGCGGCGTTGAGATGCAGTCAAATGCTACCCAGATCGCCCGGGCCATCGCCCAGCTGTACGCGCTGACGGGCAGCTTTGACTCCCTTGGGGGCAACGTGCTGTTTGCCAGGGCGCCAACGGCGGACGTTTTCGGCAGGGAATTGATGACCGCCGAGCAACGCGCCAAGACGCTCGGCCTGCCGGAGCGACCGCTGGGCCCGTCCCGCTGGGGGCACGTCACTTCGGAAGAGGTCTACCGGGGCATCCTGGAGCAGCAGCCCTACGGGGTGCACGGCCTGGTCGGCTTCGGCGCCAACCTGCTGCTCTCCCACGCTGACGGCCTGCGGGGGCGCGCCGCCCTGGCGGCGCTCGACTTCTACGTCCATACCGACCTGTTCATGAGCCCAACAGCGGAACTCGCCGATATCGTGCTGCCGGTGGCGAGCGCATTCGAACGTGAGGCGCTCAAAGTCGGCTTCGAGGTGAGCCCGGAGGCGCAGGCGCGGGTGCAGCTGCGCCAGCGAGTGGTCGCGCCGCGAGGAGAAGCCCGCTCCGACACCGAGATCGTCTTCGACTTGGCAAACCGGCTGGGTCTCGGCGAGCACTTCTGGGATGGCGACATCGAGACTGCCTATCGCTACCAGCTCGGCCCCTCCGACGTATCGCTGGAAGCGCTGCGCGAGCAGCCAGGCGGGATCCAAACGCCCCAACAGACGCGCTATCGCAAGTTTGCCGAGCAGGAGGAGGGCGTACCGCGCGGCTTCAACACCCCGACACGAAAAATCGAGTTGTATTCAGAGAGGCTGCTCGACTACGGCTACCCGCCGCTGCCCGAGTACGAAGAACCCCTGATGAGCCCATCCTCGCGACCGCAACTGGCCGAACGCTACCCGCTGATCCTCACCTGCGCCAAGCACACCCTGTTTTGCGAAAGCCAGCACCGCGCCCTGCCGAGCTTGCGGCGCAAAGCAATGGATCCGGAAGTCGAGCTGCATCCCGCAGCCGCTGCCGAGCGCGGCATCCGCCAGGGCGACTGGGTGAAGATTGAGACGCCTGGTGGCAGGGTTCT
Source organism: uncultured Anaerolineaceae bacterium (assembly GCA_964400875.1). GTDB lineage: Bacteria > Chloroflexota > Anaerolineae > Anaerolineales > UBA4823 > CAYNWK01. The sequence goes on along the minus strand of CAYNWK010000091.1, from coordinate 1,554 downwards.
GGCGCGCGCCCGGATTAACGACACGCTGAAGCCAGAGGTCGTTTGTGGCCAGCACGGCTGGTGGCAGGCCTGTGTTGAGATTGGCGCGCCTGGATATGACCCCTTCAGCCCAGATGGATCGAACTTCAATCTGCTCATCGACAGCGAAGCCATCGACCCGATCAGCGGCTCGGTTCCGCATCGCGCTTACCTGTGCCAGGTCAGCCCCGTGGAGTGAGGTTTCCGGCGGTTATTTATTTTGCTCAAACTTATTATCGTAATTGCCTCAAAGCTCTACTCCCTCCGGCTCACATTGATTATTCTGCAGGCTTATCTTTGCTGGTTTATCGTGCCGCTATAGAACCAACCCCAGCGATCCAACTGGCGCAAGACAGCTACCGAGCCAAATCCACTGTCTCCGACCAGGAAAACCGCGGCTCCCCGAGGTGTGAGGGCTCGCATGAAATACGACGAGCGACAGGTGAAGCGCGATCAAGCCGGCAAACACGCCAGTGGTCCGGCTGGGCGGCGTGAAGCCGGTTGTGTGACCGTGGTGCTGCACGGTGCCGCAGGCGAACGACTGCAAACGATCCACTATAGGCGCATGCCAGAACGGAGGAAGGCGACCCTGCAGCAGCAATTGGAGACGGAAACCGCCCGTATCTTGGCCGTGCAAGCGGATTTGAAGCGGGTGCTGTTGACCGATGGAGCGGAACCGAATTGGAGTTTACTTACCGAATATGTGCGCCAGGATCTGCCGATTGCCAGCGGGGTGATCGAAGCCTCCTGTAAGACCTTGGCCACTCAGCGTCTGAAGCAATCGGGCATGGCCTGGACCCAGGCGGGCGGACAGGCTATCTTGACCTTGCGCAGCCTGAGCCAAAGCGATCGTTGTTGGCAGCCAGCCTGGGAATTGCTGCGCTCCGACTTTCGGAAAACGGTCGTCGTGGGTCATACTTCAACCACTTCGCCCGCCAGAGCTCTCCAGGAACATGCTCATCAACTGCATCCTTTCCGTGATCAACTGAGTTTCTCTGCCCTTCCCCTGGCAGAGTGATCCGAACATTTGTGCTCACAGTTTGGGAGATGCACCCATGAAACAATATGTCAATGTGGTTGAGCGATCCACAGGGAAGATTCTGCTATACTCAGCGCGTTGGTGCAATAGCAGGCTCTGCAGGCTGCGCGGATTGCAGTTCCGCACGCAATTAGGATCCGGCGAGGCTTTAATCCTGGCGAAGAAAACGGATAGTATTGCCAGTTCTTCAATCCACATGCTGTTTGTCTTCTTTCCCATCGCGGCCGTTTGGGTGAATACCCAGGGGAAAGTTACCAGCGCGCAATTGGCAAAGCCGTGGCGTCTTTATTACGCTTCACCAGAGCCAGCCAGCTACGTGATCGAAACCACCCCAGAATTCCTTAATAAGGTTGCTATAGGCGACGAAGTTGACTTTATCCCACTTAATAGCGCTTGAAGTTACGTGTGCATGCTCCCTGGCGATTCAGCACCACGCTCAGGTGATTTATGGACAGAGATGATCCTTCAATCCATGGAGCTCTTCTTGAACAAAAGCG
>CAYNWK010000090.1:0-17379 GCA_964400875.1 uncultured Anaerolineaceae bacterium | reverse complement strand
CAAATAAGAAGGATGCCCAGGGTGATCAATCCCAGCACGAAGATCGTGTTTCGATTACCTGAGGATACGCTGTTGGAGAACTGCATCTTATGAAGATTATTTCCGGCTTATAGAATACTGGCGTGATTTGTGCTCAAACTAGAGTTTACCAGCTAATATAGATAGGATTGATGCCGATATTGATATTGAGTGAAGCCACGGGCACCGTGTTTCCGAGCGAGTTGATCGCCGCAGCGGGAGAAGAAGGGAGCGCGATGTTATGCGGAGCCCCATCCGCCGACCACAGCACCCACAGCGCCTTACCATCCCTGGTGAAGGCGTAGCCACTCACGCCGGGGTAAGCGCCGATCTCGCCGAAGAACTGCGCGCTGGCCAGCGTATCCCGGGCGACCGTAAACGCGGTATAGGCCGGTTTGGGGGACAGATCGTCGTTCAGCAAACTGGTGTTGCGCCAGGGGCCCGTCATGCTGTACCAGATCGAGGCCTGGATATTATTGGCGATGGAAGCGCTGTAAGCCTGGGCAACGAAATAGGCTTTGGTCAACTCGAAATCTCCGTTCATGCAAGCAGGGGTAATCGCATTTGTCCCGCAGCGCAAGGCCAATTCCGTGAGCATCAACGGCTTGTTGGACGCGCCGTAATCGGCCAGCACCTGGCGCAGAAAGGCCGCTTTGGCAGCCAGCACCGGGCCGGTGGTGTTCCAGGCGGTCTTCCAGTTTAGCGATTGGTACTGGCCTAAGGCAACGTAATCGTCGTAGGCATGGAAGCCGACGAGGTCGAAATAATTGGCCCCGTCGTTGGCGCCGTTGCGATGCAAGATGCCTTCTAAGTAGGCCCCCGAGTTTTCCGTGCAAACGCCCGGATCGCAGTTCAACAACAGCCCCCCGACGATCACCTTCGCGGCGGCGGAAGCCTGCTTGATGCGCGGATAAACCGTCGCCAGCATCTGCCCGTAGTAGCCCCCGCCGTAATAGGGGTCATTCTTATCCCCCCAGCAACCGAACGGGGAATCTGGATCGACCAAGCTGGGATCGACGTCCGGCTCGTTCCAGATCTGGTAATAGCGTACGTTAAAGGGCGGCTGGCTGTAGCGTGCGACCGCCGCTGCCAGGAAGTCGCCAAAAGCAGCCAGTTTCTCGGGTTTGACCGGCCCGCAGGACACACCCGGGAATTTCTGAGCCCAGGCCGGCGTGCCGCGGACCACTAAGATGACCTGAATGCCTTGGTTATCGGCGTTGATCAGCTCCTGCTCCAGGCCCGACACTGCGGCCCAATTGTAGGACCCCTCAGCAGCTTCGACGTCCATCCATAAAAGCGCGTTTCGACGGGTCCAGGTCGCCTGGGCTGCCGCGGCTTTATCCAGGCCATTGGCGTTGTTCAACCTGCGCATCTCGACGCCAAACACCGTCTGGAACGGAAACTGCTTGCCGATCAAGGGCATGTAAACCGGGTTGGTGAGCGCTTCCATCGAGGCAGCCTCCACCGGGCTCATGGCGGGGATGTCTGCACCGCCAGATCGCGCCGCTGCTCCCGGGCCAAAACCGACGATGGAAAGTACGCTCAGCATGACCAGGCAGGCAAGCAACAATTTTTTCAGGGGCATTCGTAAGCTCCAATTAACCAAGAGGGAATTTGTGTGCTATCGACGCCGGCCGATTACCACCTTGGTATCCGGGCATCGCTCGGGGATCATAAATCTATCTCAGCGCTGCGTCAAGCTTGTGGGTGTACACTTCTGTTTGATTTTCGACGGTTCACGCTCCTCTCAAACTGGGGTTGATTGCATTTCCGCTCTTGTCAAACTGCGATATTCACAATATAATTGCGAAACCCTACGAATATCGAACCTAATGGTGGTTGAGCCGATGGACGAAACCGACCTTGAGATCATCGCCCAGCTGCAGAGTGACGGGCGGAAACCATTCACCGAAATCGCCAAGGCGCTGGGCGTCTCCGAAGGCACGGTCCGCAACCGGGTAGCCCGGCTGACCGAGGAACAGGTCATCCAGATCGTGGGTATGATCGACCCGGCGCGACTGGGTTTCGATGCGCCTGCCATGATCGGCGTTTCCGTGCAGCCTCCTCAGCTGCAAGAAGTGGCCGAAGCCCTGGCGACTTTTGAGGAGGTCAGCTACTTGATCATGGTATCCGGCGAATTCGACCTGTTCGTAGAAGTGCTTTGTAAGGATCGCCAGCATTTAGCGACATTTCTCAACGATAAACTGCTCAAGGTGCCCGGCATCATGCGCACGCAGACTTTCATGATCCTGGAGACCTTCAAGATGGCTTACGGCGCACGGCCAACGGTTGCGAACGCCTGGAGCGAAGCGGCAAAGGATGGCTCTTCACCCTCGGAAAAACATCAATCCGAAGGCTAACACCACACCAGGAGAGCGGCATGGCTGAGGAATTTGCGGTCGAGTTGCGGGATGTGGTCAAGCGGTTTGGGACCGTCGTCGCAGTCAACCACGTAACCGTGCATATCCGCGATGGTGAATTCTTCTCTCTCTTAGGACCCAGCGGCTGCGGAAAGACGACCACGCTGCGCATGATCGCGGGGTTCGAGATGCCGTCAAGCGGCGAAATCTACATTGGGGGGCAATACCAGGGTTATTTGCCTGCATACCAGCGGCCGGTCAATACAGTATTTCAAAATTATGCCTTATTTCCTCATTTGACGGTGCGCCAAAACGTGCGCTTCGGCCTGGAGATGCAGGGTATCGATCGAGACGAGATGGCTCGCCGGGTTTCAGAGGCCCTAGAGCTGGTCCACCTGAATGGTTTCGAGCAACGCCGTCCGAAACAGTTATCCGGAGGGCAGCAGCAGCGGGTTGCCCTGGCCAGGGCCCTGGTAAACCATCCGAAGGTTCTCTTACTCGACGAACCGCTTGGCGCGCTCGATCTAAAGCTGCGCAAGGCGATGCAAGTCGAGCTCAAGGCGCTCCAGGAGCAGGTTGGCATCACCTTCATCTACGTCACCCACGATCAGGAGGAGGCCTTGACCATGTCGGACCGCATCGGGGTGATGCACCAGGGTAAGCTGCTACAGGTTGGTCCGGCGCGCGAAGTCTACGAAGCGCCCCAATCCCGGTTTGTTTCCGACTTTATTGGTGATACGAATTACCTGGAAGGTTTGGTCGCTGAAATTCGAGGCTCGCAATGCGAGATCGTCATCGAACCGGATATGCGCTTCTGGGGCCAGACGACAGAAGGTATAAAATCCGGAAAGCAAGCCACCCTCGCCTTTCGTCCCGAAAAAACCACCCTGAACAACGATGAGAGCGAAGCCCGAAACCGGGTCGGCGGGCGGATCCAGGAAGTGGTTTACACCGGCTCGGCTACAACCTATATCGTCCAGCTGGCTAATGGTAAGACCGTCGTCAGCAAAGAGCAGAACCTTGACGCCACGCTTGATTTTAAATACCAGGTCGGCAGCCAGGTGACTGTTACATGGCCGGTGGATGTCACCAAATGCTTTATCGATTGATGTCGGGATTTAGCGATGAATGAGTTCCTGCAACGGCACCCATCCTTACGAGCCTGGATATTGCTCGCTCCGGCGACGGCCTGGCTGGCGGTATTCTTCGTGGCGCCCTTGTTCATCGTCTTGACTTACAGCTTCCTGGAACGGGGCACCTACGGCGGTGTGATCTGGCAGTTCACCCTTGAAAACTTTCAACGGGTATTCGACAGCCTTTATCTCGGGACCTTCTTCCGCTCGGTGTATATCGCGGTGGCCACGACTTTTTTCTGCCTGCTCGCCGGGTTCCCGCTGGCTTATTTCATCGCCACGCGCCCACGCAGGCAGCGCAATACTTTGCTGCTGGCATTGATGATCCCCTTCTGGACGAATTTCCTGATCCGCACATACGCCTGGTTGACCATCCTGCGCACCAACACCGGTTTGATCAACGTATCCCTGGTTTCGATGGGCCTGATCGACAAACCCCTGCCCCTTTTCGGCAATGATTTCGCGATCATTTTAGGCCTGGTTTATGGATGGCTCCCGGATATGGTCTTGCCGATCTACGCTGCATTGGACCGCATGGATACCAGTCTGCTGGAGGCTGCCAGCGATCTGTATGCTCCCGGTTCTAAGGTTTTCTGGCGGGTGATCTGGCCCTTATCGATCCCGGGCGTGGTAGCCGGCTCGATGCTGGTGTTTATCCCGTCACTCGGCGCTTTTGTGACGCCCTCGATTCTGGGCGGGGGCCGATCGCTGATGATTGGCAACATCATCAGCAACCAGTTCCTGGCGGCGCACGATTGGCCTTTCGGCGCGGCGTTATCGATGTTAATGATGGGCTTGATGCTGCTGGCGACTCTGATCTACTTCCGATCCGCCACCGGGCAGGGAGGTCAGCGTGAAGGCATCCTATGAGACCACCTCCGGCCCGGCAGCGCTCCCCGGCCGGGCCGAGACGCGCGCCAGCCGGCTGGCGCGCCTGCGTTCTCGTTTGGGGCAAATCTCCCTCTCTACTTACGGCGTGATTGGTTATTTGTTTTTGTACGCACCGATCATCATTCTGGTGATCTTTTCGTTCAATGCCTCGCGTTCAACCGCCCAATGGTCCGGGTTCAGCCTGGAATGGTATCGGGAGATGATTAACGACGAGCAAATAGTGCTCGCTTTGTGGAACAGCCTTTTTGTAGCCGTGGTCTCGACCCTGGTCTCAACCGTCCTGGGCACGTTAGCTGCCATGGCGATGGAACGTTTTTTCTTCCGGGGAAAACTATTGATGGATGCGGTGCTTTATCTCCCGATCATCATCCCGGATATCGCCATGGCGATCATGTTATTACTTTTCTTCAACTTGAGTGGGATTGGCTTTGAACCCTGGCACATCGAGCTTTTCGGGATACGCCTGGCGGTGCCCTACTCGGTGATCATCGGTCACGTAGCTTTCAATATCTCTTTCGTCGCAGTAGTAGTGCGCGCCCGGCTGTCGCAGATGGACCGTACGCTGGAAGAAGCCGCTCAGGATCTATATGCCAATAGCTGGAACACCTTCCGCCGGGTGACGCTGCCGATGATGATGCCCGGGATCCTCGGCGGCGCGCTCTTAGCTTTCACGCTCTCCCTTGATGACTTCGTGATCACCTTTTTCACCAGCGGGGCAGGTTTCAATACCCTACCGGTGCGTGTATTTGGCATGATTAAGAAGGGTGTGACGCCAAAGATCAACGCTGTTTCCAGTTTGATGCTGGCTGCTTCCTTGTTGCTCGTGATTATCTCGCTGATTACCCGGAGAGGAGGTGAAGATTCGTCGGTAGACCTGACGATTTGACCAACTGCGCATCTTTTCAAACCATTTACGGAGGAGAGGGATGAGACCAAAAGTTAGCTTGTTCGCCTTTTATATACTGGTGATATGCAGCATGCTGCTTGCAGCGTGCCAAAGCGCTTCACCAACCGAGGAGCCTCAACAACCTGCCGAAGCTACCGAGGTCCCGTCGGAATCCGGCGGAATAGAGCCCGCTAATGAGATCGTCGTCTACAACTGGTCAGAATACATCGACCCGGAAATTTATACGATGTTTGAGGAAGAGTTCGGCATCAGCATTGTGGAAGATAACTTTTCGAGCAACGAGGAGCTGCTGGCTAAACTTCAAGGCGGCGCTACCGGCTACGCCTTGATCGTGCCGTCGGATTACACGGTCAGCATTATGAAGGAAGAGGGCATGCTCGCAGAGCTGGATCAATCGAATGTGCCCAACCTCAGCAACCTGGCCGAGCGTTTTCGAAACCTGCCGTTCGATCCCGGGAACCAGTATTGCGCCCCCTACCAATGGGGCACAACCGGATTGGGCTATATCGATGGTGAGGTTGAAACGCCTACCAGCTGGGCGGTGCTCTTCGAGCCTGACCCCAATGCGACTACTTACGGACGTACAACGATGTTGGACGATGTGCGGGAGAGTTTCGCTGCCGCGCTGGTATATCTCGGTTATGACATCAACTCCACCGATGAAGGCCAGCTGGAAGAGGCTAAGAATCTGTTGATTCAGGCCAAACCCGGTTTGGCGGGCTATGACAGCGACACATTCGAGGACCAGCTAGCCTCGGGAGAAAATCTACTCGCCCACGGTTGGAATGGCGACTTCCTGGTAGCACAAGAGGAGAACGAGAACATCGCTTATACCGTTCCCGAGGAAGGCGGCGTGGTCTGGGTGGATAATATCTGTATTCCCAGCACGGCGACCCCTGAGGAGAAACTGGCCGGCGAGATGTTCATTAATTTCTTGCTACGCGACGATATCGGTGCGATGCTCTCCGAATACAATTACTACGCCAGCCCTAATGCGGCCTCTGAAGCCCTGCTCGACGAAGAATTCCTCAGCGATCCGGCGGTTTACCCTCCAGAAGCGGTCTTAGACCGCTTACAGTACATCCGCCCGGTTGGTGAAGCGGAATCGCTTTACCAGCGCCTGTGGGATGAGATCAAGACAGCCTCACCTTGATCTGATTTCCAGGGGGTGATGTATGGGTTTAGGGACATACATCACCCCCTGCCAACATGACTGCAACAAAGTGCAATTATTGGATAGCCTATGTTCATCAATGGTGAATTTATCAAGGCTGCCTCCGGCGAATCGCTTCGCATCATCGACCCGGCTACGGAAGAGGTCCTGGGTGAGGCTCCGAGCGGGACCGCAGAGGACGCAAATGCAGCGGTGCAGGCTGCTAAAAGCGCTTTTCCAGGATGGCGCCGAACGCCGGCGGCTGAGCGCGCCGCGCGGCTGCATGAAGTAGCTGAGAAAATGCGCGCTCACCACGACGAACTCGTCCATTTGCTGACCCGTGAAGAGGGCAAACCCATCCCCGAGAACGATGAAGAACTGTGGTGGTCGGAGGAAACCTTCGATTACTACGCCGAACTGGGTCGCCATAATCGAGGCGAGTTGATTCCACCCGGCGATCCAGCTCAGTTTAATTTCGTATTAAAGGAACCGTGGGGCGTAGTTGCTTGCATCGTCCCCTGGAATTATCCGTTGCTTCTGCTGGCCTGGAAAGTTGCCCCTGCATTGGCCGCGGGCAATACCGTGGTGATTAAACCCTCCGAGCTGACCCCATTAACGACGCTTCGTCTGGCTGAGATCGCCTTCGATGATCTCCCGTCCGGAGTGGTTAACGTCATCACCGGCTACGGACCAGGAGCTGGCGAACCACTGGTGACTCACCCGGATGTGCGTATGGTTGCTTTCACCGGGTCATTGGCGACCGGTCAACGCATCGCCAGCCTGGCTGCCCCGCAAATGAAGAAGCTCCATTTAGAGCTCGGCGGAAAGGACCCGATGGTGATCGCGCCCGATGTGGAGATTAAGACAGCGGTGAGCGGCCTGACATACGCCGCATTGCTCAACGCCGGCCAGGTGTGCACCAGCACGGAACGTGTTTACGTGCACGAGAGCCTGTTCCCGCAATTCACGGAGGAACTGGCGGACTTCGTCACCAGTCTGCGCCTGGGTAATGGCCTGGATAAAAATACCGACATTGGCCCCATGCTCCGGGACAAATTCCGTCAAAAAGTTTCCAGCCAGGTTTCCCAGGCGGTAGCTGCGGGCGCGCAGGTAATCACCGGAGGCAAAGCACCGGAAGGTTTCGAACGCGGGTATTTCTACGAGCCGACCATCCTGGTCAACGTAGACCATTCCATGAGCATCATGCGGGAGGAAACTTTCGGGCCGGTGATTCCCTTGATGCCGTACAGCTCATTCGATCAAGCCATCCAGCTCGCTAACGACAGTCCCTATGGGTTGGGCGCTTCGCTGATGACCAACGATGCGAAACTAGTCAAACGCTTCTACGAACAGGTCGAAGCTGGCAGCATCTGGATTAACGATCCCCTGACGGACAACTTCGCAGGTCCCTTCGGAGGGATGAAAATGAGCGGCCTTGGTCGTGAGTTAGGTCAGGTAGGTTACGACGAGTTTTGCCAGGTCAAACATGTCCATTGGGATATCGAGGGCGGGATTAAAGAGTATTGGTATCCTTATTGAGCGGCGAGTTATGGGTACCGCCAAGAGCGTATCGAACGGGAATTGGACTTTATAGGGGTTTGATGGCGCGATTGGCTGGCGGTATCTTGAAAATTGTTGAAACTGTTTTCGGCTCATCGCCGATGAAAGGAAGGGTATCATGCGCGCCCTGGTTCTGGGAGGGGCTGGAGCGGTTTGTCGGGAAACCACTCGGGATTTAGCTGCTTACAGCGTTTTTGACGAAATCGTCGTCGCGGACTACAACGAGCTCGAAGTAAAAGCCCTGGTCGTTTCTATCGGCGACGATCGGTTGCAGCCCCTTAAGTTCAACGCGGAGGATTACGAGGCGATGCTGGCGCTCTTCCCTAAATTCGACATCGTCGTCAATGGCTTACCGTTTCACTACGATTACGCCGTAAATAAGGCCTGCGTGGAGGCCGGTGTAAACGGTCTCGATCTCTCCAGCGAGGACCTGCAGTTCGAGCTTCACCAGCTGGCATTGGAAAAGGATATGCTCTTTATTCCCGGTATGGGGGCTACGCCAGGGATCACCAACCTGATGGTTCGCCGGGCCGGAGAGATTTTGGACCAGGTCGAAGCAGTCGAGGTCTATTTTGCAGCGTTCCGCTGTCTGGCGCCTGCTCCCGGCTTGCTGCAGACGACTTTGTGGGAATTCAACCCTGAAGAGGAGGATCGCCAGGAAGTATATTTTGAAGATGGCGATTGGCATCCGGCGCCCCCGTTGAGTGGAGAAAAATTGGTGCGTTTTCACGAACAAATTGGTGAGCAAAAAGTATATTACGTCCCCCATGACGAATCCAACACTTTGCCGCATTCTTATCCTAGCTTGCGCAGGGCTGCCGTGCGTGGCTGTTTCCCGCCTCACGTTATGGATATGATGGGCGCACTGATGCGCAACGGGTTCCTAACACAACGCAAGGTGAACCTCGGAGGGAGAGAGATGAGCTCTCTCGAGGCTGTTCGTATGCTGCTCGCCGAGAATCCAATTTCGAAAACAAACCAGGTCTGGGGATATGGCCTGGTAGTTGAAGTGTTTGGACAGCGGGCGGGCCGTCAGGTGCGCTGTACTTATCGCAACCACCATCCACCAGCGGAGGAATGGGGCGGCGAATCTGCGTACTATAAAAACGTCGGCATACCGCTTTCGATTGGAGCGCAGTTGATCGCCAGGGGAGCAGCGACGAACAAAGGCGTACGTCCGCCAGAAATGGCCCTGCCTACCGGAGAATTTTTCATGGAGCTGGCTAAACGCGGCATTACCGTATCCGAAAATATCGAAGAAATAGGAGAATTAGCCAGCTGATTTTCGTAATCAGATCATCGCGTCTGTCAGCAGCCCTATTTCAAACGGAGAAAATTTATGAGCCTGCAAGGCGAAAAAACCAAAGCAAATTATCAAAGAGCGAGCCAAGTGATCCCCTACGGAGTCAACTCGAATTTCCGCTATTGGGGTCCTGAAGATACCTTGGTGATCGAGCGTGGGCAAGGCGCTTATATCTGGGATATGGATGGCAAACGTTATATAGATTACCGGTTGGCGTTTGGACCGATTATCCTGGGGCATGGGTACCCGGTGGTGGTTGAGCGAGTCAAGGCTGCAATCGGCGATGGGACTTTATTCGCCTGGACAACTCCTCTCGAAATCAGCGTGGCGGAACGGATTGCCCGCATGTGCCACGTAGACAAAGTCCGCCTGACGAACACCGGTACAGAAGCAACCATGCACACCCTGCGACTTGCCAGGGCTCATACCGGACGGGAGAAATACATAAAGTTCGAAGGCCAATACCATGGTATGTGTGATTACTTTCTGTTCAGCACAGCTTCCTCGCCCAAATCCGCACTTGGCTCACCCAGGAGCCCAGTGCCTGCGGTGACCTCCTCAGGCATTCCAGCCGGGATCAGGGAGTACGTCATCACACTACCGTACAACGATCTCGAACGCCTGGAAAAGACCGTCAAAGCCAAGTGGGGCGATATCGCCGCGATCTTCGTTGAACCCCTAATGGGCAATTCTGCTGGGATTATGCCTCAGCCAGGTTTCTTAGAAGGCATTCGCGAACTTTGTGACGAATACGGCATCGTTCTGGTTTTCGATGAGGTAAAAACCGGTTTTCGCATAGCCAGAGGCGGGGCCCAGGAGTATTTCGGCATCCAGGCGGACCTGGCAACCTATGCCAAATCTCTGGCAAACGGCTTCCCTCTCGCCGCGATCGCCGGCAAAGAAGAAGTGATGATGACCATCAGTCCCGGGCAGGTTGCCCATGGGGGCACCTACACCGGCAACGCAGCCGGGGCCGCGGCTGCCGATGCTACCCTGGAGCTGCTTGAAAGCCAACCTGTTTTGGAAGATATCTTCTCTTGCGGAGGGACTTTGATGCAAGGGATCTCCGGCATTTTGACAGATGCCAGCATCCCCCATTTTATAACCGGGGTTCCTTCGATTTTCGGGTTCATTCTAGGGACGGATACCGAACCTGAGGATTTCCGCGCTTATTGTGATGGCGACGAGGCTTTATATGAACGTCTTGCTGTTGAACTGATTCATAGAGGAGTGATGCCGGATGCGGATGGACGCGAGCCGTGGTTCATGAGTTACAGTCACGATGAAGAGGTGATCCATGAGACTTTGAACGTTTTCGAAGACGCCGTCCGGGCTGTCGTAAATAGCTGAGATCCTCCGGAGACTGCCATGCGTAAGTTGTGGATCAATGCAAAACCGGTGGATGGGCTGGGCGATCCGCGCGTTTCCATCAATCCAGCTACGGAAGAGCCGATCGGCGAAGTCGCTTGGGGAACCGCGGCAGACGCGGAAGCTGCGGTCAACGCCGCAAAAGAAGCTTTCACAAACTGGAAGCGCGTACCGGCTTCCGAACGCGCCGCGATGCTGCACGAGGTAGCCCGGCGTTTAAGGCATGACCTGGACCGGCTGGCTGTTGATCTGACTCTGGAAACCGGGCGTTCTATTCGCAAGAATAAAGGGTACGTAGAGTGGTCGGCGCAGTGTTTCGATTACTACGCCGAACTGGGCAGACATTACCGCGGTCGTGTGATTCCTTCCCCTGAGCCCAGCCAGTTGTCTGTAGTGCTCAAAGCGCCTATCGGCGTCGTGGCTGCCATTGTCCCCTGGAACTACCCGATGCTGCTCCTGGTATGGAAGCTGGCGCCAGCGCTCGCGGCTGGAAATACTGTGGTGATCAAGCCCGCATCTTATACTTCCTGGGTCTCGCTTGGGTTTGCCGAACTATTCGAGCACTTTCCTCCAGGTGTAGTCAATATCGTCACCGGTTCAGGAAACGCGGTCGGGGACTATTTAGTGCGCCATCCGGACGTGCGCATGATCGCCTTCACCGGCAGCACCGAGGTCGGACAGCAGATCATGCGCGCCGCCGCGGATGAGATGAAGCACATCCATCTCGAGTTAGGGGGTAAGGATCCTTTGATCGTTTGCGCCGACGCAGAGCTGGAAGCCGCTGCCCAGGCCGCGGTATGGGGTGGATTCTTGAACGCGGGGCAGGTCTGCACCTCGATAGAGCGCGTTTACGTCGAGCGGGAGGTTTATCCGGATTTTCTAGGTCGGGTGGTTGAGATCACCCGGCAGCTTGTGGTCGGCCCGGGGATCGATCCAGAGAGCGAGGTTACGCCGATGATCCGCCCGAGCGAGCGGGACAAAGTGGACCGGCAGGTGCACGCTGCCGTCGCTGCTGGCGCTCAGGTGCATACCGGCGGGCGCGTACCAACCGAAATGACCAGTGGATTCTATTATGAACCGACCGTGCTCACCGGCGTTGACGAGTCGATGGCGGTGATGTCAGAAGAGACCTTTGGCCCAGTTTTACCGGTAGTGCCGATAGATAGTTTTCCACAGGCTATGGAATTGTCGAACCGCTCGCATTACGGGCTGGGGGCGACGCTGTTTACCACGGATGCTCGCAAGGTCAAGCAATACATGGAAACGATCGAAGCGGGTAACGTGTGGGTCAACGATCCGCTGATCGATAACCTCGCCGGTCCCTTTGGCGGCATGAAGCGGTCGGGGATCGGGCGGGAGCTGGGGATGGAGGGATTTGAAGAATTTTTTGAGACCAAACACGTGCATTGGGAGATCGAGGGAGGGCAGAAGCCCTGGTGGTTCCCATGGGAATAATCGGGTTCTGATAAGTTCAACAAGGAGCTATCACCATGCGCATCACAGTATTGGGTGGTGGAGGGAAGATGGGGTCGATCGCCGTCCAGGATCTGGTAAAGGACGAGCGTGTTGATGAAGTAGTCATTGGGGATATCGATCTGGAACAGGCCAGGATCGTGGCGGATTACCTTGACAGTCCGAAAATCTCGTTACGAAAAGTGGATGTGCAGGACCGGAGTGGGCTGCTTGAAGCACTGCGCGGCTCAGATGCATGTTTGAATGCCACCGTTTACTATACTAACCTGCCGGTCATGGAAGCCTGTTTGAGCGCCGGCACCCATTACACTGACCTTGGCGGGTTGTTCCACACTACCCGCAAGCAGCTGGAGTTGCATCCAGACTTCCTCGAGCGGGGTTTGAGCGCTGTGCTCGGTATGGGTTCCGCTCCAGGGATACCCAACGTGCAAGCCCGATATGCCGCCGAGCGCCTGGACGAGATCGACAGCATTCGAATTTACGACGGCATCAAGCCGCCGGCTTCTGACGAGGTCCGCTTCACGTATGCCGTGCCGACGATCTTGGATGAGCTGACCCTGGCGCCGATGGTTTACCGGGAGGGTGAATTTATCGCCTGCAAGCCATTGAGTGAATTTGAAGATTACTGGTTTACACAGCCGATTGGTTTGTGTCAAATGCACCTTTCTCTTCATTCAGAGGTCGCCACACTTCCGCAGACTTACAAAAATAAAGGTGTGCGCGAGTGTTTCTTCAAAATCAATTATTGGGGGATGCCTAAATCGGTTGTCGATAAGATCCAGGTATTGGCCGAATTCGGTTTGAGCTCCCGCGAGCGCATTGCGGTCGATGGGCAAGAAATTGTCCCCCGCGAGGTGCTGGTGAACCTGATGTCGGATTATATCCCACCGATCACCGATTTTTTGGCGCCTCCGAACAATCAACCACCTGATTGGGTAAAGGAGATCGTTACGGAGACACATGGTTTCAAGGACGGCAAACCTGTCACTTACAGGTTGGGCACCCTGACTTGTAAGGGTGCGCTGCCCACCGGCGTTGCTCCTGCGATCACGGCGATCTGGCTGGCGAAGGGCGTAATCGAACCTGGGGTTCATCCTCCAGAGGCAGCGCTCGATCCGGTGCCGTTCTTCAAGGAGCTGGAGCAGCGGGATATTTACACCCAGGTGACCGTCACCGAGAGAATCTGAAGGAGAGAAGAAAAGCAAGATGCCGAACGATAGCATTGAGCTGTTGAACTTTATCGACGGCAGATGGACGCCTTCGGATAGTCCGGAAGCCGTCTCGGTTACCGATCCGGGCAAAGGAACCGTGCTTGCCAGTACTCCCTTATCCACACCTGAGGAAGTCGATCGAGCTGTGCGAGCAGCCGGACGAGCATTTCAATCCTGGCGTCACATCCCTGCGCCAGACCGGATCCAGTACCTCTTCCGTTTAAAGGACCTGCTCGAAGATGGCTTCGAGGAGTTGGCGCGTACGATCACCCAGGAAAATGGTAAAACGCTCTCCGAATCCAAAGGTGAGCTGCGCAGGGCTATTGAAAACGTGGAAGTCGCCTGCGGCATCCCCACGATGATGCAAGGGCGAGTGTTGGAAGATGTCGCCAGAGGCATCGATGAGTACATGATCCGCCAGCCATTGGGAGTTTGCGCTATCGTTGCTCCGTTCAACTTCCCAAGCATGATCCCTTTCTGGTTTCTTCCGTACGCACTGGCTTGCGGCAATACCGTGATCGTTAAACCTTCCGAAAAGACTCCGCAGACGATGCAGAAGGTGTTCCAATTGATCGAGCAATTGGGTCTGGAGAAAGGAGTCGTAAATCTTGTTAACGGTGCGGCCGGTACTGTGAATGCGCTCCTTGACCACCCTGAAATAAAAGCGATCAGCTTCGTCGGTTCTACGCCGGTTGCGCGTTATGTCTATGGCAGGGCGGCTGGAAACGGCAAGCGCGTGCAGGCGCAGGGGGGCGCCAAGAATCCGATCCTGATTTTGCCGGATGCTGATCCCGAACTTACCACGCAGATCGTCACTGACAGCGTTTTCGGCAATGCCGGGCAGCGTTGCCTGGCTGCTTCCCTGGTGGTCACGGTCGGATCTGAAGCCCAAAATCGCTTCACTTCAGCGCTCGTTGATGCCGCCCGTTCCAGAGTGGTCGGATACGGTCTGGAGGATGGCGTCGAAATGGGGCCGGTGATCACTCCAGAGAGTAAAGCCCGCATCGCTGGGATAGTCGAGCAAGGCGTTCTGGAAGGAGCTAAACTGCTCTTGGATGGTCGTAAGGCTAATGTCCGCGGCTACGAGGGTGGTAATTATCTTCGCCCGACGATCCTGGCGGATGTTCCTCGCCAAGGCGAGATCTTCCGCACAGAGATCTTCGGTCCGGTGATGGGGCTGATGCATGTCGATTCGGTCAACGAGGCGATTGAATTGGTCAACAGCAGCGATTACGGCAACATGGCTTGTTTGTTTACCAGCAGCGGGTCGGCTGCACGCCAATTTCGTAGCCGCGCCGAAGCGGGCAATATCGGCATAAACATCGGCGTGGCCGCGCCAATGGCTTTTTTCCCCTTCAGCGGCTGGAAAGATAGCTTCTTTGGAACCTTGCACGGGCAAGGGAACCACGCGGTTGAGTTCTTTACCCAAACGAAAGTCGTCGTCGAACGCTGGTTGGGAGAATGGTCGCGCAAATTCTGAGGGATCATTGAATTCTTGGACACCTCAAGACTGAGCTGATTGAAAATAAAAAATGCCAAACGGCTATACCGGATTCATCTTGCACGTTGATCTGACAGATGGAAATCTGACGGTCGAACAGCCGCCAGAGTCTTTTTACCGTAAGTACATGGGCGGCAGCGCTATGGGCATGTTCTATATCCTTCGCGATATGCCGGCGGGGACGGATGCCCTGGCTCCAGAGAGCGTTCTGACCTTGATGATCAGCGTGACGACAGGGACACCCATCTCCGGGCAGAGCCGGTTGAACGCCAACGCCAGGTCCCCGGTCAGTGGGGCTATCGGCGATTCCCAGTCCGGAGGTTTCTTTCCGGCTGAATTAAAGTTTGCCGGATTCGATGGTGTGGTGATCAAAGGTAAGTCGGAACGACCGGTTTATCTGGCGATCTTACACGGCGATGCGAAACTACATCCGGCGGATGATCTGCTCGGTAAGACCACCGGCGAAGTGGACGCGCTATTGAAAGCGTCCGTGAGAGAACCGAAGGCGGAAGTCTTGCAGTGCGGTCCTGCCGCTGAGAACGGCGTTATGTTCTCCAGTCTTGTCAATATGGCCAACCGGAACAACGGCAGAACCGGTATGGGGCTGGTCATGGCCAGTAAGAATTTGAAAGCGATTGTGGTGCGCGGTACCCAGCGCGTTGAGGTCGCCGATCGGAAGCGGTTGGCAGCCCTGGCTAAATCTGGACCAAAGTTGATGCCCGGCAACCCGGATGTTGCAGAGCTGGGCAAATACGGCACGGCCGGAGTCGTCAGCTGGCAGAACGCCACCGGCACGCTGCCAACGCGCAACTATACAGAAGGCCAGTTCGAAGGATGTGACCCGATCAGCGGGGAAACCATGTTCGAAACCGTGCTCAAAGAACGCGATACCTGCTACGCCTGTATCGTCCGCTGCAAGCGGGTCGTGGAAATCACCGAAGGACCCTATCGAGTCGATCCACTTTATGGCGGGCCGGAATACGAGACATTGGCTACCTTCGGTTCGTACTGCGGGATTGACGATCTGGCGGCCATTTCAAAGGCTAACGAGCTGTGCAATATGTACGGGGTGGATACGATCTCCTGCGGCGCGACAATTGCCTTCGCGATGGAGTGTTTTGAAAAAGAAATCATCGGAATGGAGGACACCGGTGGGATAGCGCTGCGCTTTGGCGATGCCGAAGCTATGCTGGAGGTCTTGAAGCAGATCGTCACAAACCGCGGCGAGCTGGGTTCGGTGTTGTCTCAGGGCTCGGTCAGGGCCGCCGAAGCATGGGGGCCACGGGCGCAAGAATGCCTGATCGCGGTGAAAGGACAGGAGGCGCCGGCGCACATGCCCAGGGCTAAGCGTTCCTTGGGTTTGATTTACGGAGTCAATCCATTTGGGGCCGATCACCAGTCTAGCGAGCACGATCCAATGTACGAAGAAGACGCCGGAGAGCTTTATCTGAACCGGCTGGCTGAGTTGGGATTGAACCAGCCGCAGCCTTACGGAAGCCTGACCCCGGAAAAGATCCGCTTTGCCGCCAAGACCCAAGTCTTTTACAGCATTTTGGATACGCTCGAGCTGTGCCAGTTCGTCTGGGGGCCTGCCTGGACGCTTTACGGTCCGGGGGAGATGGTCGAATTTGTTCAGGCAGTGACTGGCTGGGAGGTCAGCCTGGACGAATTGATGACTGTCGGTGAGAGGCGGTTGAATATGTTGCGTGTTTTCAACGCCAGGGAAGGCTTCCGCCGCAAGGACGACCGCTTGCCGAAGAAATTCTTCAAACCTCTCCGCGGTTCCGGTCCGACAGCAGGCGTTGCGCTAGATCAATCCGAGATGGAATTGGCTCTCGATACGTATTATCGACTCAATAATTGGGATTCCGAAGGGGTTCCAAGGCGAGAGAAACTGGCTGATCTGGGTTTGGAATGGGTCAGCGAGCAGCTGCCTGCCAACGCGTAAGCGTTACGTTATAAAAAAGGGAAAGTACCTATGAGCGAGTATGATAGCGCTATCGACCATATCTCCCCCGTGTGGACACACTATACATCCATCATTCCGACGCGCGGGGAAGGGAGCTACCTCTATGACCAGGAGGGTCGGGCCTATCTGGATTTCACCTGCGGCATCGGGGTTACCAACACTGGTCACTGCCACCCGCGCGTCGTCGGCGCGATTCAGGATCAAGCCCAGAAATTGCTCCACGGGCAGGTGAATATTGTCGTACACGAACCGCTGCTCGACCTGGTCGAGCAGCTGCGTTCGATCGTTCCCGAACATATCGATGGTTTCTTCTTCAGCAACTCAGGAGCGGAGGCCGTCGAGGGCGCGATAAAACTGGCCAGGCAAGCGACGAGCAGGACAAACGTCATCGTCTTCCAGGGCAGTTTTCACGGCCGAACGGTCGGCACCATGTCCCTGACTACCTCCAAGACGATCTACCGCGCCGGCTACCAACCCTTGATGCCCGGGGTCTTTATCGCCCCATACCCGTATGCCTACCGCTACGGCTGGG
>CAYNWK010000089.1:6112-17391 GCA_964400875.1 uncultured Anaerolineaceae bacterium | reverse complement strand
AATATCTCAACGGCCGGATCTTTTCACGTCGAATCCATGGCAGACCTGAAGGAATACCTGGCTACACAAAATATTTGCCCATAGTGGCTGGATCAATCCAGAGGGCATGCTGAAAAAGAGAGGACGCCTGTGAGCAATCAAACCGTTCAACCTTTACTGAATGTTAAGAACTTAAAAACTTATTTCTTTACCGAAGACGGCGTAGTCAAGGCTGTTGATGGCGTGGACATCACCGTCAACCCTGGCGAGGTGCTCGGGTTGGTCGGCGAGTCCGGATGTGGTAAAAGCGTCACTTCCCTGTCGATCATGCGCCTGATCGGCATCCCGGGGAAAATCATGGAGGGTGAGATCGTCTTTGAGGGTCGCGATCTGTTGAATCTTTCCGAATCCGAAATGGTGGAGATGCGCGGCAACCGGATTTCGATGATCTTCCAGCAGCCTCAATCCAGCTTGAACCCGGTGTTCAAGGTCGGGGATCAGGTCGCCGAAGTTCTGCAAATCCATCAGAACATGGGCAAGGAAGAATCGTGGGAACGAGCGGTAGACCTGCTTCGACTGGTCGGTATTCCAGACCCGGAAAGCAAGTCTCACTCCTTCCCCCACGAGATGTCCGGCGGGCAGGCCCAGCGCGTGATGATCGCCATGGCCTTGGCGCTGAACCCCCAATTGTTGATCGCCGACGAGCCGACCACTGCTCTGGATGTCACCATCCAGGCCCAGATCTTGGACCTCTTGCGTGATTTGCGCAACCGCATGGGAACTTCAGTCATCCTGATCACTCACGATCTCGGGGTGATCGCCGAGCTCGCCGACCGGGTCGCGGTAATGTACGCCGGTCGGATCGTCGAGCAAACGGATATCGAGAACATTTTTGAGAAGCCGCTTCATCCCTATACCCAGGGACTGATCGCCTCCATTCCGGTGCTTGGCACGATAAAAGAACGCCTGGATGTTATCCCCGGTTCGGTTCCCAACCTGGTCAACCTGCCCGAAGGCTGCAAGTTTGCCTCCCGCTGCCGGCCCAGAGTCGAACAAGCGCTGAGCATTTGTACGGAAGTCGAACCGGATCTCATCCCGGTTTTACCCAAACATACGGTACGCTGCTGGCTCTACCAGAGTCATGAAGAATCCGGTCACAAAGCGCCCCTGCGAGCGGCTGAAGTGGAAGCGGTAGCCTGATCTATCCCTGTCGAGAAAGGCAATTATGAGCGAACAATCTATCGAAAGCAAAAACGGCAGCAAAAAAAACCTGGTCGAGGTTCAAAATCTCGTCAAATATTTCCCTGTACGGGGAGGGCTCTTACAGCGCGTGGTTGCCTGGGTCCAGGCAGTGGACGACGTGAGCTTTGCCGTGCGTGAAGGTGAAACACTTGGATTGGTAGGTGAATCCGGCTGCGGAAAAACGACCGTCGGACGCACGATGCTGCGGTTGACCGAACCGACCGCCGGGAAGGTCATCTTTGAGGATCAGAACGTGTTTGAGCTGGAAGGCAACGCTCTGAAGAAGATGCGGCGGAACATGCAAATTATCTTCCAGGATCCATACGCATCGTTGGACCCGCGCATGCCGATTGGGGAATCGATCGCCGAGGGCTTGAAGATCCACAAGATCGGTACTTCGAAAGAGCGCTTCGACCTGACGATTGAATATTTGCGCAAGGTCGGTATGGAAGATTACCATGCCCGGCGGTATCCCCATGAATTTTCCGGAGGTCAGCGCCAACGTATCGGGATCGCCCGGGCTCTCGCTCTGCAGCCGAAGTTTATCATTTGCGATGAACCCGTTTCAGCCCTGGACGTGTCCATTCAATCCCAGGTACTCAACATCTTAAACGATCTACAAAAAGAGTTTGGGTTGACTTATTTGTTCATCGCCCACAATCTCTCCGTCGTAGAACACATTTCCCACCGGGTCGCGGTTATGTACCTGGGCAAAATGGTTGAGGTGTCGCCGCGCGAGGAGCTCTTCCGCAACCCGCTGCATCCCTATACTCAGGCGTTGATGTCTGCCATCCCCATTCCCGATCCGACCTTGAAGCGAGAACGTATCATCCTGCCGGGCGACGTACCCAGTCCATTGAATCCACCGAGCGGCTGTCGCTTCCACCCGCGCTGCCCTGTAGCCATGGAACACTGCTCGTTGGAGGAACCGCCGCTCATCGAAGTTGCCCCTGACCATATGGTGGCTTGTTGGCGGGTGGAATAACCTATTCTGGATTACGCCCTAACAAAAATCTTAAGCTCTTTTACGTCTCAATTCGTATCCCCCATGGCAGAGCATGTTACAATTTCACAGCCATGAAGGTAAATTATCGCGTGCTTGTCGTCGATGATCAATACGAAGTGAGGCGTATGCTTCGCTCTGGGCTGGAAACACTCGGCCCAGAGTTTGAGATCATCGCCATTCCCTCCGCGGAAGAAGCGCTGCTGGAGGCGATGCGGCGGCCACCTGACCTGCTCATCAGCGACGTCAGGCTCGCGGGGATGTCGGGACTGGAATTAAAAAAGAAGATCCAGGCTCGCAACCCCAGTGCTAAAGTCATCATGATCACCGGCGTCACCGATACCGAGAATCGCAGCAAAGTTGAAGCTTCCGGCGCGGACGCTTACTTCTACAAACCCATCGAATTTGTCGAACTCCTGGAAGCGGTCAGGCGATGCCTCGGTGTGAAGCGGCCCCCTTCCGGGGAACTCTCCGCTCCCACCCCTCCTCGCAAGCAAGGCCTGGTCGAAGGGATCGCCGATTTGCGTGTGGAGCTCAACGCCGTCTGTACAGCCATTTTCAACGATCAAGGGCAGGCGCTTGCCGTAGCCGGCAATCTCCCAACCGATTTCGACCAACCACGCCTGCGACCTCTGCTCAGCAGTTTATTAAGCAGCGGCGCCGCCATCTCCCACACTTTGGGAAAATCATCCCCGGAAGATCTGTATTATTTTTCCGGAGAGACGTTCTTCATGGCGCTTACCCACATCGGCCATCGCTACGTTTTGTTAGCAATCGGCGAAAAACCAGGGAAAAGCCAACTCCCAATCTACGGTCAGCGCCTGGTGGAAACCAGCCGAAAACTGCACACCTTTTTCCTGAACACCGGGATTCTCGGGCAGACCGAGCTTTCAGCGCCGCCCCCCATTCCACTCGAACTTGAAGAAGAAGCATTGGCAGAACAACCCCGTGAGGAAAACCTGGAAGCGCTAACGGAGCTCTTTGAGGGCGTCGATCAGGAGAACCTAGATCCTCAAGAGGTGGAGGCTTTCTGGGATTCGCTACCTGCGGACGAGAGGACCTCTCCGGAGTTAACCAGCGCAGACGCCCTGACCTACGATCAAGCACGCAAACTGGGCCTGACTCCAGACGAAGAAAAAGACGAAGCCGGCTAGCACTTAAGCAGGGTTGGAAATTGCCAGCGAGCTCATGGATATGTTACAATACAGCCCGCTCGGCTTCCCGGGCGTCTCTATTGGGGCGTGGTGTAATGGTAGCACAGCGGACTTTGAATCCGTTTATCCTGGTTCGAATCCGGGCGCCCCAGCCTAATGCTTCTCACGGATTGTAGCTGTGCCCGACGAAGAACCAAACTTATATAGCTTTCGACTCTTGTCACCAACGAGCATCGCGTTGCACGAACAGCCGCGCGGCGCTCGTACTTTTTAAAGGCGCAATGTTATAGATAGACCCTTAAGCATCCGTGTAAAATTGAAACGCCCGTAAAGAGCATACCGGTAAAGTATTGGAGCTACCTATATGAAAATTTCTGCGGTTATCTTAGCGGCAGGCCATGGAACCCGCATGCTGTCCTCGATACCCAAAGTTTTACACCCCTTGATGGGAAAAGCGATGCTGCACTACTCGGTAGATGCTGCCAGCGCAGCCACTGGCTCGAAGCCGGTCATTATCATAGGGTATCAGGCCGAGCTGGTGCAGCAGACGATTGGTGAATCGGCCCAATATGCCATTCAAGATCCGCAGCTGGGCACAGGGCATGCCGTCCAACAAGCAGAGGACCTGCTCCGAGATAAAGCAGATTTAATTCTGGTTATCACGGCAGACATGCCTTTGCTTACGGAGAGAACTTTACGTCAGGTCCTGAACGCTCACCAATCCACTGGCGACCAGAACACCCCGATCACAATGCTCACGGTGAATACTGTCGAACCGCGCGGCTTCGGAAGGGTACGACGTGACCAGGAAAAACGCGTGATCGGCATCGTAGAGGAAGCCCAGGCAACGCCCGAACAGCTAACCATCCAGGAATTGAACACCAGCGTGTACTGTTTCGATGCGGATTGGCTATGGGAGGCGCTGTTGCGCATTCCTCTTTCGCCAAAAGGCGAATATTACCTCACCGATCTGGTCGGGACTGCCATCGCGGACGGCATGTCCGTCCAGGCTGTCTCTCTGGAGGACCCTGAGGAAGCCATCGGAATTAACAACCGAGTTCACTTAGCCGAAGCCAGCGCTGTCTTGCGAGAACGGATCAATCGGTCCCTGATGCTCGGCGGTGTAACCTTGATCGATCCCGGCGCCACCTATGTGGAAGCCGGTGTGCAGGTCGGTCAGGATACCGTGATCTGGCCGAACACCTATTTGCATGGTGACACGCTCGTCGGGCGCGGCTGCAACCTGGGACCGAACACCATCATTCGAGACTCTCACCTGGGCGATAACTGCCGGGTTTTGAGTTCGCTGTTAGAAGGCGCCCGCCTGGACGACGAGGTCGATATGGGACCGTTCGCACGCTTGCGCAAAGGCGCTCATTTAGGGCGTGGCGTGCACATGGGCAACTTTGGGGAAGTGAAAAACTCCTACCTGGGACCGGGCACCAAGATGGGTCATTTCTCCTACGTTGGAGATACGACCACTGGTCCGGAGGTGAACATCGGCGCAGGAACGGTCACCTGCAATTACGATGGAGAACAAAAACACCATACCGAGATCGGTGCCGGCGCGTTCATTGGTAGTGATACCATGCTCGTCGCTCCGGTTCGCCTCGGTGAAGGCGCTCGCACCGGCGCAGGCGCGGTGGTCACCCGCAACGTTCCGGACTATACCTTAGCGGTAGGCGCGCCCGCCCGCTCGATCCGCAAACTGGAAAAGAAGTGATTGACACCCAATTGGTGCGATTTTTGATAACGCTCAGCCTTTTCATCTTGCTCATCCTGGATCTGATTAATTCAGCCACACGCTCAAGTTTTAACAACGCAAATTTGGCCCGCCTGCTCGGACAGCGAGAATTCCAGCAAGTGCAGGTTAACAGGACCCTGGCGCTGATTAACAATCAAGCTCGTGTACAGGCCGGCTTACACCTCTTCCAGGCGATCTACCGCTTCCTTATCGCCGGATTGATATTGCTGCTATTCGCCCCCCAGCAAAACGGACCTTTACCCGTCTGGCCAGCCGCAGCCGGGCTGCTGCTGGCTGCGCTGATCCTCTTTTTCCTGGAATGGATCGTTGAGCAGTTCGTCGCCCACAACCCGGAAGATTGGGCCATTCGTACCAGTACCTACGCCGTCGGGCTGAAGTTCATCGCGGCTCCATTCCTGGCCCTACCGATGCTGATCTACCGCGAGACAAACGGCGAGCAAGACAGCTCCGTGATGGTCACGGAAGATGAACTGATGAACCTGGTCGAGGCAGGCCAACAAGAAGGGGTCCTGGAACAAGGTGAGCGCAGGATGATCGTCTCGATCTTTCGCCTGGGCGACACCCTGGCCCGGGAGATCATGGTGCCGCGCATCGACTTATTAGCTTTAGAGTTTTCCACTCCCTTGCCGGAGGCGGTCGACGCTTTGTTGCAATCCGGCTACTCACGCGTTCCGGTCTTCAAGGAGTCGGTGGACAATATCATGGGCCTGCTTTATGCGAAAGACCTGTTGAAGATCTGGCATGAGGGCAGCCAGATCGATTCGCTGAAAGAGCTGCTCAGGCAGGCTTATTTCGTCCCCGAGACCAAAAAGGTTGATGAGCTTCTGGCAGAAATGCAGGCGCAGCGCATCCATATGGGCATTGTGGTAGATGAATACGGCGGCGTCGCCGGGCTGGTCACCCTAGAAGATATCGTCGAAGAGATCGTCGGTGAGATCTTAGACGAATACGATCAGGCCGAAGAATTGATCTACCAGAGGATCGATGACTCGGAATTCGTGTTTCAAGGTAGAGTCGATCTGGATGACTTCAACGAGATCATGGATAGCGAACTCCCTCGTGAAGAGGCCGACACCCTGGGGGGCTTTATTTACAGTCGTATCGGTCGTGTGCCTACAGGTGGGGAAAGTTTACAAGTCGATAATTTACAGTTGACTGTCGAGCAAGTCAGTGGCAGGCGTATTCGCAAGGTGCGTGTGCAAAGGCCTTCATCTATGCTTACCAAGGAAGAGGACAACCTGGATGCTGAATGACGAGGTACGAGAAAAACTGATCCAGACCGCTGTAGAAGCCCGTAAATGGGCTTATGCGCCTTATTCCAGCTACAAGGTGGGAGCAGCTGTCTTAACCGCATCTGGGCGCGTTTATGACGGGGTCAATGTGGAAAACGCCGCCTATCCTACCACCATGTGTGCAGAGAGGGTCGCTGTATTCAAAGCTGTCTCACAAGGGGAGCAATCGTTCGAGGCCATTGCCGTCGCCAGCGTGAATGGCGGGATGCCTTGCGGCGCCTGTCGCCAGGTGCTCTCCGAGTTCGGCCTGGATACAACCGTGCTGGTTGTCAACGATCAGGGGGAGATCGTTCATCAGGCTACCGTGGGGGACCTTCTGCCCGGCGCATTCCGTCCTCAAGACATCGTCAGGGAGAGCTAAGGCGTAGCTTCCCAATCCGGTGAAGGCGTGGCTGTCACCAGTAGGTTCTGTAAGATCCAGCCTGCCTCGCCATCGCTTGTCAAGACGTTGACCCAAAAATAGCCATCCTGTTCAACCAGCTGATCGGAAAGCACTTCAACAAGGCTGCCATTGTTTAAGACCGCCACGGTCTCAGCGTTGAAGTCCGGCTCTGCCCGTAAGAACGCACCACCTGCGTTTCCGCCAGCGGTAATCAATGCCAGGATGGGCGTCGGCGAGGGGGTCGGGGTCAGGGTTCCCGTAGATGTCTGCGTAGGGGTGATAGTCAGCGTAGGAGTCGCCGTCGGCGGAACGGGTGTAAGCGAGGGCGTTGGTGTCAGGGTGATGGTAGGCGTGGAGGTCGGCACCGGAGTCGGCAGAGCGATCTGCGCGCTAAAGGCAGCTCCGGCGCCGCTGATTCCGATAGCCAGGATCACCGCCAACAGCGTGACGACCCCACCCAGGGTATAGCCAAACAAAGTAAGCGGGCGGAATCCCAGGATCAACAAGACGAATGCGCCGATCAACACCCCCCAGGATAAGTGGATGGCAAAGACGACCAGGCCATCCGGCCAGAGAAATGGTTCGCCGCTGCCCAGGCCGATCCCGGCGGCGAGCAGCGGCAGGTAAAGTTCGTAAGCCAGGGCAACGCTGGGCAGGTACGGCCCTTGATCGGACCGCACCAGGGCAGCGGAAGTCAGGGCGGCGCCCAGGGCTAAAACCAGGACGTTTGTCCAGGACAATTGGGTGTAGAAATGGGCTAGAGCCAGATCAACCGGCTGCCAGAATTGCGTTGCATACCCCACTAAAACCCCGACGCCGAAGACCAATCCGCAGCCGATCAATAAACCCACCAGGTTGCGGATGAAATAACGCACCGATCCCACCACGGTGCCCAGGGAAACGCCAACCACCGGCGCCATCATCGGCGCCAGCAATGCACCAAGAAGTAAGATGGGAGGAGAATTCAATAAATAGCCGACGCTGAAAACCGTCCCAGCCAACAACGAAAATATGAAGAAATCCAGCGTCGGCAAAGCGCGCCGGGAGATTTTATCCAGGACCTCAGCCCGCTCGTCGATCTCTGCCGGGATTAACGACCGCTTGGCCCGGCGTCGCCGTGCAGGCGGCAATCGATCCGGATCGTCCGGAATATGCTCGGAATTAAACTGGTTCATCTCCGCAAGCTAGCCATGATGCGTAACGGTTTTTCGAGCAATTCGAGCGCAGCGTAAATATCCGGCACGATGATGTCCGCCGCCAGCATACTGGCCACGGAAAGCCCTTCCTGGGAGATCACGCCAACACCCAGGGCAGATGTCTTAAGCATTTCTGCATCATTGGCGCCCTGGCCGATGGCGATCACCCGTTCAGGCCCCAGGCGCTGGACGTACGCTGCTTTCTGACCGGCCTCATCTCCGGGCTCGATGCGTACTGCCTGAAACCCGAGCTGATGATCGATAATATGCTGTCGGCCGTGTGTATCCGCGGTAAGTAAATGCAGGGATAGCCGGTCTTGTAAGTTCGCCAGCGTCCGGGCGATCCCTTCCTGCAGCTTGCCATCCAGCGCCAGGGTGCCGTTGACGTCGCAAACGAGGTGCTCCAGTTGTAAGAATTTGAATCCCGGTATGGTCAATTCAATCATGCGTTCCTGAAGAAAATATCATTAGGTTAGACCTGACGCAGTTAGTGGGAGACCGGGAAGTATTACTGCCCGGCGGTAAGACTAGCGTATTATACAAGAAATTCGCTATCGGGCCGCTTGACTAAGTATAGTAAAATACCAGCCATGCTCAATCTGCTTTTCCGCCGCCTGGCAGCGCTGATCGTAATCAGCGTAGTATTGATCGCCTGCCAGGGACCTGCGGAGCAAACTCCGACCCCTTCCTTTCCCTCGCCAACCGAGACGCCAATCAAAACCCCACCCCAGGTGCTGACTCCCTCCCCGCAGGAGCAGAATTCTCCCACACCTGGCTCGCCCCTGGTGCTATTGGTCGCGCCCGAGACCGCCGAACTATCTTTGGTAAACGAATTGGAGGCGATCTTGGCAGAGCTTGCCGCGGCAGAGGATGTTCGTTTTGAAACTGTGTCAACGCTTTCGACCGGCCAATTGACCTCGGATGTCGTCCTGGTAGTCGCTGTACCGCCGGACCCAGGCTTGCAAGAAATCGCTGTCGCAGAGCCGGGGATCCAGTTCCTGGGGATTAACATCCCCGGACTTGAGACAAACGCTAATTTGAGCGCCATCGGTCCTGACGGCGGGCGTCCAGACCAGCTGGGTTTTCTCGCCGGTTATACTGCTGCGGTCGCCACCCCAGAATGGCGCGTCGGCGCACTAACGGTAAGCGACTCCGCTGGCGGCATAGCCGTTCGAGATGGTTTTCTCAACGGCGTGGTCTTCTTCTGTGGTCTCTGCCAACAAATCTATCCACCTTACAATCAATATCCCCTCTACCTTGAACTCCCAGCTGATGCCAGTTCTAATGAATGGCAGAGCGCAGCCGATGCATTAATCACCCAGGCAGTTGAAACAATCTACGTTGCTCCCGGCGCTGAGCAAGAGGAACTCTTAACTCATCTGGCTACCGCCGGGGTAAATATCATCGGCAATCAACCACCTCCCCAGTCAGCACAAAATCGCTGGGTCGCCTCGATCGGGGTTGACTTTGCGGAGGCGCTACGCACAGCCTGGCCAGAGCTGATCGCCGGAATGCCGGTCGGCCAATTGTCCGCCCGGCCGGAGATCTACGCCGCCAACTCAGATCTATTAAGCCCAGGACGGCAGATGGCCGTCGAAGCGATCCTGCCCGATTTACAAACCGGTTATATCGACACCGGCGTGGGCCAGGATGGACCAGACACTTCCCCATGATGTTATTAATCTCTGCCAGGCAACTAACGAAGATCGGTATGCGATATACTGATCAAGCTCCAGGTTTTAATCTATAATATTTCACACAAGCTTGCTAAGATGCAAGATCGGAGATATACTCATTTCGAAATTCGGGGTAGCGAGCGCTTCCCTTCCCATCAGAAAATTACCCCTTATGTTTCTCAATCCAGTATAATAAAGGAGGGCTAAACTATCGATAATTTCCTAACTGACGCTCCCAACATTCTTTTTGTAAAACAAATATCAACCGATTTAATGTAGGAGGAGAAAATTTATGTCCAAGAAACTGTATTCGCTCGTCATCTTGTTGGTGATCGGCGCCATGCTTCTGGTAGCCTGCCAGCCAGCGGCTACCGAAGCCCCCGCACCGACGGCGACTGAAGCGATGGAAGAGCCCACCGAAGCCATGGCGGAACCTACTGAAGCCATGGAAGAGCCCACCGAAGCCATGGCGGAGCCTACTGAGGCGATGGCGGAGCCTACCGAGGCGATGACTTACCGGGCTTGCCAGGTCACCGACACCGGTGGTATTGACGACAAATCCTTCAACGCCACAGCATGGAAAGGCGTCCAGGATGCTATCGATCAGCTGGGAATTGAAGGCGACTTCCTCGAGTCGCAACAGCAAGCAGATTACGAACGGAACATTCAGGCATTCCTTGATGCTGACTGCGATATAATCATCACCGTCGGCTTCCTGCTTGGGGACGCCACCCAGGCAGCTGCGGAAGCGAACCCCGACCAGCCCTTCACCATCGTGGACTTCGCTTATGACCCGACTATCCCGAACGTGCTTGGCCAGGTGTTTAACACCCAGGAAGCTGCCTTCCTGGCCGGTTATGTAGCTGCCGGAACAACCCAGACAGGGACCGTGGGCACCTTTGGTGGCCTGCAGATCCCGACGGTAACCGTCTTTATGGACGGCTTCGTCCTCGGCGTGCGCTACTACAACGAGCAGAACGGAACGGACGTGAACGTCCTGGGTTGGAACCCTGAAGACCAAACCGGTTTGTTCGTAGGCAACTTCGAGAGCACCGATGACGGCCGGGCGATGGGCGAATCCCTCATGGACGAGGGCGCTGACATCATCATGCCGGTCGCCGGGCCAGTCGGCCTCGGTACCGCTGCGGCTGCACAACAGCGCGGCGATGTCTATATCGTAGGCGTTGACACCGACTGGACCCAGACCGCGCCCGAGTATGCCGACATCATCCTGACCTCTGTGTTGAAGAACATGGACGTCACCACCTTCGAAGCGATTCAGCAGATCATCGATGGCACTTTTGAAGGCGGCACCGTAGTCGGCACTCTAGAGAATGATGGCGTCGGCTTGGCCCCCTTCCACGACATGGAATCGATGGTGCCCAGCCAGGTTGCCACCGATCTGGATACGCTCCGCGAAGGGATCATCTCCGGATCTATCTCGGCCAATCCGTAAAGGCCTTGGCGATCTAGGATAAAACTCTGTTGTGAAGATGAACAGGGGTCAGATCGAATCTGGCCCCTGTTTTTGTTAACAATCAAGGACTTAAGCGTTTGGGGAGAGTTAGAGTTAGAGTTAGAGTTAGAGTT
>CAYNWK010000089.1:0-6012 GCA_964400875.1 uncultured Anaerolineaceae bacterium | reverse complement strand
AGAGTTAGAGTTAGAGTTAGAGTTAGAGTTGGAGGTGGACGTAAACGCCGCCTTGCTGTCGGCGTAAATGAAGCTGCCTATGGTAGAATTCAACAACATTTAGTCGTCCGTCCTGTATCAACGAGGTGACTATGCCACCAGTTCTTGAACTCCGCGGGATAACCAAACGTTTCCCAGGTGTGTTGGCGAACGACCACATCGATCTGACGCTCAATAAGGGGGAGATTCTCGGGTTGTTGGGCGAAAATGGCGCCGGTAAGACCACTCTGATGAACATTCTGTATGGCCTGTACCAACCCGATGAAGGCGAGATCTTCATCCGGGGAGGTAGAGTTGAAATAAACTCCCCCAATGACGCCATCGACGCTGGCATTGGCATGGTCCACCAGCACTTCATGCTCGTGCCCGTATTTACAGTCACCGAAAACGTGATGCTGGGGCACGAGGCGGTCCGAGCGGGGGATTTCCTGGACCGGCAGCAAGCTGCCCGACGCATTCGAGAGATATCCGAACAATATCACCTGGAAGTAAACCCGAGCGCCCACGTGGAAAACCTGCCGGTGGGCATCCAGCAGCGGGTTGAGATTATCAAGCTGCTGTATCGTGAAGCAGATATCCTCATCCTGGACGAGCCAACCGCCGCGCTTACCCCTCAAGAATCCGATGAATTGTTCGAGATCATGCGTTCGCTGACCGATCAAGGCAAGTCCCTGATTTTCATCACCCACAAGCTGCGCGAAGTATTGGAAGTGGCTGACCGCATTGACGTCATCCGCCAGGGAAAAATGGTCGGCACCACGACGCCGGGCGACGCGGATCAGAACAAACTCGCCGCCATGATGGTCGGGCGGGAGGTCGATCTGGAGGTCCAGAAAGATGCCGCCCATCCGGGTGAAATCGTACTGGAGGTCGTTGATCTGGAAGTGGTGAATGACAACGATCAGCTGGTCGTCAACGACGTTTCCTTCGACGTCCGGGCGGGTGAAATCCTGGGCGTAGCCGGCGTGCAGGGCAACGGTCAGACCGAACTGGTTGAAGCTCTGACCGGTTTAAGAGAAGCTTACCGCGGAGCAATTAAATTGATTGGCACCGAGATCAGCCATGCCAGACCCCGGCGTATCACGGAACTCGGCAGCGCCCACATCCCGGAAGACCGCCAGAAAAACGGGCTGGTGCTCGGCTTTCCCGTCGCCGAGAATCTGGTGCTGAACACCTATTACCGGCCGCCCTACTCCAAAGGGGTGATCATGCAGCGTGAGGCGATCTTGGAGACCGCGCACGAACGCATCGAGGATTTCGATATCCGCACCCCCAGCCCACAAACCCCGGTCAGCTCGCTTTCCGGTGGGAACCAGCAAAAGGTCATCGTCGCCCGGGAGCTCTCCCGTCCGATTAAATTGCTCGTGGCTTCCCAGCCAACCCGAGGGTTGGACGTAGGTTCGATCGAATACATACATGGGCAACTGATAGCAAAGCGGGACGATGGAGTCGCCGTATTGTTGGTCTCCACGGAGCTGGACGAGATCATGCAATTATCAGACCGCATTGCCGTGATGTACCGGGGGAAGATCGTGGATATCCTCCCGGCTGACCAGGTCACCAAGGAGCAAATTGGCCTGTTAATGGCAGGCGTGAGCCCCGAGGAAGCTGTTGTAAAGCAGCATGGAGACGGGCATGATCCAGAAGCTAAATCCGAGAAAGGATCGGAATCTAAAGAAAAGCCAATTGTCAAACCAAAGACACTCGATTCCTCCAAGGATGGTTCCACTCTTCCTGAAGAAGAGGTAAAAACCTGAGGTAACATCGCCCATGACCGAGAAGCCGGCCCCAGAAGAGAACCGAGAAGTCAAGCAGAGCGCTTTACAAATCTTTATCGAAGAGACGATGGGAGTCTCTTTCTTGATCCCGCTTTTGGCGATCCTTACCGGGTTGATACTCGGTGGGATATTCATCGCGATCACATCTGAACAAGTCTACGCTACCTGGAGGGATTCACCGCTGCTGGCTATCCAAACCGGCTTCGGTGAAGCTTGGTCAGCCTACCGGGCATTATTCATCGGTGCGATCGGCGATCCCGCCAGGATCATAGCGGCGCTGCAGAGTGGTGATGCTGCTGCCATTCGCAGCGCCTTCAACCCGATTTCTGACAGCCTGGTTCAAACCACACCCTACATCTTCGCCGGTTTGGCTGTTGCGCTGGGTTTTCGCGCCGGGTTGTTCAACATCGGCGCCGAAGGCCAGTTATTCATGGGCGCAATCTTCGCCGTGTACGCCGGGTATAGCATCAAAGGTCTGCCGACGGTCATCCACCTGCCCCTGGCTTTTTTGATCGGCGCAATCGGAGGAGGTCTCTGGGGATTTATCCCCGGATTATTGAAAGCCAAGACCGGCGGGCACGAGGTGATCAATACGATCATGATGAATTACATTGCCTTCCGCCTGAGCGAATACCTTTTGCGTGGACCACTGCAGCGGCCCGACTCGTTCAACCCGATCACCCCGTTCGTCGAACTCTCCGCCAGGTTGCCTAAATTCTTCGCTGACCCGCTCCGCTTCCATTTAGGCTTTTTTGTCGCGCTCGGGGTCGCCTACTTGGTCTACTGGCTGCTCTTCAAGACCAGGTGGGGGTTTGACTTGCGCACGGTGGGCAATAGCCCGAACGCGGCCCGTTATGCGGGTATGAACATAGTCATGGTGACCATTGTAGCCATGTCCCTCTCTGGAGCGCTGGCTGGGATGGCGGGCGCTAACGAAGTGCTGGGGGTAAATTACAATCTGGCGCTGGCTTTTTCTTCCGGTTATGGTTTCGACAGCATTGCACTGGCGTTACTGGGCAAGAGTCACCCGCTTGGTGTGGTGCTGGCATCCCTGTTGTTCGGCACACTCAGGGCCGGCGCGATTCAAATGCAGGTCTCCGCCGGCATCCCCATCGATATCATATCCGTTGTGCAGGCATTAATTCTGGCCTTCATTGCTGCTCCAGCGATCATCCGAACAATTTACCGCTTACGAGCGCCTTCGGTTGCAGAAGAAGGCGTCTTCGTACGCGGCTGGGGAGGAGATTAACTCATGGCGACATCGACGACGACTTTAGAACGAGCCAGAGTATATGTCTCACCAACCCGCCAGCGGGTTTTCGGGATAGTTTTTCTCGCCCTTGCGATCGCCATCTGGTTGCTGTTCGCTCGGGGGCTCGAACCGGGTACAACAACCACTTTCAGATTGACGCCGGGCGGATCGTCCGTCACGCTGCCAAACTGGGAATTTACGACCAGCACCGCCGTCTACCTCGCAGCGGTATTTAGCGCGGCCCTGGGCGGCTACCAGCTGGCGCTCGGTTTCAAGAAACGCACCGAGCTTGTCCTCGGGCTTGTTGCTGGCTTGTTCATTTTCGCCTTCCTGGCCTGGGCCGCAGCCGGCACCTCTTTGAACGTCGCCGGCCTGTTGCGCAGCACGCTGCTGCGGGCCGTGCCCATAACGTTGGGTGCGTTCTCAGGCGTGTTATGCGAGCGAGCCGGCGTGGTTAACATCGCCATCGAAGGCATGATGTTGACCGGCGCCATGGTCGGCGCCCTGGTGGGTAGCGTGACCAACTTGTGGATCGGACTGCTGGCTGCGATTCTGGCGGGCGCTATTCTGGCCCTGGTCCACGCAGTGCTCTCGATCACCTACAAAACCGACCAGATCGTCTCGGGCACCGTGATCAACATCTTTGCCATAGGAATGACCTCTTATATCTCTGCAAAATTTATGCAGCGTTACCAGGCGCTCAACAATCCCGGCATCTTCTCGGATTTCGAAATTCCCTTGCTGTCCAAGATCCCATTTTTGGGACCGATCCTTTTCGACCACAATATCTTCGTGTATGCCCTGTTTGTCTTTATGGTCGTGCTGCACCTGGCGCTGTTTTACACGCGCTGGGGGCTGCGGGTGCGTTCCGTGGGCGAGCATCCCAAGGCAGCTGACACGCTGGGGATCAATGTTTTCCGAACCCGCTATATGTCGGTCATCTTGGGGGGCATGATGGCGGGTTTTGGCGGTGCTTACTTTACCCTGGGTTCGGTGGGACGCTTCGACGAGGTCATGACCGCCGGTCGTGGGTTCATCGGTTTAGCGGCGATGATCTTCGGCAACTGGACGCCCTTCGGCTCTTTCGGGGCAGGCATGCTCTTCGGTTTTGCCGACTCGTTAGCCTCCAAGATCGCCATCCTGGGTGTACCGATTCCGTCAGAGTTCTTATTGATGGCGCCTTATGTCGCCACCATGATCGTCTTGGCCGGTATCGTTGGGCGCGGCCATATGCCTGCAGCTGACGGCCAACCCTACGAGAAAGAGTGATCTGGCCTAGCGGAACCACGCTGAACTGGCACCCCTCTTTACCGGGGTGCCAGTTTTTATTAAGATTTTTCGATGAAGAGATCGAGATTCTCGACCAGAATATATCATCAATCAATGATATAATGATATGAATAGTTTGGTTCAACAACTTAGGAGTAGCCGCATGTTAATCAACCCCGCACCAACTGCTGATGCTTTAAAAGCCAAGCTGTTCCGCGGTTTCGCGGACCCTTCACGATTGAGCATCTTGGAAGCGCTGCGAGATGGACCGCTGAGCGTCAGCGATATCGTTTCTGCAACCGGTTTGAGCCAATCGAACACATCCAACCATCTGGGCTGCCTGCACGATTGTGGGCTGGTGCAGCGCGAGCAGCAAGGCAGGAACGTCTACTACCAGCTGAGTGATCCACGAGTAGATCGGCTGCTCGCTTATGCGGACGAACTGCTGGCGGAGGTCGCTCGTGGGGTGTATGAATGCGTGCGGTATGCCTCGCCGGAGAACGGTTGAGATGGCCCTTCAACAAACTGTTCAGGTTTCCGTCGAGGGGATGGACTGTGCGGACTGCACCCGCCACGTCCAGAGCGAGATCGCCCGCTTGCCGGGAGTTTCCTCCGTCGAAGTTTACCTTTCAACCGAAAAAGCCGTCGTCCAGCTGGATCCGGATGCAGTGCAACTGGAAGACATCCGCGGCGCGGTGGAGCGCGCCGGCTACCGGCTGGCGTCAACAGAGGTTTCGGATGAACGCCAGTCCGCCTCCAACGATTTCACTCGCGCGGCGCTCAAGATGTTGGGCCTTGTCTTCGGGGTCGTGCTGTTCATTATCGTGGTCGGCGAATGGTTGGGCTTATTCGAAACCCTGACCACTCGAGTGCCCTGGCCTCTCGGTCTCGCGATCGTCTTGATCGCCGGCTACCCAGTCTTCCGGAACGTGGTCAAGGCCAGCCTGGGTGGGAGGATCATCTCGCATACCCTGATGACTCTTGGCGTAATAGCCGCGCTCGCCATCGGAGAATGGGCTACCGCTGCCGTCGTCGTGTTCTTCATGCGGGTGGGCGATTACGTGGAAAGCTATACTGCCGAGCGCGCCCGCCGGGCGGTCAAGGATCTGGCTGCGCTGGCCCCGCAGAAAGCCCGGGTGGAACGCCATGATCAGGAAATCGAAGTGCTCATTGAGCAGGTTGAACCCGGAGAGATCGTCGTCGTCCGGCCTGGTGAATTGATCCCGGTAGACGGAGAAGTGATCGGCGGGCATGCGACCGTGAACCAGGCAGCCATCACGGGAGAATCCATGCCGGTAGAATCCGGACCCGGTTCACGCGTTTTCGCCGCCACCCTGGCTAGTTTGGGCGGGTTGCGGGTACGCGCCACCCATATTGGGGGTGACACTACTTTCGGGAGAGTGATCCGCCTGGTTGAAGAAGCCGAAGCGCACCGCGGCGACGTACAGCGCCTGGCCGACCGATTTTCCAGCTACTACCTGCCGGTCGTCGCCGCCATCGGCGCGCTGACTTTCCTGCTGCGCCGCGACCCGCTGGCTACCGCGGCTGTGTTGGTGGTGGCCTGCTCGTGCTCGTTCGCGCTGGCGACGCCTATCGCCATGCTGGCTTCGATCGGCGCTGGCGCCAGGCAGGGGTTGATGATCAAGGGCGGCAAATATCTGGAAACCCTGGCTA
>CAYNWK010000088.1:11064-17647 GCA_964400875.1 uncultured Anaerolineaceae bacterium | reverse complement strand
GGGGAGTTTGCCGCAGCGGTATCCGCTGCGGCAAACTCCCCGAGATTGATTAACTGCCAACGAGTGTCGGTTAGAACCTCTAGGTCAGCCTAAAGCCGGCCGCGATCCGACGGCGATTACGGGTAACTATTGTCGGGCTGGCCGCGGCTGAAAGAAGGCTGTTTGCCGATTTTGGAGTCCGGGTCCTTGGTCCGGTTAGGGGATTCGATCCAGCGCGCTGTTTGGTGCAGTTCCGAAACATCCCCGAACAGCGTAAGCCGGTCGCCGATCTCCAGCCGGGTGTTGCCGTGAGGCACGATCAAATCGTCGTTTCTGCCGATCGCCAGGACGGACAGGTTGCCGGGCAGGCCCAGAGTTCGCAGCCGCTCGCCCTCCAGGAGCGAGTTCAGCAGGCTGACCTCGCGCACGTCCCGCTCGTCCTCTGGCGAGGTGAGCAGCTTGAAGATATCCTGGCTGCGCGCCAGCATCGCCAGGATGGCCGGCTGGTACATGGTCGGTGTGAAGGTCTGCACCCCGAGCATGCGGTATTCGTTCAATTTAGCGGGTTCGTTGACCAGCGCGACGACGTGATCGATGCCCAGCTGGTTAGCCGCGTGGCTTACCAGCAAATTGCGCGTGTCGTCGGACGAAAGCGCCAGCAGGGATTGGATAGATCCCTTTTGCATGGCGGCGTTCAGGCAAGCTTTGATCGAATCCGCCTGGATGGTTTCGAATCCAGCGCGGCGCGCTTTATCGACCAGCCGCGGATCGGGATCGAGGAAGCGGACGATTTCATCGTGTTTGTGCAGCACCTTGGCGACTTGCAGCCCGAGGTCTTCGGCGCCAAAGATCAGGAACGACCGCTGCTCCTCTATCGCTTTCTCCGGCACGAGCAGGTTGAACAAGATGGGCATAGTCAACACGGTCAATATGGCGAACAGGATGATCACCGCGTTCGCCGCCGGCGACAGCAGGCCCAACTGCGCGCCGATCACCACCACGGCGATCTCGACAGAAAGATGGGTGTTGAGCAAAGCTCCCGTCGCCAGGGATTCCCGCCAGCTGAGCTGGTTTTTGAACAGCAGCGCTGGCCCGATCTTCACCACCATGGCGATCACGAACAACAGCGGCAGCAGCAGCAAGCTCTCCGGCGATTCGACCAGCGCCCCCAGGTCGAGGTTGGCACCGACCAGGATGAAAAAGATGGGGATGAAGAAGCCGAAACCGAAGGATTCGAGCTTGTGGACCAGGTCAATGTCCTCGGGCCGGCGCAGCAGCGTGATGATCATGCCTGCCAGGAACGCCCCCAGGATCAGCTCAACGCCCAGGACCAGCGCCAGCACGACAAATGCCATCAGGATGGCGATTGCCCCGCGCACCTTGATCTGCACGGTCACGTTGGACAGTTCCTCGAACAGGTTCCTGATGAGCGGGATGCGGAAGAAGCGTGTGCTGAACCGGTAGATCACGAAAAAAGCCACGAACAGCAAGCCGATGGACAGTATCTCCAGGTTCGACCCCTGCCGCAGGAGGATGATGAATACGGTCAGCAAACTGACGGTCAGAAAATCGGCCAGCATTGCTGAATAGAAGATCGACTTCCCCGTAGAGGTGTGAGTTATCTCCCGTTTTTTAAGGATCGGCAGCAGCACGCCTAGAGAGGTCGCGCTGAGCACGAACCCCAGCAGCCAGGGGTCGCTCTCCAGTCCCAATCGGTTGAGCAGAAAGCCTCCTGGGATTGCCAGAGAGACGGTTAGCAGGTAAACGATCAGGGTCAGGCTGAGCAATTTGCGGTCCTGTTTGCTGGGCGAGTTGCCGTTCATCGGCAGCAGCTTGTTGAGATCGATCTCCATGCCTGCGATGAACATCAAAAAGGCCAGACCGATCTCGCTCATAAATTCCAGGATCTGGCTCTCTCCGACCAGGTTCAGGACGGAATGGCCGATGATCACCCCGGCGATGATTTCGGCGACGACGACGGGCAGCCAGCGGATCCGTCCCACTGCTAGTGGTACGACGAAGGCCAGCCCGAGGATCAAAAGTAAGGGAACGAAATTAAGCCCTTCTTCCATAGAATGATTACTCCTGTGCAGTCGGGTAGAGAGGGGTGAGGGGACTCCCACCACCCCCGTTGTTCCCTGAACTGCGTAATTTCAATTCAATTTTCAGACGATCAAGACCGGCGCAGGGATGGGTTGGGTAGTGACGGCTTCGGCCCGATACTCGTTGGAACTTTGGGAGAGTGAATTTCTGCGCGAGCCGATCACGATCAAGTCGGGTTTCAAGGAACCGGCTGCCTTATGCAGCGCCTCGCTGGGCGCGCCGTCGAACAGCTCTCCTTTTACCTTCGCCACGCCCATCCGTTTGATCTGCTCGACGAACTGCTTGACCAGGCTCCGGGCTCTCAGCGAGGCTTTGTCCGCGCCAAATCCCAGGAAATACGTGCTGAAAGAGTTGGTCGGGGCCGGTTTGTAGGTGTACACGACGGTCACTTTCGACTGGTATTTTTTAGCCAGCTCGGCGACGAACTCCGCAGCAGGCTGGGCGTAAGCGGTATTATCGATGGTTAACATAATGTGCTCAATCATCGGATATCCTCGTTTGAAGTGGGCTGAAAGTTCGCATTCTTTCCCCTGTACAATGCTAACCAGCCGCGCTTGAAAGCGCAACCGCAAATCCGCGCAAACCCTCTACGCGAAATTGCTTATGTATTCGGCTGATATAATTTTTTAAAAGTAGCAGGGGCATCCGGGCGGACCTCGCCCAAACGCCCCCAACCTTACCGTAAATGAGGCCGGAAACCGCATGGGAGAAAAGATCCGCATCTTGCTCGCCGACGATCACGTGATGCTGCGTCAGGGCACTGCGGCGCTCCTGGCGCGCGAAGAGGACCTCGAGGTCGTAGGGCAGGCTGGCGACGGGCGCGAGGCGGTCGATCTGGCTCACCGCCTGGAGCCCGATATCGTCGTGATGGACGTGCGCATGCCGGAGTTTTCCGGGATCGAGGCCACCCGTCGGATACGCGGGGCGCTTCCCTCCGTCCAGGTGCTCGTGCTGACCGCCCACGACGACGATCAGTATGTGTTCTCCTTGTTGGAAGTCGGGGCCAGCGGGTACCTGCTGAAATCCGCCCCGGTGTCCGAACTGGTCGACGCCATCCGCCAGGTCGAGGCCGGCGAATCGCCCCTCTCCCCTTCGATCGCCCGCAAGCTCGTCGTGCGCATGTCCAACCAGGGGCAGGCAGCCGGCGGCTCTACCGGTGAATCCGGCCCCGCAGCGCTGACCTCCCGGGAGCTGGAAGTGCTGGGAGGGCTGGCGCAGGGCATGAGCAATCGCCAGATCGCCGAAGACCTGGTGATCAGCGACCGGACCGTGCAGGCGCATTTGACCAACATCTTTGCAAAACTAGGCGTTTCCTCCCGCCTCGAGGCCGTCCTGCTGGGCATCCGGCAGGGCTGGCTGCGCCTGGATATTTGATTTGTCAGGAGTTACGCAGTTCGTCGGGAAAGTGTGGGTATTTGGGCGGGCGAAGCCCGCCCAAATACCCCCTTTCTTCCTTCCAGTGTATAAGTCCTGTTTATAATGATTCGTTTACCGGATCGGTTCCGTAGTTATCGCTGGTACATCATCGCCAGGATCGTTCTGCCTCTGGCGCTGGTGATATTTGCCTTGGTATTCGTCGGCGGGGTTTTATACCAGCGGGCCGTTGCCGCGCTGGTAGTTGAACGCCATCAGCAGCTCGCCAGCCTGATGGCGGTGAGCGTATCCCAGGTTCTCGAAAGCTATGCCGGCGTCCTGGAGGCGCTGGGTGGTCGTACGTCCCTCACCGATCTGGAGCAGGGGATCCCCGGCAGCTTCCTGGAGGATGCCGGCGAGGCGTTGGAGGTCTTCAACGGCGGCGTCGTCCTCGCCGACCGCGAGGGAACCGTGATCGCCGCCTCCGAGGACATCCGCATCCGCCTTGGGCCGGGTGTGGCCGACTTGGAAGTCTTCCGCTCGGTGCGGGAGAATCTCGCCCCGGCCTTTGGCGATCTGCAGGAGATCGGGGCTTCCGGGGATGAGTACTTCATCGTCGCTGTGCCGCTCGGCGAAGCACCCACGGGGTTCAGCGGCGCTTTATTGGGCATTTTGGATTTGCGTACGGCTGCCTTCGGCGAGCCTTTGCGCCGCCTGACGGCTGGTGAAGCTCGCCATGCTTACCTGGTGGACCGGAACGGGACGATCGTTTTCCACCCGGATGCAGCCGAAATCGGGCGGGACCTCGGCGACCGGCCCTTTGTTAATGAGATGAGCGCCGGTCAGAGCGGCGGGCTGCTGATCAGGGGACCCGGAGGCGAGCGCCTGGTGGAGGGCTTTGCCCCCATACCGGGGACCTCCTGGGGGTTGATCGTCCAGGAGTCGTGGGCTTCGGTCGCCAGCCCGCTGCGGACTTTTGACGCCCTCGTCATCCTGGTTGGCGTGGTCGTCACGATCGCCGTCGTGTTCCTGGCATGGAGCAGCGTCGAGCAGGTCATCACCCCCATCCGGGGGCTGGCGGAGCAGTCCACCCGCCTGGCGGAAGAGGAGCAGGTTGAACCTCCTGCCGGCCGTTTACCGCGCGAGAGCGGCATCCGGGAGATCGACGCCCTGGAGCGCGCCTTCTACCGCATGGCGACCAAAGTGGACCACTACCGCGCCGGCCTGCATCGCTACGTTGGAGCCATCACCCGCTCACAGGAAGAGGAGCGCCGGCGCATCGCCCGGGACCTGCACGACGAGACCGTGCAGAGCTTGTTGGCCATCGCCCGCCACCTGGAGCTTTACCGATCCCAGACCGATGATCCCGCTCAGCTGCAGCGTCTGGAAACCTTGGGGACCATGGTGGATGAGACCCTCGCCGGGGTGCGCCAGATCAACCGCGATCTGCGCCCCTTGATGCTCGAAGACCTCGGACTGGTGCCGGCCCTGCAGACCCTGGTCCGCGAGGCGCGCCAGGGGGTCGAGGCGATTGAGGCAGCCGAAATTGAGGTGATTGGGGAAAAGATCAATTTGAGCGCCGAGCAGGAGCTGGCCCTCTATCGCATCACTCAGGAGGCCCTGGCCAACGCCCGCAAGCACGCCCAGGCGTCCCGGGTGACGGTCGCTTTGATCTTCGACGTCAATTTAGTTCGCTTGGAGATCGGCGACGACGGTGTGGGTTTCGAGGTCCCCGGGTCGATGACTGATTTTGCCCGGCGAGGCCATTACGGCCTGCTCGGCATCCAGGAGCGCGTCCTGGCCCTCGAAGGCTCCGCCTCGATCCGCGCCGCCCCCGGCCAGGGAACTCGCCTATCCGTCATCCTGCCCATCCAGATCGAAGCTTAAACCCAACCCCGCTCGGCGATGAAGTCCGAAACCACCGGGATGGTCATCGCCTCCCCCTGGTAGGCTTGATAGGCGTAGTAGAAGAAAACCAGGTAAAGCAGCCCGCCCAGGCCGAGCGTGACGCAGGTCACCGGGATCAAGAGCGCGCCGGCGGCCAGTGACAGCATGGCGTGTTGGCGGACGAAGGGGCGGTCTTTGGTGTCTTCCATGACCAGCGCCAGGATCGCCAGCAGCGGCGACAGCGGCGTCGCCGGGATCCAGCTCAGGGCTGCCCAGGTGCGGTCGTTGTCTGAAATTTCAGGATTTGAAACCGGTGTCTCGCTCATCTCAATCTCCTCGAGTACTCTGGTTGGCCGTTTGCTCCCACCAGGCCAGCGCCTTCTTTTCCACGGCTTTGATGAACGCGTCTTTGCCGTCCATGTAGCCGTAGATGTCGTGAGGGTGCTGCCGTGCCACTTCCATTTTTAACCGGCAGTATTCCTCGGCCACGTCGGGGTGCGTCCTCAAATAGTCTCGAAAAGCCAGGTGGCGGTCGATCTCGGGGTTGCCCAGGGCGTAGGTGTGGGCCTGGTGGGAGCGGTTGACCTGCCCGCCCTTGCGGAAGTAGCGCCGCCCGGGGAGACCGTATTCCCCCATGGCCTCGTAGCCCAGTTCAGCCATGGCGTCGTTGTAAGCGTCCACCTGTTCGATGTCCTTCACCAGCGGCAGGATGTCGATGATCGGTTTGGCGCACAGCCCGGGCACGGACGTGCTGCCGATGTGATGGATGGCGATCAGCTGCTCCCCGAATACCTCAGCGATGGCTTTTGCCTCGCGCCGGAACATCTCCGGCCAGGCGGGGTCGTAAGGCACAACCACGATCTTGCGTAAATCGCCCTTTTTTAATTCAGTCATCCCTCACTCCAGGTCGAAAAACTGTTGCATGTACATGCGTTCCTTCCTTTGGCTCCACGCTCGAAATTGTATACTATTTTGTTGGAGCGGTTGGAAATTGCTCTTGCCTGAGCTTACTTGGCTGTTGTTGTTCAGCGAATTTGACACCCCTTGACTGTTCAGCGAAAATGTCACCCTATGGAAAACAAGGTGACATTGACGATGAAAGAGCAGCACAAATTGAAGCTGGTGATTGACTATGAAGCCGGGAAAGTCCGAGCACAGCGAGCCGCTGAACTGCTCGGCCTCACGAAGCGGCAGTTTCGTCGCATCGTGGCAGCCTATCGCCAGCAAGGGATAGCCGCTCTGGCACACGGGAACCGTGGCA
>CAYNWK010000088.1:3240-11054 GCA_964400875.1 uncultured Anaerolineaceae bacterium | reverse complement strand
ACTTTCACCACATATTTGGCTATTCTTATATGTTTTAACGCGATTCACAAGATAACTAGTGGTGTTTTGGCTGGAAGCGCAAGCCAAAACACCACCCATTTAAAGCCGCGTGCACATGACTCGAGTCTTGCAGATCCAGCTCTTCGGGGGGTTTCAAATGGTCTATGGGGATACTCCTGTGACCAGCATCACCTCCCCGCGCCAGCAGTCTTTGCTGACCTATTTGTTGATGCACCGGGACGACCCCCAAACTCGCCGCACGATCGCAGGCCAGCTTTGGCCGAGTTCTTCCGATAAGCAAGCGCTCACGAATTTGCGCAGGGAGCTGTACCACTTGCGGCGAAGCCTGCCTGATGCCGAGCGATTTATCGATATTCAGCAGCAGACCGCAGGTTGGCGCGTGGATTCGTCCTACCGTTTGGATGTGGAAGATTTTGAAGCCGAGATCTCTCGTGCACAAGCGGCCCTGGAGCTGGGGCAATCCGATCAGGCCAGGGAGGCTTTGAGAAAGTCCTTGGCTATTTATAAAGGTCCGTTAGTCCCCGATAACTACGAAGAATGGATCCTTCGGTACAGTGAAGAGCTTCAGCATCAATATATTCGGGTATTGGAGCGATTGTTTAAACTCGCTTCAAGTGACGATGACTACTCCGCGGCTGCTCATTATGCAGAACGACTGCTTCGATCTGACCCATTACAAGAGTCCTGGTATCGCAAGCTGATCAAACTGCATGTTGCCCGTGGCAATCGCGCGGAAGCGCTGCGCGTCTATAACCTCTGCGTCGAGACGCTGCGCCACGAGCTGGATGTGGAACCAGGCCCGCAGACTCAGAAGCTGTATCAAGGGCTGTTAGCTCGAGAACAAACACGGATTCGCAGCCACGGTTTTCCATCCCAAACCACGCGATTCATCGGTAGGGAAAGGGAAATCGTTGAATTGGTGAAGCTGCTCCGGGACGAAGAGTGCCGCTTGCTGACCCTGCTTGGGCCTGGGGGGATCGGTAAAACTCGCCTGGCAATTCAGGCCGCCTTGAGCGCCGCTGAGGAATATACGGGGGTATTCGAACGCGGGATCTATTATGTGTCGCTCGTTCCCGTCGAATCCTCAGATCTTTTGCTCTCGACGATTGCTGAAGCGATCGGGCTGGCTTTCCAGGAAGGGGATGATGCGCGCGCCCAGC
Organism: uncultured Anaerolineaceae bacterium; assembly: GCA_964400875.1. GTDB lineage: Bacteria > Chloroflexota > Anaerolineae > Anaerolineales > UBA4823 > CAYNWK01. The sequence continues at coordinate 9,873 of CAYNWK010000088.1, read as the reverse complement.
TGTTCAATTATCTGGCGAAGAAGTCGCTCCTTCTGGTTCTGGATAATTTTGAACACTTGCAGCCGGGAAGAGAATTGATCCTTCAGATTGGCCGCCAGGCTCCCCAGGTCAAACTGCTGGTTACCTCTCGGGAGCGCCTCAATTTGAAGCAAGAATGGATCTACGAGGTCAGAGGCCTGGGAGTCCTGGGAGGAAGCCAAGGATCTGAAAACGATTTCCGGAGCGCCGTAGAACTTTTTTACATCAGCGCCAGCAGGATCCATATCGAACTGACGGAACTTGAAAACAGTTTTCCGGAGGTTGCACGCATATGCCGCCTCGTGGATGGGAACCCGCTGGCCATCGAATTAGCTGCTTCCTGGGCGGATAAGCTCTCCCTTAAGGAAATTGCGTTGGAGATAGAAACCGGACTTGATTTCCTCAGCACGTCCAAGATCGACATCCCCGAACGGCATCAGAGTATGCGGGCGGTGTTCGAGCATTCGTGGAACCTGCTCTCGCCGGAGGAGCGAAAAATTCTTCGAAGGCTGGCGGTCTTTCAGGGTCGCTTCGATCGCCCGGCAGCCCTGGAGATCGCCGGAGGGACGCTCAGGGTGCTGTCTTCCCTGGTGGATAAATCCATGCTTCAATGGCGTCCGGATGGATACTATGAGATGCATCGGCTGCTGAGACAATTTGCAGCGGAAAAATTGGCCGCTCGTCAAAACGAGCGGGAAAAGCTCTCCGGGCGTTTTCGTGACTATTTCCTGGACTTCTTGCACCAGCAGGGCGCAAACCTGCGGGGCAGCGAGCCCCATAAGGCGCTGCAGAGCATCTCTGTGGTAATTGATCAAATCCGGACATCCTGGAACCTGGCAATTGAGACGGGCCAATTCCATTCTCTCGATAAGTCGGCCCAGCCTCTTTACTTGTTTTACGATCTGCGCGGTTGGTTCCAGGAGGGGGCTGACCAGTTTGCTTCGGCAGCCGACTCCCTGCAGCTGAGCATCGAGAAGCAGGCTCCCGATCGCGCCGAACTCCATGCGCTTTATTGGCGGTTGCGCATGTTCCAGGCTTCCATGCAATACCACCTGGGGCGGTACGACCAGGCTCAGCTGATGCTGGAGGACTGCAGCCGCGGCCTCGACGATCGCAGCCGGAGTGAAGAAAAAGCTCAAGCGATGCTCCGTCTCGGGCAGATCGCCTTCCGGCGGGGCGAGCACCAGGCGGCGCGAGCGCATCTCGAAAAAAGCCTCGAGATTTTCCGGGGGACGCCTAATCTTTGGGAAACGGCTACGGCGCTCAGCTTCCTTGGGGACGTCATGCGGTCACTCGGCGAGTATAACCTGGCTAAAACCTATCTTTATGAGTCTCTGGCGATGCGCAAGGATATCGGCTACCCTGCCCGTGTGGCCGACTCGTTGAACACCCTGGGCATCGTCCACAGCGCGATGGGCGATTATCCCCAAGGCCTCGGATCCTTCCAGGAAAGCCTGGCGATCCGCAGATCGCTGGGTGATCCCTGGGGTGTGGCGAAAACTCTCAACAACCTGGCTATCCTCACGACCTGGATGGGCGATCTCGCTCAGGCCCGCGAGTATCACGAGGAGAGTTTAGCGCTGCGCCGTGAAATCGGCAACCCTTTCGGGATCGCCATAGCCTTGCACAACCTTGGCGATCTGGCCTACCGGTTGGGAGATCTCCCGGAGGCGGAAGCGCGCTTCCACGAAGCGCTGCTGATCCGCCGGCGCATCAACACCAAGGAAGGCATCGCCAACACGCTGAGGATGCTCGGCCTGATCGCGCTGGATGGCGGCGATGAACCAGGCGCCAGGCGTTCCTTCGAAGAAGCCTTGCGAACTGCGGCGGCAATTCAAGCGGTCCCGACCATTCTGGCGATCTCGGCCGGGATCGCCGGTTTGTTGGTTCACAGGGGGCAAAACCGGCTGGCGGTCGAAGTGCTTACCTTCGTCGTGAGTCATCCGGGGGTTGAAAGCGACCTGCGAGAACGGGCGGAAAGCCAGCTGCTCCAATTACAGGAGCAGCTGGGCGCGGAGGGGGGCGACCTGCCGGCCGATGAGATTTTCGCAGGCGACCTGGACAAGCTGACCGATCGACTGCTGGCAACGTTGTAGATAAATTCCCTGTAATTTAACCCCAATCTATTCATACGAACGCTTTTCGAACGCGCCACTTGCTATAAAAGAGCAGTGGCTTTTTGTTGTAGGGCTTACGCACCGGAGGGAAGCAAGGGGGTGTTTGGGCGAGCTTCGTCCGCTTAAAGATCCTCGCTTTCTCGGAGAACTGCGTAACGACTATCTTATGTTGATGATATGAGCGTAGATGAAGGCGGATCCGGTAGGTTGAGTGCGTGGGAGCTCAAGTGATCCCTGATGAAAAAAGGCGAAGTTGCCTCCGGCCGGTTGCATCTGTTCACCATGCGTTTGTGGAAAGAAGCCCTGGACGGTGATCGATTCGAGTGGCGCGGCCGGATCGAGTTCATCGAAACCGGGGAAGTCCGCTACTTCCGGGAAGATACCGCCTTCTTTTCCTGGTTGCTGGCGCACTTTTCCGGGATCGATGCCGCGGAACCAGGCGCGCATTAACCGAAGCAGGTGCGCAGTTCGTGGAAAATTGCGGTGTTTGTTGAGCATCGCCCCCACAGATGCCCCAGCATGACGCCAACTACGCAAACCCTAAGGATAGGAGGTTGGAAATGAACAGAAAAGCATCACTTTTGCTCGTCTTAGTGCTCGGACTCGGGCTGACGTACGCCGTTGCTGTCGCAGCCGGCCCACCCGATACGCTGGTTGTTGGGAGGGGCAGCTCAGCGGCATCGTTCGCCGAAGACCAGGCATTGCTTGCAAACAGCCCGCTGACGACGGTTATCACCTACCAGGGGCGGTTGACCGATGGGGGTGATCCGGCGGACGGCAATTATGATTTCGAGTTCCGCCTGTTCGACGATCTATCCGCCGGGGCCCAGGTAGGGACAACCGCGTCCCTGGATGACGTCAGTGTGTCCGGCGGCCTGTTTACCGTAGAACTGGATTTCGGGGACGTCTTCGACGGCCAGGCCTTGTGGTTGGAGATTCGGGTTCGGCCGGGGACCGAGACGGGTGGGTACACCGTCCTCAGCCCGCGCCAGGCGTTGACCGCCGCGCCCTCCGCCCTGACCTTGCGCCCGGGGGCGATCATTTCGGGCGCTGTTACGAGTTCCGGCAGCGAAGGGGTGCTCAACCTGAACAACACGCAAGGGAATGCCCTCACTGTGGGGGAAGCCTCAGATATTGGTTTGTATATCGATTCGGCTGCCACTGGCGTGCGGATGGCATCGGTAAGCGCTGGTGTGCTGGTGGAATCGGCGGATTTCTATGGTTTTCAGGTCGATTCGGCTGTTACTGACGGCGTGCGTGTGGGCAATGTAGGAAGTAATGGGTTCCAAGTGGATTCGGCAGGAGGGGATGCCGTATTCGTAGGCTCGACCGGCGGGAACGGCGTGTATGTCGGTTCGGCGGATGGCATCGGTGTCTATGTGTACCAGGCTGATGAACACGGCGTACAAGCTGCCTCCACCTCGTCCGGTTACTATGGGGGCTATTTTGAGAATACTGCGGCTGGCGGCAGGGGAGTGTTCGCCGGCGCGGGAGACAATGTAACTGCTGATGTGGTCTTAGATGGAAGCAGCGGCATCCTCAGCAGCGATCCATCGGGGGCCAGCAGCAGCCTGGATCTCAGATCCAACGATGATGTAGAGATTCATCTGGACCAAAACAATGATGAGGCAGGCTACCTCGCGGTTTATAACGGCGTGGGCGGGCTCGTCCTCATCGTGGACGAGAGCGGCAACCTGACCGCCCCCGGCACCAAGTCGGCCATGGTCGAGGCGGACCAGGACGGCCCAGTCAAGCTGTATGCGCTGGAAAGCCCCGAGAACTGGTTTGAGGATTTCGGCGCAGCATCGCTGGTCAACGGCGAAGCCACGGTAGCGGTCGAGCCGGTCTTCGCCGCCACGGTCAACCTGTTGGAGGATTACCACGTCTTCCTCACCCCCTTGGGGGGCTGCGCCCTCTACGTGGCGGAAAAGACCTCGGAATCCTTCACGGTTCGCTCCCTGGATGGGGCATCCTGCTCGATCGATTTCGATTACCGCATCGTCGCCAAGCGGCTGGGATACGAAGACCTGCGGCTCGAGCCGGTTGATCTCGAAGCGCTCGGGGAGGAGTAGTAGTCATGCGGATACGGATTTTTCTTCTCCTGGGATTGCTCGTGATCGGCAGCCTGCTTAGCGTTGGCGTCGGGCTGGCGCAGAGCGGCGGCGGTTTCACCCTGGATTGGTTCTCGATTGACGGCGGAGGCGGGACTTCCGGCGGGGGGGCCTTCGCCCTGTCCGGCGCCATCGGGCAGCCGGACGCTGCCGGGACGATGACCGGGAGTGATTTCACGCTTGCGGGTGGTTTTTGGCCCGGGGCGACCGGGGTCACTCCGGCGTCCATCAAAACCGTCTATTTGCCCGTACTGTTGAGAGAACCTTGACTTCCCGCGGAACGATGGAAGGAGACCAGCGTATGCAAAACCATAGGGGTGGTCCCGCCCGGCTCGGCTTGCTCATCCTCGCGGCGATGATCTTGTTTGCCTGCAACGCTCCCAACTCGCCGCGAGAAAGCGGCGGCGAGGCTCAACCAACCGGAAGCCCAAACCGGGGGAGCCCACAGGAGGTCATCCTCCACTTCGGACAGGACCTCGATCTCGTCGACGCCGACTTCGCCGCCATCGAGGCTGCTATTGATGATGACCTCGGGGCTGCGCGCGGCGAAGCTCTCGAGCATCTCGACGAAGCGGACGTTGCGGCGCGCTTCGCCGCGCTCTACGTGCTGGCGCGCACGGCAGAGCCGGGCGAGTCGCAGGAGGCGTTGCGGCCCTTTCTGGAGTCACCGGATGTTACCGAGCGGCTGCTGGCGGCCCAGGCGCTGCTCGTGCGAGGCGAGAAAGCCGCCTTCCCGGTGTTGATCGACCTGCTGGACTCGCAGGAGGCTATCGCATACTGGGATCCCCCACAGCAAGCCTGGGAGGCGGCCAGTTTCACCCTCTTCCAGTATACCGATGAAGATTTGGGCTTAATTGGCGCGGAGGAGTACGCCAGCACTGCGGCGGCCAAACCGGCCTGGGGTGCCTGGTGGGAACAGAATCAGGACGCTTTGCTTTGGGACGAATCCGCGGGCGTGTATCGGGGGGGTGGCCAATGAAGAGGCGCGTTTTCTGTCTGTTGTTGGCGATCAACCTGCTCGTTTTTGGCTGGGCTCAACCTGTGGAAGCCCGCTCACGGGTGGTGCGGGATGGCCTGGTGATCAAGCTTGTTGTTCCCATCGAGATACGCGGGCTTCTTGAGATGCGCTGGCGCAACCGTGCGGACGGGCAACGGTATCAAGGCCAGGAGTTAGCCGATTTTCTAGAGGAAAGGATCGAGAGCTTCTGGAACCAGAGGCTGGTCTCCTGGCGCTACCGGGGATGCTACCGCCTGCAGCTGGATGTGCAAATCGATGCCCTGGCGAAAGATGGGCAATTCTCGGGAAATGCTCATCAAATTGATATTGTCAATCAGCCTTTCGTCAGGGAAAAAACCAGGGCATTTGTAACCACACCAGACCGTCCAGATAAACACACCGATGTCGACACGCCTTTCAATCAATCGTTGGCCGGTAAGTGGGGGCGGACGGCGACCCTGGTGTATGCCCACGAAACTGGCCACCTGCTTGGCCTCAGCGATGATTATGACACGGTAAAAAATGAAAATGGCAGCTTGTCTTTTCCTCCCCTGCCAGGTCGCGAAGGCACGCTTATGGCTAAGGGTCGAAACATTGACCAGGACTTGGTCGACCGGATCGGTGACCTGATTGCTAACCTGTTGGATCTGCCCGGCTGCATTCACGGATGGTTTGAAGTTTCGATCGAAGGTACGCTCAATGAGCCTAACCTGATTGGTTTCGCTGAAGGCGGAGCCTATGTGGAGGTTTTCGCCCTGGACGATGGGAAGGGAGGATTGGCAGGAGAGGGGAGATACTCCGTCGATCAGCGTCTGGAAATAAACGATATCGAGGAGTGTTCGGTTCGTGTGACTTTCTGGGAACACACCGAGCCGGTCGTACAAACCTTTGAAGCCGTAGGTACTCGCCAGGGGGATTTCATCTCGCTTGAGCTCCCCAATGCCTATGACAAGGCCGTGAATGAGTCTACTTCTACGAACAATTGTGGAGTATCGGAATGGGACGTTCAGGAACAACTTAGTTTCGGCATCATCCCACCAGCAATGGCGGGGCTACTGAAGAATGGAAAGTACGAGCGAGAGACGTATGTCCCCTGGCAGCCTGCGTTTACGACGGGGGGCGCCACATTGATAGAAGTAATCGAAGAATACACGGGAAGCCGTCCAAAATGACCTCTGATAACTCTTCCCTCTGGGGTTATCCAAAATGAACGCCAAAAAGATTTTCTTCATGGGGCTGTGGCTGCTCGTCGATTTCAGCCTGGTGAAGGTCCCAACAAACGGGTGTACGCCGGCGCGCTGACATGGCTCCAAATCAGCCCGGGCGAGGTCACCGGTGCGTGTCCGCTGCAGAAGCGGTCCCGTAGGGGGCGGCGGCACGCCGACCGGCG
>CAYNWK010000088.1:0-3140 GCA_964400875.1 uncultured Anaerolineaceae bacterium | reverse complement strand
GTGCGTGTCCGCTGCAGAAGCGGTCCCGTAGGGGGCGGCGGCACGCCGACCGGCGGCGCCGATTTCTTCACCGTGATTGAAGAACGGGATGTGAATAAATGATCCAAGAGGGAGCGCGCGATGAAAATGAACCCAAAGTATTATGAGTATCTGGCCATCGCCTCTTTAGGCATCGGCGTCATTAACGTCTGCGCCTGGCTCCTGCCGGTTTGCGGCCTGCCCCTTGGCGCGTTAGGTGTCTTGTTGGGTATCCTTGCCAGGAATTCGTCCCGGCGTACATTGGCTCTCGTCGGGATCGGTTTGTGCAGTTTGGGCCTGGTATTGGGACTTGGCAATGCCTTGTACGGCGCCTATCTGGGAGCCACAGGCCAGCTCTTTCCATAGGCGTTGAAAAGGTAAACGCATAAATCTCGTACCTACAAAATATTCAGGAGTTATTGATGGATACATTCGGGAGAAAATCCTACCCCAGGACCGTTCATCCAACTTTCCGGCTGCTGCTTCCCCTCCTCGTTGCAGCTGCGGCACTGGCGCTCTGGGTGGCATTCGTGCGGGCTGCGCCTCTCCGTCCCCAAGCGGCGGTCTTCTGTGTTAAGCCCGGCGGCGGGGATGGTTGCGAGGACGCTATCCAGGAAGCGCTCGACCTCGCCCAGCCGGGGGACACTATCCTTGTCGCCGCAGGCGTCTACAACGAAAACGTGATGATCAGCCAGACGGTGATCCTGCAGGGCGGCTGGAATGAGACTTTTTCCCTGCGCGACCTGGATCAATTCACCAGCACCATTGTCCCGGCAGACGAGACCTTCTCGGTGGTCTCCGTTCACGGGAGTGCGGGGGATACGGGCCTGGTAGCGCCAACCGTGGACGGTTTTGAGATCACCGGCGGGCGGGCCGACCTGGGAAGCAACCACGGCGGTGGGCTCCGGGTCATTAACAGCGACGCCGTGGTAATCAATAACACAATTAGGGGGAACCGCGCCTTCTTGCTGGGTGGCGGGATTTGGGTCCAGAACGGTGCGCCTTCCCTTGAAGGCAACCGCATCGAAGATAACCTGAGCGATGGATTAGGGCAGGAAGCCTTTGGTGGCGGGGTCCAGTTGGAGAATGCACAGGCAACCCTAACTAGCAATCTCATTGTGGGTAATTCGGCCAGTGGTACTCCAGTTTCTTATGGTGGCGGGATCGATATTTCCGGTGGGTCGATCTCTCTCAATGGGAATGAGGTTATCAGCAATATGGCAAATCCCGGACGTGGGGGTGGGTTGTCCGTCCGCAGCTCCATTGTTGCTGCACTAGAAAATCTGTTCAGGGGAAATTATTCCAGCGCCAGGGGCGGTGGCATCTTCAATACCGGCGAACTGACCGTGACGAATAGCAGCATCGTGGATAATGCATCGAATTTAGGAGGCGGGATCGCCAATCTGGGAGAGGGGATCTTGTTTCTGCACGCCAGTCAAATCATTGAAAATGTAGCCGATAGTTGGGGCGGCGGGATTTACTCCCCTGGATCAGCTGAGATCCAGTTTTCAACGATCAAGGATAATAGCGGCGAACTTGGAGGTGGAATTTATCGTGGCGGGTCAGAGGTTACCGGTACACTCCAAATCGAGGACAGCATGCTCGTGGGGAATACGGTTGCAGAAGATGGCGGAGCATTGTACGCCACGGATTTCTTGCTATTGCGAAGCCAGGTGACCAGCAATACGGCCATTCATGACGGCGGTTGTATCTTCGCCCTTGGCGCCAGTGGTACGGTGACGATCAATAGCAGCGTGCTTTCCGGTAATTCGGCCGGTCAGCAGGGAGGGTGTATCTACAGTGATTCAAAAGGGGCTATCATAGCTTATTCCACGATTGCAGATAATGCGGCCGCGCTTCAAGGGGGTGGAATCTATAGCACTGCCGAGATGACGATCACTCACAGCACCATCAACAGTAATGAGTCGGCAATCTCTGGTGGCGGAATCTATGTTAACTTTGATCCTCTGCACTTGGAGAATGCAACCATATCAGGTAATAAGGCGCTCAATGGGGGTGGCATCGCCAATTATGGTGAGGTAGATCTAACCAATGTGACCGTCGTCGAGAACCAGGCTGGCTTTGGCTCTATCGATCAAGGGGTTGGGGGCGGGTTGTACAACGATCCCGGCATGATCGCTACCCTGATCAATACCATCGTGGCGAAGAACGAGGATCTGACCTCCAACGTCTTTGGCCCCGATTGCTACAGCGATCTGGGCGGGATCAATTCCCTGGGGCATAACCTAGTGCGAATTGCCGACGGCTGCAACTGGCCCAGCGTGCCTTTTGACCTGATCGGGGATTTTAATACTCCCATCGAGCCTATGTTGGGACCTCTAACGGATAACGGCGGTGATACCCAGACCTACGCCTTACTCGCTGGCAGCCCCCTCATCGATGCTGGACATGTCTTAGCCTGCCCGGCGACTGACCAGCGCGGTGTGTCCCGCCCGGCGGACGGCGATGGGGACGGCCAGGCGGTCTGCGATATCGGCGCTTTTGAAAAGGGCTTAATTCCCCTTTATTTGCCTCTTCTCATCCGCTGAGACGCAAGGACGATGCTTGCAGAGTGCATCGCCGCCCCTGCACGTACTCCCTGCGCTGGGGATGGGCTGCTGAGCCATCGGCGGCCCCACACACGACCTCCGGCATCCCGAAACAAACTCAACCAGCTAGGGCCAGGTGGATGACGCCGAGTCGCTACGGTCGATTCTCTGGGCGCTCAATCTGGGGGTAAATTTCTTCGGCCCCGCCAACGCCTACGGCAGGGGTCACAATGAACGCGTACTTGGCCAGGCGCTATTGGATAAGCTCTCTTTATAAAGTAAGTCCTACCCACAACTCGATCTGGGGCATCTTAGAAAACGGCCGCCTCGAGTACCATGAGGCGGGCTGGCCGGAAGCCGCGACCGGCGGCGTTGGTTGGGTTACAATTATTGAGGAAAGGGACGTGAAAAACTAACCTAAGGTGTAGATCATTGCTTGACCCTGAACGGTTGAGTCTTCCTTATCAATAGCCAGGAGTTTACGATGGATGCCTTGAAGAGCAAATCCTACCCCAGGATGATTGATCGAACCTTCCGGCTGCTGCTTCCCGTGCTCGTTGCGGCTTCAGCCCT
>CAYNWK010000087.1:0-17672 GCA_964400875.1 uncultured Anaerolineaceae bacterium | reverse complement strand
TTGCGGCGAGCGTTTCCCAAGATGCTCCCCCGCTTTAGCGGGGAGAGCCGTCACTAATCTTCTGGTAAGGTTGATCCGTTACAATTAGTCGTGGGGAGTAGGAAGTCCGCGGGAATATAATAGAACGAAGGAAAAATTAAATCCGTGACGGATAAACGCTTTAACGGGAAAGACCCTGACGAGTTCCACTTTAAATCCATCTGCTACGAAAAATCCGATCAGCGCGCGGTGATCACGTTCAACCGCCCGGAGGTGCTCAACGCCGTCAACCACGAAGTCCTCCAGGAGCTGCAGCTCGCCCTGAAAGACGCCAGCTGGGACGATCAAGTCGCTGTATTGATCTTGACCGGCGCTGGCGAGCGCGCATTCTGTTCGGGTGCAGACCTCGAAGAGCAAAAACTCTTCCTGGAACGACCCCGCGATTATTGGAAGTGGATGGGGGAATTTATCGAGTGCCACGAGCGATTACGCAACCTCGGTAAGCCCACCATCGCCCGCCTCAACGGCATTGTGGTCGGAGGGGGCAACGAGTTCAACATGAGCTGCGATCTCGCGGTTGCAGCGGATGATATCTACATCCGCCAGGTGGGCACGAGCCACGGAAGCGTCGCGTTAGCCGGAGCGACGCAATTCCTACCCTTGATCGTCGGCGACCGCCGAGCGCGCGAGATCCTTTTTTTGAACGAAGAGATCCCGGCTCAAAAAGCACTGGAATGGGGACTGGTCAACTGGGTGGTTCCTCGAGAGCAGCTCGACGATAAAGTAGACGAGATCGCCGCGAAACTCATTCAGAAATTCCCCGAGAAGACCCGCTATACTAAACAACAAATGAATTTCTGGAGAGACCTCAGCTGGCACCTGACCATCGGGCACGGGCGTGATTGGCTCGCCATCCACAACACCAGCCCAGAGACTTGGGAAGGCGTACGCTCCTTCAACCAAAAAAGACCCCCGAACTACGGTGAAATTCGCCGCCGCTGGGCAGAAGATCAGGCACCGGAATGGCTGGGAGGCGAAATCCCCGATCCGGACGGGAAGTCCTCTCAGGGTGAAAATTGAGAGAGAAGGACTAAACAAAAAACCTTCATGAAAACCCGCCTCGCACTAACCTTGATCACCGCCTTGTTGGTATTCGCCAGCGGCTGCGCCCGAAGTACATCGGATGAAAACACCTTGATCTCTTCCGCCCCAAGCGCTCCTATTATAGAGAAAATCGATGCCTTCCAGACGATCGACGAACCCGAACAAGTTCGTCTGGTGATCAGCGGTCATTACCCCGATAACTGCACCGGGTTAGGCGAAATCTCAACCGAGAGAGTTGGCGATGGGTTTCAAGTATCCCTCACCACGACCGCGATAGCAGGAGCCAGCTGCTCAAACGTCACGGTGGCGTTTGAAAAGACCATCTCCCTCGATGTAACCAGTTTATCTCCTGGCACTTACTCCGTCGATGTCGCAGGGATGCGTAGCGAATTTGAGCTGGGCGAGACTCGCCTGGTCGCCGGGAACCCCGGATCAGCTGCCCCTCTAGAACCCACGCCAACCCCGCAGGTTGAGGAAAATACGTCACCAGCGCCCACAGCAGAGGATCAGGAAGCCGGTTCGGTTGTTGAAAACCAACCCACAACGACCCCGCAAGCCACCCCTGCAGCACAGACCTCGGGAGAGCCCTGTGAGGATAAGGCTGCATTTTACGGCGACGTGACCGTCCCCGACGGCACCACATTCCAACAGGGTGAAAAGTTCGTCAAAACCTGGAAGATCCGCAACGAGGGCAGCTGTACCTGGGGCCTCGACTATTCGCTGGTCTTCTCAGGCGGCGATATCATGGGCGCGCCGCTTGCAAATCCAATCCCGGAGGTCACGCCGGGAGAGATCGCCGAGATCTCGCTCGAGCTGACCACCCCTTCGCGCGGTGGGCCGCACCAGAGCGATTGGGAGTTCCAGAACGCGAATGGAGAACGGTTCGGCACCGGATCTGGCGGCATCTTCCCCATTTGGGTCAAGATCGTGGCCAGCTACATCCAATCCGGAGAGACACCTGCCAGCTCTGGAGGTGTGGGGACGAGCACGGGCGCATCCTGCAGCGCCCAGGAGGACGCCGTTTACGAATCGGAGGTGATCGCGCTGGTAAACGACGCTCGCGCGGCACAGGGGTTAAAACCGCTGAGCCCCCAGGCACAGCTCTCAGCTGCGGCTGCAGTCCACAGCCAAGACATGGCCTGCAACGATTTCGTAGACCATGTCGGCAGCGATGGCGAAAAATGGTACGGACGAGTCGCCGCGCAGGGGTATGCAAATTCAGCCTCCGCCAGAGAGAACATTTACGTTGGCAACCCGGCTTTTGGCGGCGATCCTCAAGGCGCCTTCGACTGGTGGATGAACAGCAAGGTTCATCGGGAGAACATCCTCAACCCAAACATCAGCGAGATAGGCGTCGCATATTTTTATAACAGCGTGAGCACCTACGGCGGGTATTACACAATGGTTCTGGCCAGGCCTTGAAAATTGTAGTTTTATCCGCACTTATTGAAAAGCACGAATTAAACCGAATGATAATTTCGAGGAGCGATACAGGATGACCTTGCCTTTACCCAAAGGAGCGGAACTACGCCAGGATACGTCGGCGTTCTTAAGCAACGGGCCGAAAAAACTATTGATTAACGGGGAATGGATGGAACCCCTGGATGGGGAGACTTTTCCCACCTATAACCCGGCTACCGGTGGTGAAATTGTGCAGGTCGCCCTGGCCGGTGAGGAGGACGTTTCCCAGGCGGTTCATGCAGCGCGGGCAGCTTTCGAACACGGTCCCTGGAGCAAGATGAGCGGGGAAGGGCGCGGCCGGCTGTTAAACAAGCTGGCCGACCTGATCGACGAACATGCCGACGAACTCGCCGAACTCGAGACCCTGGACAACGGGAAACCACTGCGGGTGTCGCGGCGCGGCGATCTGCCGTATACCAGCCTGCATTTCCGCTATTATGCCGGCTGGGCAGGCAAGCTGGAAGGGACAACCGTCCCGGTGTCGGCGCCCAACCAGTTTGTCTATACCCTGCGGGATCCGGTCGGCGTCGTCGGCCTGATCATCCCGTGGAACTTCCCGCTGCTCATGTGCGCCTGGAAACTGGCCCCGGCATTAGCTTGTGGCAACACGGCCCTGCTCAAGCCCGCCGAGGAGACGCCGCTGACCGCCCTGCGGCTGGGCGAATTGATCCTGGAGGCCGGTTTCCCAGAGGGAGTCGTCAACATCCTGACCGGCCCGGGCGAACCAACCGGCGCAGCGATCGCAGCTCATATGGGAGTGGATAAAGTCGCGTTCACCGGCTCAACCGCCGTCGGGCGGAAAATCTTGCAGGCTGCGGCGGATAGCAACTTGAAAAAAGTCAGCCTAGAACTGGGCGGAAAATCCCCCAACGTGATCTTCGCCGACGCGGACGTGAGCCGGGCGATCAAAGGCGCGACCTGGGCGGCTTTCAGCACCGCCGGACAGGAATGCGTTGCCGGATCGCGCTTGTTCATAGAAAAACCAGTGTACGATCAGGTCATCGAAGGACTGGTCGAGCAAGCTAAGCGCATGCAGGTCAATCACGGCTTTGCCGAAAAGGTTCATATCGGCCCGATCATCTCCAAGCTGCAGCTGGACCGGGTGATGGGCTACATCGAAGACGGAAAAGCTAACGGCGTCGAAATCGTCACCGGAGGAGAGAGGCTGGGAGGCGAATTAGCGGAGGGCTATTTCCTGGAACCCACCGTTTTCACGCATAAGGAAGATTCACTCTCGATAGTCAAGGAGGAGATCTTCGGTCCCGTAGTCGCCGCCACACCCTTCGAATCGTGGGAGGAGCTAGTCAGCCGGGCCAATCAGAGCCGTTACGGTTTAGCCGCCGGGGTATGGACGAAAGATGTCAGCAAGGCGCACCGCTTTGCCCGAGACGTACAAGCCGGAACGGTCTGGGTCAACGGCTACGGTATGTTCGATCCAGCTGCGCCCTTTGGCGGCGTCAAGGAAAGCGGCTTCGGTCGCGAAATGGGAAAGGACGCCCTGGACCTGTACACCCAGGTGAAAACCGTCTGGGTAGGGCTGTGATCCAGCCGATCGCCTATAATAAAGCTTGAGGTGATATTCGATGTATGGTGCGACTTTAGACGAGGTTAACGAGGCTACCACCGACGAGATCAAGCTGCAGAATTTTGAAGAAAGGATCGCGCGGGGTGAGAAAATCGAGCCAGGAGATTGGATGCCGGAGGAGTACCGCCAGCAGTTGATCCGCATGATCTCGCAGCACGCCCACAGCGAAATCGTCGGGCAACTTCCGGAAGGAGCCTGGATCTCGCGCGCACCTTCCCTGCGCCGCAAAATGATCTTGCTGGCAAAAGTGCAGGATGAGGCCGGGCACGGCCAGTACTTGTATCACGCCGCCGAGACATTGGGTGCCACTCGGGAAGAAATGCTGGAGGCGCTGTTAACCGGCGAGGCGAAATACTCCAATGTTTTTAATTACCCCACGCTGAACTGGACAGATGTTGGCGTGATCGGATACCTAGTCGATTTTGCAGCCATCCTTAACCAAACCATGCTGGCGCGCTGTTCCTACGGTCCCTACTCCCGGGCGATGGTGCGGATCTGCGCTGAAGAAAGCTTCCACAAGAAACAGGGGCAAGACATCGTCATTCGAATGTCTCAAGGCACCCCCAGACAGAAAGCCATGGTCCAGGACGCCATCAACCGCTGGTGGTGGCCAACGCTGATGATGTTCGGTCCGCATGATTCCGTCTCGGCGAACACACCGATCCTGGTCCGCTGGGAAATCAAGACCAAGACGAATGATGAATTACGCCAGGATTACCTGGACCAGATCGTACCGGAGCTCCACGCTCTCGGACTTTCAATCCCCGATCCGGACCTGCATTTCGACGAAGACAGCGGGCATTGGGTTCACGGCCCGATCGATTGGGATCACTTCTGGCGAGTGGTCCGCGGACAAGGACCTTGCAACAAAGAACGCATGGAAGACCGCCAGAAAGCGCACGAGGATGGCGCCTGGGTGCGTGAGGCGATTGCGGCCTACGCAGCGCGTGAGCAGGACCCCGTCGCATAGAGTCATGGATCAAACAGAAACGCAGTGGCCGCGTTATCAGGTTTTCGTTCAGGAGAAGCCAGGCGCGCCCCATCTGGACTATGGCTCGGTACATGCTCCCGATCACGAGATGGCATTGTACAATGCGCGCGATGTCTTCGTACGCCGTCCGGAGTGCATCAATATCTGGGTCGTACCTGCGGAAAATATTTTCACCAAGACCGCAGAAGAGCTGAAAGGCTGGCAACCGGGAACGGACGCCAGCACGGGTCAGGAAGATACCCACGAAACCTACCAGGTATTCCAAAAACAGCGCTCCGCCGGGACACACCAACTTGTCGGCCAGGTTGAGGCCGGCAGCCCATCGGCGGCAATGGCAGCAGCGCTGGAGAAGTACCAGGACACAAAGCCATTCAGCTGGTGGGTGTTTCCCGCCAGAATGATATTCAAGAGCGAACTAGAAGATGTAGAGAGCATGTTCGCCCCGGCAAGAGAGAAGAAATTCCGCATGGCGACCGATTTCCACACCCATACGGCTATGCGCAATCTAATGAAAGATTCGGAAGGTTAACCATAGATCAGGCATACCGATGGAACAGAGCTTGAAAACCGGACTCTCAGATTACTTGCTTGCCATCGCTGATGACGAACTGCTCATCGGACATCGCAACGCCGAGTGGTGCGGCCACGCGCCTATTCTGGAAGAAGACATCGCTTTTGCCAACCTGGCGCTCGACGAA
The DNA here is from genome assembly GCA_964400875.1 of uncultured Anaerolineaceae bacterium. Taxonomy (GTDB): domain Bacteria; phylum Chloroflexota; class Anaerolineae; order Anaerolineales; family UBA4823; genus CAYNWK01. The sequence goes on along the minus strand of CAYNWK010000087.1, from coordinate 11,854 downwards.
ATCGGGCACGCGGCGACTTATTATGCGATCTACTCCGTGCTGAACGGTGAAGACGCAGATCAATACCCAGACGAGCTGGTTTATTTCCGCCAGCCGGGCGCATTTCGCAACTCCCATATGGTGGAGCTGCCCAACGGCGACTGGGCTTTCAGCATGCTGCGCCAATACCTGTTTGATGCGTGGGAAAAAGTCCACCTGGAAGCCTTGTCGGAAAGCAGTTTTGCCCCTCTGTCTGAAGTCAGCAGGAAGTTACAGGTGGAAGAATACTACCATTACCGCCACAGCAGCGCCTGGATCAAACGCCTGGGGTTGGGCACTGAGGAATCCAACCGCCGATGCCAGTCGGCTCTCGATCAACTTTGGCCGCTGGCAAACAACCTGATCGCCTCATTGCCTCAGTACCGACCAGCGATCGAAGCAGGGTTAATACCGGAGACGAGCCAGCGCCGACAGGAATGGACGGAGCGGGTCGCTCCCTTCCTGGGAGAATCTGCATTAGCTATCCCCACAAACGATAGCCTTATGGAGGACCTCCCAGGCCGCGAGCAGCACAGCCAGCACCTGATACCTTTGCTCTCCGAAATGCAGTCCGTCGCGCGGCTCGAACCAGGCGCAATGTGGTGAACGGTCCTTCAAACAACAAAACTTACCGATGAAATGAACTCCGACACAAAGACTTCACTCGAACCTGAACAGATCTGGGAGATCCTGGACGAGGTCAAAGACCCGGAGATCCCAGTCGTCTCCGTGGTCGAAATGGGCATGATCCGCAGCTTTGGGGTCAGCGACGATAAAGTTGTGGTCAATATGACTCCCACTTTCATCGGATGCCCGGCGATCGAGGTTATGAAAGACGCCATCCAAGCCCGTCTGCTGCGCGCCGGCGCCGAACAGGTAGAGGTCAATATCACCCATTCGCCGCCCTGGAGTACAGCGTGGATCACCTCCGAGGCGCGGCGGAAATTGAAAGAATTCGGCCTGGCGCCCCCGCCCGAGCACAGTGGAAACCTCGCGGAGGCCCTCACCGCGCCGGTCGCCTGCCCGTATTGCGACTCGCACGATACCACGCTGATGAACAGCTTCGGCCCAACGTTATGCCGTGCTATTTACGTGTGCAATAGCTGCCGGCAGCCTTTCGAGCAATTCAAACCAATTTGAGCTTCCCTCAGGAAACCGACCAAGGAGTCTCTCTTGAAATTAACCGCCCTGTATAAACGCCCACAGGATTTGGAAGCCTTCGAGGAGGCGTACTTCAACACGCATCTGCCATTGATCAGCAAAGTGCCCGGACTGGAGCGAACGGTGATCACTCGTTTTAACCGCACAATTATGGGTGAAGGATTCTACATGATGGCGGAGATGTACTTTTCAGACGCAGACAGCTTGAAGGCAGGCATGAAAAGCCCTGAGATGGCCGCAGCCGGAGAAAACTTGAATTCCTTTGCAGAGGGTCTGGTGACACTGATGTTCGGCGAAGAAGAATCTTGAAAGCAGACCATGGCAAACCCAGCGATCGTCAAAAGCGAGATCCTCTTCGACCACCCCTGGGCCCGCATCATCGTCGACACCCTTGAGATTCAGGGAAAGCAAAGGCCTTACTTCGTCCTGGAAAGCCCGGTAGACGCGGTCGCAACCGTTGGGCTCACCGAGCAAGGCGAAATCATCCTCACCCGCCAATACCGCCATCCAGTCGGCAAGACGATATACGACCTCCCTGCAGGTCGGCTGGAAGCGGACGAAAAGCCGATCGAAGGAGCCCGGCGAGAGTTCGAAGAGGAAACCGGATTTCGGCCTGACCACATCGAACCGCTGGGCAGCTATAACCAGTTTCCCGGGACGCTTCGTGTGCAGACAAACCTGTTTTTCGCCCGAGACCTGATTAAGACGCGACAAAACCTGGATGAAGGGGAGGAATTAAGAGTTGTGTTTATGCCCGTGCGCGAAGTGATCGAGATGATCCGGGCCGGAGAATTGATCGACGGCTCTTTACAACTTGGAGTGCTCTTGAGCATCCTGAAGGGATTGATCCCTGCCGTAACAAACCCATAAAAATACTACCCCGATTATCGCTAAAACAGGAGCAAGATGGAATACCGCAAGTTAGGCAATACCGGTTTGAAAGTCTCCGAACTTTGCTTAGGGACCATGCAATTCGGCTGGACGGCGGATGCGCAAGCCGCCCGGCGTGTTCTCAGCGCGGCGTTCGAAGCTGGCATCAATTTCATCGATACCGCCGATGTCTACTCTCGCTGGGTGGAAGGCAATCCGGGAGGGGTCGCCGAACAGATCATCGGCGAGTGGATGCACGAGGAGCAGATCCCGCGCGAACAGATCGTCCTGGCTACCAAAGTACGCGGCCGAATGGGTGATGGCCCGAACGACGCGGGGCTTTCTAGAGCTCATATTTTTCAGGCTGTAGAAGGCTCTCTGCGCCGGTTAAAGACCGATTATATCGACCTGTACCAGACTCATTACTACGATGAGGATACCCCAATTGAAGAAACCCTCTCTGCAATGGACGACCTGGTACATCAGGGCAAAGTTCGTTATATCGGTTGTTCTAATTATCCGGCCTGGCGGCTGATGGAGTCGCTCTGGGCAGCCGATATGAATCACCTCGTCCGCTACGATTCCCTGCAACCACATTACAGCCTTGTCCACCGAGCGGAGTTCGAGCGCGAACTTGCCGAGGTTTGTGAAGCCTACGGATTGGGCGTCCTACCCTACAGCCCGCTAGCGGGAGGGTTCTTGACCGGCAAGTACCGCAAGGATCAAGAATTACCAGACAGCGACCGAGCTCGCGGCGTCCGGCGCTATTTCAACGAACGCAACTGGGATCTTCTGGACAAGATGGAAAAACTCGGCCAAGATAAAGGCGGGCACTCGATCTCGCAAATCGCTTTGGCATGGATGCATTCCAATGCGTTGATCACCAGCCCGATCGTCGGCCCTAGAAACCTCGATCAATTGGAGGACAACCTGGGGGCAGTTGGAATAACGCTGACCGGCGAGGAGAGAGCCGGGTTAGACCAGTCCAGTGACTGGCGCGCGGAATAAAATTTCAACAAATATGGGTATTCGGCAAGCTCACGAAGGAGGTTTTTGATGGTCGCACCAACAAAAGAAGCACGCTCTCTGACCGATGAGGGCGATTTCCTAAAACTCAACAATATCGATTGCGTCCAGATCTGGGTTGGCAACGCCAAACAAGCCATGTTTTACTGGTGGAAGGGATTCGGTTTCGAGCCGGTGGCGTATTCCGGTTTGGAGACCGGAAACCGTCGTTTCGCATCGTACGTACTGGAATCGGGAAAGATTCGCCTGGTTGTCTCGGCTCCTTATCATCCCAGCGATGAGATGTCCGCCCACCACATGCTGCACGGCGACGGGGTTAAGATCATCGCCCTCGGGGTCGATGACGTCGCCGAAGCGTACGCGGCGACGGTCGCACGCGGCGCGCGGGTTGCCTGGGCTCCACGCGAGGAGATGGACGAATTCGGTGAACTGCGCACGGCAGCCATCCATGCCTACGGGGAGGTGCTGCATGTATTCGTAGACCGCTCTTCGTACGGCGGTCCCTTTGCGCCGGGTTATCAACCACTGACGAAGGAAGCGGAACCGGCCGGCCTGGCTGCCATAGATCATATCGTTGGGAATGTCGAACTCGGTAAGATGAATTACTGGGTGAATTTCTACCACCAGGTGATGGGTTTCCGGCAACTGCTGCATTTCGACGACAAAGACATCTCTACGGAATATTCCGCGCTGATGTCGAAGGTGATGCAGAACGGAAACGGGCGCATCAAATTCCCTATTAACGAGCCCGCCGAGGGCAAGAAAAAAAGCCAGATCGAAGAATACCTGGATTATTATCTAACCCCAGGTGTGCAGCATATCGCCATGGCGACCGGCGACATCCTCGAAACAGTCAATACCCTGCGAGAACGCGGCATCGAGTTCCTACGCGTCCCGGATAGCTACTACGAGATGCTGCCCGAACGAGTGGGCGAGATCAAAGAGTCGCTGGAAACAATCCAAGAGCTCGGCATTCTGGTGGACCGGGACGATGAAGGTTACCTGCTGCAGATCTTCTCGCGTCCGATCCAGGACCGCCCGACTTCCTTTGTCGAGATCATCCAACGCCAGGGCAGCCGTGGGTTTGGCAAAGGCAATTTCAAGGCCTTGTTCGAAGCGCTCGAAGAAGAACAAGATAAACGCGGAAATCTCTAACCAAAAGAGGAGCCAGGCTTAACCTGTTTGATGTTAAGAAGATCACGTTGACTCCATGCGCCTGATCACCTTCTCCGAACCCGACGCAGAGGTTCCCCTACCGGGTCTCTTGATCGGAGAACACGTACTGCCTCTGCCGTATGCGGATATGCTGGCAATCATCCAGGGTGGGGATCGCACGCTGGAGCATCTGCGTTATTTACAAGACACAGCCGCGAACCACGACCCGGAAGACCCGGTTTCCGGTCTGGTCAGACTGAACTTGGTGGTTCTGCATGCCCCGCTGCCCCGACCGCCCAGTTTACGAGATTTCTACGCCTTTGAAGAACACGTTGCGAAAGCGCATGCCAACCGGAACAAGCCAGTACCCGAGGAGTGGTACAGTATTCCGGTGTTTTATTTCTCCAACGCGAATGCGGTATTCGGGCCGGAACAACCCATCCCGCGTCCGACTTACACCCAAGCCCTGGATTACGAGCTAGAGATCGCCTGCATCATCGGGAAAACCGGCAAAAACATCCCGGAGGATACGGCTGAAGAATACATATTTGGGTTCACGATTTTCAACGACTGGTCGGCCCGTGATGCACAAAAGCAGGAAATGCGGGTTGGTTTAGGCCCCGCCAAAGGCAAGGATTTTGCCTCCTCCTTTGGACCGTGGATCGCCACACTGGACGAACTGCAGGACAGGTTTGCCGGTCGGACCGGGGTCTATGACCTGGAGATGGTTGCCCGAGTAAATGGCGAAGTGCGCTCACGAGGAAATTGGCGGGATATCCATTATTCCTTCGCCCAGATGATCGCCCGGGCTTCCGCCGATGTCACCCTCTATCCCGGCGAGATACTCGGTTCGGGCACGGTTGGCAGCGGTTGTTTGCTAGAACTCACCGGTGGAGAAGGTCCCTGGCTGCAACCCGGCGATGAAGTGGCCCTTACAGTCGAGCGCCTTGGAATTCTCCGCAACACCATCGCCGAACCAAAATAAGTCGCATAAGCTCAAGGAGATATCACATGCCTTTCTATCACAAGCTTGGTGAGGTACCCCATAAGCGGCACACGCAATTCCGGAAACCAGATGGCGGCCTGTACCGCGAAGAGGTGATGGGGTTGGAAGGATTCTCGGGACTGGAATCGATCCTTTACCACCACTTTCTGCCCCCGCGAGTGAAAACTGTGGAAAATTTGGGATCGACGCAAGTGGAGTACGCAGATTTTGGCCCGCTCCAGCACCGCGCCTTTCAAACGGCGGACTTCCCCATAGGCGGAGACCCGGTCTCTGCCAGGCGCATCCTGATGGGTAACAAAGACGTCACCCTGGGAATCAGCCGCCCCAGCGAAAGCATGCCGTATTACTATCGCAACGGCCAGGCTTACGAGGTCTGGTTTACCCACGAAGGATCGGGCCTATTGCGCAGCCAATTCGGCAGCCTGGCATTCGTCTCCGGAGATTACATCGTTATCCCTTATGGGACCACCTGGCAAATGTCGTTGAACGAGCCTGAAGCGCGCTTCTTTGTGATCGAATCCCCCTCACAAATCGAACCACCCACCCGCTACCGGAATAAATATGGGCAGCTGCTTGAACACGCGCCCTACTGCGAACGGGACATCCGTGTGCCGGAGGAATTGGAGACTCATACCGACCACGGCGAATTTGAGGTGCGAGTAAAAGTACGCGACCGGATCTCCCGCCACATGCTCGATCACCACCCCTTTGACGTGGTAGGTTGGGATGGTTATTTATATCCCTGGATCTTCAATATTAATGATTACGAGCCGATTACTGGACTCATCCACCAACCCCCGCCGGTACACCAGACCTTTCAAGGGCATAATTTCGTAGTGTGTTCCTTCGTCCCCCGCTTGTTCGATTATCATCCCCAGGGAATTCCAGCTCCCTACAGTCACTCCAACGTCAACTCGGACGAGGTAATTTACTACGCCGAAGGGAACTTCATGTCCCGTACGGGCATCGACCGCTTCGATATCACCTTACATCCCAGCGGATTGCCCCACGGACCACAACCCGGGGCGACCGAAGCTTCGATTGGCAAAGAAAGAACCGACGAACTTGCCGTGATGGTAGATACTTTCTTCCCACTGCAAGTCGCCGTGACAGCGCTTGAATTTGAAAAACCGGAGTACATGGCCTCCTGGTTGGAAGGGAGTGGAGAGTAGTTGCGGCAGCTCATCAACCTGAAAACGCTACCGGGTTTCATTTGAAAACAGCAGCGATCAATGGTTGAATAACAAACTACGAATTGAAAATATATGGACGTACCCGTCTCTGAAATCCCCTGGAAATCGCTGTACAAAATCATGATCGGGTCGATACTACCGCGACCCATCGGTTGGGTTTCGACTATCGATGTCCAGGGCAAGTTTAACCTGGCGCCATTCTCATTTTTTAACGCGATCTGCGCCAACCCACCTCACCTGCTTTTCAGCCCGATGATTCGCAGCACGGATGAGAAAGAGAAGGATACGCTGCGCAACGTCCGAGAGACCGGTGAATTCGTAGTCAACATCGTCACCGAGGAGCTCGCCGAGGCAATGAACTTGACTGCGACTGAATTTCCCGAAGAGATCAACGAATTCGCCAGCGCCGACTTAGTAACAACCCCCTCGAGCTCGGTCCAGCCGCCGCGCGTCTCCGCCAGCCCGGTGCATTTCGAATGCAAGGTAACGCAGATCCTGGATTTCGGCGATGAACCAGGGGGCGGCAGCTTGGTGATCGGCCGCATCGTCCACGTGCACGTGAAGGATTCGGTGCTTTTCGGAGGGGATAAAATCGATCTTGCCCGATTGAAACCAATCGGCCGCTTAGCCGGTAGTAGCTATTGTCGGGTTACAGATCTGTTCGAGCTGGTGCGTCCGCCTTCACAAGTCAAGCCAATCAATTAATCAACTTCTTCCAGGGGCAAGAAAATTTGCCCAACACTTCTTGCGCCGGAGTCACAATGATAAAAGCATTCTGATCCTCTTCATAGAACAGGTGTTTAATTGACCAACTCCGTCACCGCCAGGGCGCACAGCAAGATGTGATGATCTTCTCCGATGTACTTACCCTTTCCCTTCAATATGCCGACCAATCGTGAACACCTATGAAGACGAGAATTCCGTTGAAGATCACGCCAATCGCGAGGACGATCCATCCCGGCGTAGGTCCAATCGCTGCACGGCTCAACACTTGAGCGAGAGAAGTCGCTGCATCGGGCTGTAGCTAGAGTTTTGCCAGCCAGGATAAGTCCAGATCGGTTCTTCACCGGTTGGATCTTCCCCTTCGTTAGCGGGATGAGTTGTTGATCCGGTATACGGGTTGTGAGCAGACATATTAATAAGATATTCCTTTGACTGCCATGCTCGAATCAACACCAGCCGATTTAGCAAACCCTGGTGTATTCAAGGAAAAGCTTTGATTATATTTTGAATCTGACCGCTCTCCCAGTTTTGTTTGAACGCCAGCACTACTTCGGGATCGTAGAGCCGGCCGCTACAAGCGAGGATCTCATCGTAAGCACACTTAAGCGCCATTACATCCCGGTAGGGCCGGTCGGTTGTCATGGCGTCGAAGGAGTCTGCCACCGCCACAATCCTGGCGGTGGGGGGGATCGCATCTTCTAACAATCCCCGCGGATAACCGCTTCCATTCCAACGTTCGTGATGGGATAGGATCGCAGGTACAGCCGGCTGAAGATAATGGATGCCGGAAATCAATTCCGCGCCTAACTCCGGATGTTTCTTCATCTCTTCCCATTCAAGATCGTTTAATGGCCCCTTTTTATGCAATGTGCTCTCGCGAATGTAGATTTTACCGATATCATGTAGAATGCTGCCAAAGCGAAGATCGTTGGATAATTCCCATCCTAGGGCCTCCCCGATCGCCAATGCAAAATTCATCACCCGTTCAACATGACCACGAGTATAGGGATCTCGCACTTCTATAGCGTTGGCTAGCATGATTAAGCTGGCTTCGTAAGATTGCTCCAGCTGGACCAAGAGCAGCTGGTGGCTGCGGCTCAGGCGAGAACGGATGGTGGTCAACAGTTCTTCCGGAGAAACTGGTTTTAATAAATAATCCTCAACCCCCAGTTTCTTGCCGGCAAGCACAAATTCAGGCTCTCTCCGTGCGGTCAGGAAAATGAACGGGATCGAGATCCATTCGGGATGAGACCTCACAGCCTTAAAGAAGGCGTACCCATCCATTACCGGCATGACAATGTCCGACAAGATCAGATCCGGAGCGAAAACTTCCATCTTACTCAAGCCTTCTTCTCCGTTAGCCGCGCCGAACACACGGTAGTTTTCTTGCTCGAGAAGCGTTTTTAACCCATCACGCAATATTTGGTTGTCATCTACCAAAAGAATTGTTTCGCCGGCCATAATTTATTGCAGCTGGTACAAACTTATATGTTCAGGTTTGTACTCTCCCCCTGGTTGTCCGATACGTTCAGCTGGGGCGACGGAAATTTAACCTTGAAAATCGAACCATTACCTACCTGGCTATCTAACTCCACAACGCCATCATGGATATCGACAATCTCTTTAACGATAGCCAGGCCTAATCCGGTGCCGACGAGCTTCGATTGGCTGACGTTACGCCCGCGATAGAATCGATCGAACAAGTGCGGGACATCCTCGGGATCGATGCCCATACCCGAATCAGCAACCTCAAGACAGATCCAATTACCAGCCTGGTAAGTCCTCATTTTGACAAAGCCGGAAGGCGTGTACCGAATAGCGTTGGACAGCAAATTATTAATCACGCGGGCTAACTGGTTTTGCTCACCGTAGATACAGGGCAGATCAGCTTGCGGTTCAAAACTAAAGTCCAACTGCACCTCGTCCGCTAAAGGCTGATAAGCGGCTAAAACTTGTTCGGCAACCAGATTTAAGTCGACCGAGCTAAAGCTAACTTTCTTACGTCTACCAACTTCCAAGCGGGAGAGATCAAGGATATCTTCGATCATCCGAGACATGTGGCTGGTCTCTCTCTTCAACACGGACAAGTAATCCTCTCGCTTCTGTTGATTGCCGTGTTCGAGCAGCTCTACATACAGGCCCATGGTTGTCACCGGGGTGCGCAACTCGTGAGAGACTTCAACGATAAACTGGTCTTTTAAGCGGTCCAATTCTTTATTGCGAGTGATATCCCGCTGGCTGCCAACGTAACCAATGATGCGACCCTCCTGATCGCGAATAGGCGCAATGGTCAGCTGAACATCGTACTTGCTGCCATCCTTACGCAAGGCCATCAACTCTCCCCCCCAAATTTGATTGCCAAGGACCAACTCCGGCAGTCGACCACTCTCCTGATGCCCGTTGCGACCGACGAGATCGTTGAGCTTCACGCCGACCACTTCCGCCACCCCAAAGCCGGATTGTTCTTCGAACGCGTTGTTTACTGTGATAACCTGGCCCTGCAAGTCCATTACGATGACGCCTTCACCTACGCTAAACAGGATCGCCTCGACCCGCTCTTTGGCAGCGTGCAACTCCTCCGTGCGCTCCTCAACACGCTGCTCCAGCTCGGCTGCGTAGCCACGCAAGCGTGCCAACAAATGTAAGTTCTCGATCAAAGAACCGATCTGCAACGCAACCACACGGAGGATATCCATATCCTCCCCACTGAAGACATCGCCACCATACTTTGGACCCAAGGCAAAGAGACCCAAAACCTGATTATGACCAATCACGGGAACCCACAGATGAACCTGCTCGCTGTTCAGTAAGCGCTGTTCTTCAGGAGAGAGCTTCGCCTCGCTCAGCGCTTCCCGCAGGGAATTGCGTTCAACCGCGCCGTAGTTCAACAGGAAGGAAAGGCTGCTGCGGGGCAGTTCTTGGATGGAGTAGCCGTAGTCTTTGAGCAGAGCTTCTTTGGGAGCCACTTCAATGACCGAGAACTCTCCGGCGTGGTCGCGGAAGAAAATACAAGCGTCTTCCAGCCGCAAGGTTTTAACCAAACGCTGGCCGATCGTATCAGCGAGTTTATTTAGCTCTGTAACTTGTTCCAACCCCTGGGTGATCTCGTTGATCGCCGAACGGTAGTCGTACCAGGAACCATAGAAGGCGATGTCGACGATCCTTTGCGCTCTTCGCTGGATAGGTACGAAAACTCCAGCCAGGATCAAAACCAATACAGTGCTGATCACAGGTTGGTTTTGCATGGAAATGTTAAATGCCTTAAACAAAACCGAATAGAGCAACAAATAAAAGCCGGCCAGGATTGAAAATACCAGGATGAACGTCGCGCCGCGGTTTACGTGACGGTCGATTTCGATCAATCGGTGACGGAATATAGCGTAACCGTAAGTTAAGGGAACAATACTTAAAAACAAAAAGGCGTACGTGTAGGGAATTATCGGACCGGAAAGAATAGATTCGGGCAATATCGTAAATAAAACAACCGGGAGAACGCTGAGGACGCCACCCAGAACCACAATACGAATTTTCCCCCTTGCACCGGCAGTACTGACGTTCTGATATGAAAAAATTAATAATCCCACAACAAATAATAAGTTTAGCGTCAAGAATAATAGACTATTCGATCGATTAAATTCTAATAAATTAGGCCCTCCAACCAGATTAAACCTTAATAGAATATGGTATATACCCCCAATTAATGCAATCGTGTATAAACCCGTGAGGATCAATTTTCTATAACGAAATTGTGAAGTTTGAGGAAAATAATAATGTAAATGAACTGTAATCGGTCCTATTATCCATAAAAGGAAATTGAACAAATTTGAGGTCCAAGGAGGACTCAAATACGAGACTGCACCAGCGATCAGCATCAACGCACTCGCCAGGCAAAAGTAAAAAAATACATCGGCAGCGCGGTCAGATGGTTTATATGCCAAAACCGCAACGCCAACTAACAAAAAGACAAAGGCAATAATCAGACTAGATAACCTGCGTATTATTTCATAGGTAGGCGGTGAGATCGGCGTTATGGGTACATCGATAACTCGCCCGCTTCTTTCAACCGTAAACACTACTTCTTCATCTACCTGCCAGCTTGAATAATAAGGAGCTGCCTCAGAAACCGGAATTCCACCCACCAAGATAATTCTATCTCCTGGAAACAACTTCCCTGCTGCCGGAGCCCCAGGGAAAACATCTGTAATTAAGTCACTCGTACTCGAAAAGGAAACACCAATACCATCGTGAGGGTATGTGAATTCCAACCTGACGCTCCAGGCGAAAAACACAAATGTCGCCAATGCCAATAAAAAGGGTAAATTGATTCGCCAGCGCATGGCATTATGAACAGGAATCGAATCAGCGAGAAGCTTCATGATCATAATTTTAACATAGTACGAAAGGTAGAATTATTGCACGTGTATATTAAATAAATAACCGGACGGATTAACGTCCGGTTATGATACGAATGGAGCCTTGGGTTGAGATTCACATAATTAATTTGAATTCAGTAACCAAACCTTCCAGTTCGGACCTGGCAGGTTCGAGCGCCTGAGATCGTTCTAAGGCTGAGTAAGCCTTGGATTGCAAACTTTCCATCTCCGTCGCCAGGTAAAGAACTGCACCACTTGTATCAATAAGTTTAATAAACTCTTTGATTGCTATCGGATTCTCATTGATTGAAGCCAGTAATTCACTTAAC
>CAYNWK010000086.1:0-17965 GCA_964400875.1 uncultured Anaerolineaceae bacterium | reverse complement strand
ACGAGGCTATTCCTGGTCACGAGCAACACAAGGATGATCACGGATGCCACAACAAACGAGACAGGAATATCAATGAATAGTGTTCCTTGGGCAACAAACTCACCAACAAAATCGAACAGCGCAAGCCCTAGCAACAGATTCAAGCTTAGCCGATTGCGACGAATCATGAGCATAAAGCTAACCAAGAACAAGATCCCGACCAAGAAACCTGAGATCATGAAGAGCCGATAATCGAGAGTAACAAATTGCCGGATACCACCAAGATCCACCAGGAAAGCATAAGTGACGTACATGTGTTGGATGAATTTCTCAAGCGAGAGGATCATCAGGAGGACGAGTGGAAATGAGCGTTTGCTCTTCATGTTGGCCTCCGCTGGATGGATTTTAAGGGCGAAAAGTGAACCAATTCAATTAAACGGCGCCCTGGGCAAAATGCAAGGCCTGGGCCGCCTAACGAACGCCTATCAAGCAGCATTGCGGTATAGTTACGGTTACACACCATTCTAATTTTAACGGATACTCGCCAGGATGACTTCCAGTATCTCATCATGGCGAGACTGCTCCAACCTCGGGGTCTTGAGTTCTTCAACCAATTGATGGAGTGAGCGTCGTGGAAAGGATAGGATGAAAATTCTAAACTGGATCATCGCGCTGTGCGGGCTTTGGGAGTTTGGGGATATTGCTGCCGTCTTCGTTCCTGGCTTTGGCCGCCTCCCGGTCTTCCTGTGGAACCACATCATCGCCGGCCTGGTCCTGATGATCCTGGGCGCCTGGGCTGCGCGGACGCGCAACGCCGGGGCTGCCAAAACAATGGATTGGATCGCCGCCGCCGCGGGTGTTTGGCTGATCATAGCGGCCTTTATATTCGGCCCTCCCGCCAACTCCCCTGGGCTGTGGAACGATGTCGTCGTTGGCCTGATCGTCTTCGTCCTCGGCGTCTGGGCCGCGCTTGCCTCGCCGTCGCAACGCTGAAAAGTGCAGGCACTTTTTAACCACCAGTTCCTTGCCTTTCGAATTTATGTATTGTATATTGTGTACACACGAGAGCGACGCCCCCTTGGCGCGCTCCAAGGGGGAAACGCTTGCGTTGACCGGCCCGTTGTTTACTGGTTTGGGTCGGACAATAACGGTATCGGCTGTGAGGTCGCCTTATGCTCGTCCCAAGCGGGTAAGACCTTCCTGCACACATGCAGTGAGAGGAGGTGATCGGATTAAAAAACACGGCTACATCGATTCGTAATCGTCTGGGGATCAAGCTCACACCGAAGGAGATCATCTCAATGAAGAGGATTAGACTGTTTTCTTTGGCCTTGGCGGTGGCATTGTCCGCAGTTTGGGTCTTCCCGGCCTCAGCAAGAATTCCGGTCTCTGTACTCACCCGGCAAGGGGACACCCTGGCCCGCCTTGCCCAGTACCACCACGTTAGCGTAGGGCAGTTGCTTCGCGAGAACCCGCAGCTGGACAATGCCGGGCCGCTTACCCCCGGACAGTGGCTCTACCTGCCCGTACAGGCGCAGCTGCCGGATGAACCGGTCTTTGCCGTATCTGCGCCCAGCGAAACCGAGCTCAAATTCGTCCTGCCGGAGTTAACCGACGATCGGGTTTACCGCATCCTGGGCCGGTACTATCACTATGCCCGCTGGGTTGGCGTGCCCGTGGTTGCCTTTGCCACCGGCGGCAGCATGGACAACCCGGCGATTGGGGTAACCCTCGCCGTCGATAACTTCAACGTGCAGCGCTTCTGTTATCAGGGCATTGGCGGCGCCGGACACGGGGTAAATATTGGAGATGTCCTCGTCGCCACCGGGGTCGTTCCCGGCAGCGGGCACGGCAACGTCGCGCCCCTCCAAACGCCGTCGGGTGATGTGGTCATCGGTACGTTCTGGTCTTACTATTTTGGGGAGCCGGTGATCGGGGATAACCTCAGCGAAGGCAGGCTTGTCTTGACTCCGGAGGCGTCATTTATGGGGAAAGTCCTCCAGAGCGCCGGGGAGGTCGGGCTGCCGTACGTCAACCAGGAGGTAGCGGATTACCTCAGCTTCTTCTACGACGAGCCTTGGGAGGTTTATCAATCGCAGGTTCGGGTTGGCTGGACCTCAACCGGCCCGTTTGTGACCAGCGACCTGTATCTCACTCAGCTGGAGACCCGCTCACAAATCCTGGCGAGCATTGAAGGGATCATCGATCCCCAATTCGTTGCCGTAGATATGGAAGACTACAGCGCCATCCACGCCGCGGTCGAGGCGGGCGTTGACCAGTGGTGTGTCCTCCGCAGCGCTGTCGATCTGGCTCGCGAGCGGATCCCGGGGGAAAGTTCTTATCACGGGGTGCCCTGGGAGCAGCGCGACGATCCCTCCCAGCCCTGGGCCTGGTTGGGTGAAAACAAAGGCACCTATGGATATTTCCAGGATTATGACTTCTTCTACAGGTTGCCCTATCTGGTCATGAAAGAGATTGTGCTGGATTGGGGTCTCAACTAACCCAAGTTAACGGTGCAACGCACTTCGGAAGTGCGTTGCACCTGTTAAAAGCCGGCTTCTCGCTATACGGCCAAGGGCTCACTCGTCGGTCACGGTTTCGGAGCCGTGATACTGCCGCCAGAGCCACCGCTCGCCGCGGCGCTCCAGCACCCCGCTAACGCGATAGGGTGACTTGCGCTGCTCCTGCGCGGTCGCGACGACCACCCGGCCCTCGGCGAAAAACCAAGCCAGGCCGCCGGCCTGCGCCGCCTCGATGCGGTCCCATTCCCACGAGAAAGTCGCGTCGCGCGCGTAGATACGCGCAAAGAACTCCGTAATCTCCTGGCTGCCCTTCGCCGCCTCGCCGGCCTCGGAACCGATCAGCAGGACATCCTCCCCGGGCGTGAACTCGGCGAGCACCTGGGGGCTGCGCGTCGAGACTAGCTCGTTGAACCGCTCGAGCGCACCTCGGACTTGCGATTCTATCGCTTCACTGGAACCCATTCCGCCTCTACATTTCCTCAGGCCGACCTGAGGAACCCCACCAAGATTTCCAGCACATCCTCCGGCTTCTCGATGTGCGGGCTGTGGGCCGTGTCGGGGATGACCACCTCCCGGTAATCTCCATCGTTGGCCTTATAGGCTTCGAGCACGGCGCGGGTCTGCGAGACCATCGGCTGGGGCGGGAAGACCTCCTCCCCAGGCCAGCCCGGAACCAAATCCATCTGCCCCAGCGTGCCGAAATCGAACATCGAGGTATCCGAAACGATCTGGTCCGAATCGCCGCGGATCCACAAGACCGGCGGCTTGTTTTCCAGATCGATGACGCCCGAGCCATCGAAATACTTGGGGGACGTGGCGTTGATCGGGCCCCAGACCCCAGGCGCGACGTTGGGCCAGTTCTCGGAAGGGGTCATGTCGCCTGGGTAGCGGTCCTCGCCGGTCTTTTCCAGCAAGGCGGCGTCGAGGAAAGCCTCCTCCCGCCCGGCCTGGAAAGGCGCCTTGTAATAAAAAGCGCTGATCACGTTGCGCGGCGAGTTGGGATCCTCGGCGCTGCGGTCGCCCTCGCTGGCGCGGCGGGCGAACTCGGGGTTGACCGTGCCGCCGCCCGAGCCGGCGAAATCGGCGTAGTTGGGCGTTCCGTCCAGGCCCTTGGTCCCTCCGAAGCCGTACGGGCTGACCGGGCTGATGAAGGTTATCGAAGAGACCAGCTCCGGGTAGTCCTGCACGAATTGGAGCACGGGCGCGGAGCCCAGCGACCAGCCGACCAGGTGGGCCGGGCGGTCGCCAACGTGGTCGGAGAGCGCTTTGAGGTCCTCCGACCAATCCCGTGCGCCGCGCGTGGCGTCAATCAATAGGTCTTCGGTATCGCCGAAGCCGCGCAGGTCGGGGGCGATGCAGCGGTACTCCTCCGGCATCTTCAGCATCAACTCCTCCCAGTAGGTCGCCGCGGAGAAGTTCCCGTGGACGAAGACCACCGGGACTCCCTCCTCGGGGCCGCTCAGCAGGACGTGGATCTTGAGGCGTTCGGTGGGGATCATCTGCGAGCTGATCCCCGCTAAAGTGGGTACGCTTGCCATGGTTTGCTCCTTGGTTTGAACTGTTTATTTAAACGGCTTCCTACAGGCAATGTATTGTTCGCCGGGAAAGCAGCTCCTTCTGTCAAGATCACATTACTCTCCCCCTCACGAAACGAAGTGTCGCCGGGAGAGGGGTTTTCCGCCTTCGTGTTTAAGTATCTGGCAAGTTCAGACCGCCTGCTCCGCCACAAACTGCTCGCGCAGCTCGCGCTTGAGGATCTTGCCCATGCCCGAGAGCGGCAGGGCCTCCAGGAACTCCACGCGCTTAGGCACCTTGTAGCTCGCCAGATGCTCCTTCATGAAATCCAGCAGCTCGGCCTCACTGGCGGTCGCCCCCGGCTTGAGCACCACGCAGGCCAGGCCCACCTCGCCCCATTTCTCGTGCGGCATGCCGATCACGGCGCACATATGCACCGCCGGGTGCCGGTAGAGCACGTTCTCGATCTCCACCGGGTAAACGTTCTCGCCGCCGGAGATGAACATGTCCTTTTTGCGATCGACCACGTAGAAATACCACTCGTCGTCGTAGCGCACGATGTCGCCGGTGTGGAACCAGCCGCCCTCGTCGAGCACGGCGGCCGAGGCTTCGGGGTCGTTCCAGTAGCCGGAGCAGCGGCTGGGGCCCTTGAGCACCAGCTCACCTTCCTGGTCCGGCCCGAGCGGCTGGTTAGCCTCATCCACCACGCGCACGTCCACGAAGAAGTTCGGCCGGCCGATGCTGCCCGCCTTGCGGATGGCGTC
The DNA here is from genome assembly GCA_964400875.1 of uncultured Anaerolineaceae bacterium. Lineage (GTDB taxonomy): Bacteria > Chloroflexota > Anaerolineae > Anaerolineales > UBA4823 > CAYNWK01. The sequence continues at coordinate 13,185 of CAYNWK010000086.1, read as the reverse complement.
CTCGGGGGGCAGGGCGAACAGGCCGGGTCCAAACTCGGTCATGCCAAAACCCTGCTTAAAGCGGATGCCCTTCTCGCGGTTGTACTGCTCGACCAGGGGCACCGGCAGGGGCGCACCGCCGCTGGTGCAGAAGCGCAGGCTGTCCAGCCGGGCTGTCTCCCAGTTGGGTGCCTGGGTGAGCATCTGGTACATGGTGGGGACGGCGGCGAAGACGGTGACCTGCTCGCGGTCGATCAGGTCCAGCACCTGGGCCGGGTCGAACTGGCGCGTCAGCAAAGTGGTGTTGCCAAAGACGATCTGGGAGGACAGGTAGGCGAACAGCCCCCCGGCGTGGAACAGGGGGTAGACATTGAGGTAGGTATCGTCGTGGTTCAGGTCGTGGATCACGGTGTTGAGCACGTTCCAGCAGATCATGCGGTGGCTGATCATCGCTCCCTTGGGCATGCCGGTGGTGCCGCCGGTGAACAGCAGGCAGGCGATGTCCTCCGCCTCCAAGGATTCGCAGGTCACCGGGGAGGCCTCGGTGGACTCGAGCAGGTCGGCGTAAAGCCGGCCCCCCGGTAGGCCTTGCCCCTCCAAATGAACGTATTCCCGGATAGCGTAGGGTTCATCACGGGTCTGCGCCTCGATCTCGGCGACCATGTCTTTAAAATCGTCTGAGTAGATCAGCACCTTGGGCCCGGTGTTGGCGATGATGGCGACATGCTCGCGCCAGTGCAAGCGCCAGTTGAAAGCCGTGTGGATGGCGCCCAGCTTGCCGCAGGCGAAGAAACAGTCCAGGTGCGCGACCCCGTCGCGGGCCAGGATCGCCACCCGGTCCCCCTTGGCGACGCCGGCGCTCTTCAGCCAGTTGGCCAATCGGTCGGCGCGGGCGTTCATCTGCCGGTAGGTCAGGCGCAGCGCGGGGTCTTTGCCGGCGTCAATGACGGCCAGCTTATCCGGCGAGTAGACCTGGCGCCGGCCGAGATAATCTCCGATATACATGCTTCACCTCCGTGACGAACCTCAGTGCAGCTCAAAATCCAGCGATTTAGCGGCGAATAAGCGCTTCACCATGGGCCAGAAGACCTCGCCGCGCTCCTGGTAGGTCAGGTGCCCGCACTCCGGCAGCATGACCTGGCGGCTGTTGGGCAGGATGTCGAGCAGCTTGCGCTGCTGCCAGGGCGGGATGGCGCGATCCTGCTCGCCGGTGATGACCAGGGTCGGAGTCTCGATGTGGCGGTAGGCCTCGGGGTCGGCGTCGATGTTTTCGAAGAAGGGATTCTGGGCTTCGGTCAGGCGGATCAGGCAGTGCCGGCGGTCCACGTAGCGGTCGTAAAACTTGCGCCGGGTGCGCTCCATGGTGTCGCCGTAGATCAGCGCAGCGAAGGGCTCCCCAAAAGTCTTCTCGTATAAATAATGGGTGTAGATCTCGAAGGCTTTATCCGTGTCGCGGTAGAACATCAGGGAGATGTCCTGGTACATCTGGAAGAGGGTCTCGCGGGTCAGCAAGATCCCGGACAGGGTCAGGGTGTGCAGGCGGTCCTGGAACAGGCGCCCGAGGTCGGCGGCGATGAAGCCGCCGTAAGACACGCCCACTGGGTGGACCTTGTCGATCCCCAACTGGTCCATCACGCCGATCAGGTAGGCGGCGAACCTGTCGATGTAGTACGGCTCATCCTCCTGCGAGGAGCCGCCCTGTCCGAAGTAATCGTAGAGCAGCACATCGTAGTCGGGGAACACGTTGGGCACGTTGCGGTACCAGGAGCGGGTCAGCATGCCCACCCCGTTGAGCAGCACCACGACCTCCTTTTCGCCCTGCCCGAAATACTCCCAATAGATGCGCCGCGCCCCGCCCTCCACCGGAAGATATCCGCTGCGGTCGGGTTCCACGCGGCGGGTGTCCGGCAAAACCTTTCCCATCTCGTTCATAGGTCCCTGTTCAAGTGCCCACCACGATGCCGCCGTCCACCCGCAGGACAGCCCCGGAGATATAGCTGGCTTCTTCGGAGGCCAGGAAGAGATAGGCGTTTGCGATGTCGCGCGGCTGGCCCATGCGTCCCAGCGGCGTGTGGGCGACCATGCCCTCCAGGATCTTCTCAGGCATCTGCTGGACCATCTCGGTGAGGATGAAGCCGGGGGCGACGGCGTTGACGCGCACCTGGTAGCGGCCTAACTCGCGGGCCCAGACCTTGGTCATGCCCACAACGCCCGCCTTGGAAGCCACGTAGTTGGTCTGGCCGAAGTTGCCGTCCAGGCCGACGATGGAGGTGGCGTTCAGGATCACCCCGCCGCCCTGCTCGATCATCGCCGGCACCACCGCCTGGGTGCAGTTGAAAGCGCCTTTCAAGTTGACGGAGATGACCAGGTCGAAGTCCGCTTCCGGCATTTGCTTGACCAGCTCGCCATCCTTGACCTTGACCAGCAGGTTGTCGCGCAGCACGCCGGCGTTGTTGACCAGCACGTCAATCCGCCCGTAGTCGTCCAGCACGGCGTCGACCCATTCCTGGGCGGCCTGCCGGTCGGACACGTCCACGCGGTAGAAGCGGACCCGAGGGCCAAGCTCTGCGGCGGCCGCTTCCCCCGCGGCCTGATCGACGTCGCAGATCACCACGCGGGCGCCTTCTTCAACGAAGCGCGCCGCGGTCGCTTTGCCTATACCGGCAGCCCCGCCGGTGATCAACACAACTTTGTCTTGCATACGCATGAGGGATGCTCCTTAGATGGATGTTCTCGGAAAGCGGCGCAGCGCACCTCGCCTGCGCCGCAAGGAAGACCAGGTGAAGTTATTATAGCAACCGCCGGTTTCAGCCGAGTTACCAGCCGGTGACGGGCTCGACCAGCTGCTTGAAACGCCTGGCGAAGGTCGCCACCGGGGTTGAAACGGATGGCTGCCGCATAGATCGTGCTAAAATCGAGGCGTATGGCCTGACGAAAGCCGACCGAAATCAGGTGAACTCGTGCGCGATCGCATTCCAATCTTCTTAGCCCTGATTGCCCTGGCGCTGGCCGGGCTGGCCTGGCGGCAAGGGGGCGTTGCGCTGGTCCTCGCCGGTCTGATGGCCGGCGGGGAAACCTTGTTCAGCGTGACCATCCTGCTCCTGGCGGCTTTCCTGGTAGCCGGTTTGATCCAGGTTTTGGTGACGCGGGAGATGGTCACCCGCTGGCTGGGCGCCGGCGCGGGCTGGCGCGGCATCTTGCTGGCCTGCCTGGGTGGGGCGTTGATGCCGGGCGGGCCTTACGTTTACTACCCTATCGCCGCGGCGCTGATGAACGCCGGGGCGAGCCTGGGGGTGCTGGTAGCTTTCGTGACGGCCAAGAACCTGTGGACGCTTTCCCGGCTGCCCCTGGAGTTCGCCCTGCTCGGGCCGAACCTGACCGTGATCCGCTTCGCCATCACCCTGGTCATGCCGCCGCTGCTGGGCTTTGCCGCCGAAGCGCTCTTCGGGGGTTGGATGGAGCGCATCCGCCAGGGGGTTCCTACATGAATCTGGCAACTGCGATCCTGGTCGCGCTGGCAGCCGTGATGCTCTTCGTCGCCTGGCGGCGCAGGGACGGCAGCCACCGCCAGGGCATCACCCTGGGCTGGCAGACCTTGAAACGGACGCTCCCCTTGCTGCTGCTGGCCTTCCTGATCGTGGGCTATGTGGAAGTGCTTTCCCCCCAGGATCTGGTGGAGGCGCTGATCGGGCCGGAGACTGGCTGGCGCGGGGTGCTGGTCGCCGAGGTGGTGGGGATGCTGCTGCCCGGCGGGCCGTACGTGGTCTTCCCCCTGATCGGCGCGCTGTACCAGGCCGGCGCAGGCCTGGGCCAGACCATCACGCTGATCACCAGCTGGGCGACCCTGGCCTTCATTTCCGTGACCTTCGAACTGCCCTTCATGGGCTGGCGCTTCACCGCCGTCCGCTGGAGCCTGAGCCTGGTCATCCCCTTGCTGACCGGCTTGCTCGCCCAGCTGCTCTTCGGCTGAGCCATTCGAAATCCGATTCATAGGAAATGGTGGTTTAAGTAGAGCGAAGCTCCACTTGAACCCATCGCTCCTCATTACAGGGAGATGTAATTACCCTGAGCCGGTTTACTATACAATTTGATCATCCCGAGGATTTGTGCTATTCTTCACCAGAAAGGGAAGACTGCCGACGAAGCGAGCTCGGCGATAAGGATACCAGACCAGTATGGCTGCTCCGCCTCCCTCACCAACCGCCGGACAAGTTCGAAAGCGCCGCCAGAAGCGGTGGAAGGCAACCCCCTCGTGGATAAGACCAGGGACCAGGGGCAATAAGGCGTGGACGGCGCAGAGTCAATGAGCGCACATGCCCTCAGCCGGGGCTACCTGATCGCCCTGCTCAGCGCCGCGATCCTGTCCACCACGGCGATCCTGATCCGCTACCTGACAGTGCGCTACCAGCTGCCCGCGCTGGTGCTGGCCTTCTGGCGGGACAGCTTCGTGACGCTTACCCTGCTGCCCACCCTGGCGCTCCTGCACCCCGGGCTGCTCAGGATCGAACGAAGACACTTGCCCTACCTGCTGCTCTACGGGCTGGTGCTGGCAGCTTTTAACTCCTTATGGACCCTTTCCGTGGCGCTGAATGGGGCCTCGATCTCCACCGTGCTGGCTTACTGCTCGGCGGGCTTCACCGCCTTGCTGGGGCGCTGGCTGCTGGACGAACGGCTGGATTGGGCCAAGATCGTGGCCGTTGCGCTCAGCCTGGGCGGCTGCGTATTAGTCGCCGAAGCCCTGGATCCGGCGGCCTGGCGCGCTAACCCACTGGGCATCCTGACCGGGATACTCTCGGGGCTGGCCTACGCGGTCTACAGCCTGATGGGTCGCTCGGCCGCCCAGCGCGGCCTGAACCCGTGGACGACGCTGCTGTACACCTTCGGCGGCGCAGCGGGGTTCCTGCTGGGCTTCAATTTACTACTGGGGGGTATTTTGCCCGGGGCGGCGACCCATCCGGCTGAACTATTTTGGCTGGGAAGCGCCCTGGCGGGCTGGGGGGTACTCCTAATCCTGGCCGCCGGGCCAACCGTGGCGGGCTTCGGTTTGTACAACACCAGCCTGACCCTGTTGCCCTCTAGCGTAGCCAACCTGATCCTGACTACCGAGCCGGTCTTCACCGCCCTGATCGCGTATTTCTTGTTGGGGGAACGCCTGAACGGGATCCAGATCGGCGGCAGCCTGTTAATCCTCGCCGGCGTGGCCTTCCTGCGCATCTACGAAGGGGGCCGAACCGGGCAGCCGCAGCCAGCGATGAATTGAGCCTGAAGGGAAATTTACCTCAAGTGTTTCACGAATCTCGCATCCAGAGCGAGGCGCGCTCCGGCTGCATGGTCTCTTCCACCGTCGCCAGCAGAGCAGCGGACAACTTTTCAAGCTCGACTTGGTCGCGCATCTGCACAGCGAAGGTGGCGATGATGCGTTCCGCGTCGTAGCGCCGGCGGTAGAAGCGTTTATCGATAATCTGTTGAATCCGCCTGCGCAGAGGGGCAAAGAGCGCCGCCATCGCCAATGTGGAGAGCACGATGGAAAACTGCGACTGCTCCGAAAAAACCTGCTGCAAAAGCACCACGCTGAGAAAATACACCAAAGCCAGCGACCCGGTCAAAGCGCTGTAAACCAGGGTGCGGTGGATGATCAGGTCGATGTCGTAAAGGCGATACTTGAAGATGGCGAAGGCTGTTGCAGCGACCGCGCCGGAGACGGCGAGCATGTGCATCCCGCCGCCCAGCAGCATCATTAAACCCGTAGGATCGTTTTCCGAGAACACAACAATCGGGATGCCGATCACAAATAATCCTAAGGGCAGGAGCAGCCATTTTACCTGCTGGCGCTCGTCTCCTCGCGCCCGGCGAAGCCGCAAAATCAAGGAGAATCCCCCTGCCAGCAGGCAAGCGGAGAGCACAACCAAAGCCAGCCACATAACCGGATTAAGCCAGGTCCAAATTGGCTCGCTTACTGCGAATAGATTATCGATCGAAGGATAAAAGAAGTAATGACCGGGTTCCAATGCTTTCAAAAGCAGATAGACAATCAAGGCTCCGGCAGCTAACCAAACCAGGCGACCCCAACGAGGCGATATGGGTCGCCCCGTGGGAAACAGGATCATCAGCAGGGTGAACATTAATATACCGAAGGGCATACCGCTCCAGTTCAACCAGACCAGCGCCAGACTGGTAAATGGCAACGGAGCCGGCGCGGCAGTGAGGCTATAGGAGGCATATCCGAAAGCGAACGGGTCCATCGCTACGAACAACATACCCAGGCACCATATCCATCCAATCGGGTTGCGCGGGTGACGGGAGACGATCAAACCACCGATGATGGGCCAGAGCGAGAATACGCCGTACATAAAAACAATAACGGCAAAATCAAAACCGGCAAAGTATTGTTGTGTCACCCCCTGCAAAACCATACCGACCACCACCAGGATGATATAAGCCCCCACCAGAAACCAGGCTATCCTCCGTAAAACGTGCGCTTTCATCACCTACATCTTCCTATCCTCGCCTTACACGAGATACCCCTCATGGTCGAGCATCCTTCAACCACAGGGAGGCATGCGCTGGCTGCATCGTCTCATCTACCGTCGCCAGCAGCGCAGCGGACAACTTTTCCAGCTCGACCTGATCGCGCATCTGTACGGCGAAGGCGGCGATGATGCGTTCGGCGTCGTAGCGCTGGCGGTAGAAGCGCCGGTCAATCGTGCTTTGAATTCGTTTGCGCAGGGGAGAAAAAAGCGCCGCCGTCGCCAGGGTGGAGAGCACGATAGAGAAAGGCGACTGCGCCGGGAAGACTTGCTGTAAAAGCACCACGCTGAGAAAATACACCAAAGCCAGCGATCCGGTCAATGCACTGTAGACCAACGTGCGGTTGATGATCACGTCGATATCCCACAGGCGGTAACGCAGGTTCGAGAAAGCGATCGTTACCGGGACAAGCGCAAGAGACATTATGACCAACGCAAACGCCGCCATCACATAGAGGACCATTGCAGAGCCCGGCACCCTTAACGCCGGGAGGAAGAACGGATGGCTGAAGGTTACCACAGTACCGACCGCCGCCGCAGATGTCCCAAAGACGATCCATTTGGTCTGCTGCTTTTCAATCGCGTTTCTGACGCGCCGGTAGCGGTAGATCTGTGATAAAGCGCCGCTGCCCAGCCATAGCAAAAACCAGATCCCCAGTACAATCTGCCTGGGATTCGTGATGATGTGGTTGGAGGGAGGAATCAGTTCGGGATAAAAAATCCAGGAAACAGTATAAGCAATCCACACAACTACCAGCAGGCGGGTGATGCGGGGTACAAAACGCCCATTGGGGAAGATATAGTAGAAAACCACGATGCCTGCGTAAGTAAAAGCGCGCATCAAGTAAATCAGGGTGCTCCAGCCCGGCCTCCGCGCGGCTAACGACATGGCGAAGTCGCTCAAAAACACAGAGGCCGCCACCAAGATGGCGGAGAAAAAGGTCACCAGAACGTCGTCCGATTTTCGCCAAAATACCAGAACGCCAACTGTAAACCAGATCAGAAAACCGAGCAAAATCTCACCGGTAGTGATATAGATGGCGAAGAAGTGGGCGGTGATGCCAAACGGGGCTGAAACGCCCCCAAAAATAGCCGGGGCCAGCGTCTCGGTGATATCGAACAAACGTATGGGTAGAGCCAGAACCAGGCTCACGATGGTCACAGCGGCGATGAGAAACCACATTGCGCGCGCGAGGATCAGTCGCCATCCTCGTCGAGGATCGTTTGCTGCATTGCTCTCCATCATAGCAACCCTCTAGGCTTTCCCCCATCAATACGCACCCTCATCATTCACCTGCTAAAATCACCGCTAAACCTGAGCCAGCAGCCATTCAAGAAGTATCTCGAATATGTTGACCGCCACCAGAATGACCTGCACACCATGGATAATTCCAGTTTAACCGACCATCGTCCCCAAAGCGTTACGGAAAGCGTTACGACGAAGACCCGATCAGCCCGGATCGAACGCTTTGGAGAGCAGCGCGTGCCCCTCCACCAGCACCAGAGAGGAGGCAAGCAGGACCGCCCCCATGATGGACAGTTCCTTGGGCACCCCGGATGTACCACCGATAAAAGGAATATTGTGCCCCGGGCCGAGGGCGAAAACGAAGCCAGCCAGGGCAGTGGCTGCAGCAGCGCGACGCGTACGCCCCAGCTGCCAGCCCAACAACCCTCCGGTGAGGGCGGCAGTCGCCAGCAATTCACCGATGAAACGGAACACCGCTTCGGGCAAGCCCATCGCCAGGTTCGCCACCCCTGCCGCCGAAACCGAAAACATGGGCGGGCGCAGTTCAGCCAGCAGCAGGGCCGGGGCCAGGATCACAACCATCCCCGCCAGGACCGCGAAAACAGTCCAGGGCCGCCTCGGAAGCCGGGGTTGCACTTCGACATACGCCCAGCCAGCCGCCAGGCCGCCCAGCCCGGCGACGAGGGACCCCAGCGGCAGGATGAACCAGATCGGCATGATCCACAGGTGATGGATCACCAGGAATGTCAGCAGGCCGGAGAAGCCGGCCAACGCCCCTGCTATCAAGCCTGCGTTACGATCGCTCACATTAAAGCACCACCAACGACCACCAGATGCCCGGCAACTGCAGCGGGAGCAGATCCCAGCTCTCTCCGTAATCGCTGGAGTAGAAGATGGCGCCGTTGGTCAGGCCGGCGTAGAGATCACCAGGGGCGCGCGGGGCGGTGACCAGCGCGGTCGGGGTGCTGCTCAACGGATGGTCGCTCCACCCTATCGGCTGCCAGCCCTCACCGCCAGCCGAGCGGTAGAGATAAGCCTCGCTCTGGGCCTGGTAAGCTTTTCCCGGACCGGGGGCCACGCAGACGTACCAGACTTCCGGGTTGCCCGGATCGGCGGCGCAGGAGACGCCGTAATTCTTGGCCAGCCCGGCCTTCGCCTTACGCCAGGTCCGGCCGCCATCACGGCTGAAAGAGGCTCCGCCGCCAGTGCCGCCGGCCTCGTAAGCCCAGGCGCCGTCCCGGGCGTGAAAATGCAGCGAATGGCAGTCGCGCAGCGCCCCGCTGCGGTGCGCTGACCAGGTCCGCCCGCCGTCCTCGCTGCGCACCACCGCGCCAAACTCGATCCCCGCCAGGATGACGTCCGGGTCCGTAGGGGAAATGGCGATGGCTTGCACGTAGGCGGTGAAAGGCTTGCTCGCCGGGGAGAACCACCACCAACGATTCGGAATGCGTTGGAAACCGGCGGACTCCTGCCAGGATTCGCCCCCATCCTGAGAGGTGCAAAAACCGGCCGGTCTGATCCCAGCGTAGAGCGTGCCCTGTTGGTGCGGGCTGACCGCCAGAGACTTGACCACCTGCCCCTCCAGGCCGGCCTGGCGCCAGGTCGCGCCCCGGTCGTCAGAGCGCAGCACCCCTTGACCGTCCGTACCGGCGTAAACCGTGGCAGGGCTGCAGGGATCGACAGCCATGCAGCGCACGGCGCGATCTTCGAGGATGTAATCCACCGTCCATTGGCCGTCCGCATGGCGCTCGGCGCGGGCGATGTTATCCCAGGTGCTGGCAAGTAGAATCCGATCGCTCATCACTACCTCCTTTAAATCCACTAGGAGTTACGCACTTTATCGAGAGAGTGGGAGCGCGGCAGTAGTATAAGCCCACCGCCGCACCCCCGATTTCCTCATGAACTACGTAACTTCTACCAGTATAGACTTCTACCGTCCTGAGAGCGTTACGGAAAGCGTTACGAAATATAATCAACACCAGTGGAAAGGTGATGATGGGCGGCAAAGTCCGCCCATCATCAGGCATTTGATACCTTGTCGAAGCCGGAGGAAAAGATGAAGTTCACCTTCCTGGGGACTGCAGCGGCAAACGCCTTCCCCGAGGCTTTCTGCCGCTGCCGCAACTGCGAAGCGGCACGCAAGTTGGGCGGCCCGAGCCTGCGCAAACGGTCCGCTGCGCTGGTCAACGACGACCTGCTGATCGACCTGGGCCCGGACATCATGACGGCGGCCGCGCTGCACGGCTGTCCTCTCACCAAGGTGCGCTATTGCCTGCAAACCCACGCACATGCCAATCATCTGGACGCCTCCCACTTGCTCTCGCGCAGCCCGGGCTACGGCGTGGTCGGCGCGCCGCGCCTGCATTTCTACGCCTCGGCGGCTACGCTGGGCCAGGTCGCCGATCGCCTGGCAGGCGACCTGGCTCCCGCCAGCCTGTTCGACCGGGAGACCGGCGAATTGCTCAACCTCACCCTGCACCCTATCGAAGCGCTGCAGACCTTCAAAGTGGATTCCTATACGGTGACTACGTTTCCAGCCAACCACGACCCCGGCGTAGAGCCCCTGCTGTACGCCATCCAGGAGGGCGATCGCTGCATCTTCTATGGAACCGATACGGCGGCGCTGCCGGAAGCGACCTGGGAGGCCTTCCAACGTAGCAATTTCCGCTTCGACCTGGTGATCCTGGATCACACCTACGGCCCGGCGGAGCAAGCCAGCGATCACCTGAGCGCTCAGCTGGTCAGCGAGTACCTGGCGCGCCTGCGCACAGAAGGCCTGCTGGCCGAACGGGCGCGCGTTTTCGCCACGCACATCGCCCACGAAGGCAACCCGCCCCACCCGGAGCTGGTCGATTACGCCGCGCAGAGTGGCTATGAGGTTGGCTACGATGGGTTGGAAGTGGAAGTAGGGACGGTTTAACGAACGCAGGCCGATGTGCGCCGCAGATTGCAGGGCAGCAGGTGCCTGGGCACGGGCTTTTTCAGCACCGGCAGCTGACCTACCAGGTTCTGGCACAGGCCCTGGTTCACCTCGGTCACGCTGTAGCCGCGAATGCTTAGCTCGATGCAAATGCGGTTGTCGGCGTAGTTGACTTCATCGACGAGAGCCCGGGAGTTGGTGGTCGCCACGAAGGCATAGTCGCCGTCCGGGATCTGATCGATGGCGATGAACTGGCAGGTGATGCGCGCCGGATACAGATCGGCCCATCCGGCTGAAAGCCCCTGGTAGGTATCGCAGTCTTCGGGAATGAACTGGCGGGTGAGGCGCGCCCACTCGGAGAGCCTTTGGCTGTCAAAGAGGCAGAAAGCCTGCTTGTAGCTCTCGATCACCTGGCGACCTTCCCGGTCGAACAAGCGGTACTCGTTGAAGTCCCGCAGGTGAAGGTGGTCGTGCCCGACAGAGCGGACGAACAGGTGCGAGGCTTCAGCCGGGTCCCCGATAACCAGATCGACCAAGCCAGCGTTGTGCACCAGGAAATCGAAGCGCAGCAGGAAGTGCTCCCCGGGGGTGACGCAGCCATCGGCGACATCGGCTGAGGTTTCGGTGAAGTGGGCGGTATTGATGCGGAAATTTCTGACGATGGGCAGCAGGTTCACCCCTGGCGTATCCGCCGCGACCGCAGCGAGCTCTGCACCCTCCGATCCTGGAGAGACGCTGTCCGGGGTGGGCTGTATTTGAGGGATCGGCGCGGCCGGCGCATCCTCCCAAGAGGAATTCCCGGCTGCCACGCTCCCCCAGCCCAGCATAAAAGCCAACGCCAGCCCACCGGCCCACCAGCTGAGCCACTTTTTATAACCGGGCATCTCAGGGGGCTTCCAGGACGAAGTTGAAGGTTGCCTGAAGCCCATCCTCTCCCTCTTGCATGTCTACCAGCAGCTTTTCAGAGAAGATCGCATCGCTGGCGTTGCCAGCCGTGCCGGGGAAGAACAGCTGGGTGGTCAGGATGGGGCCGCCGGGAGCCTGAACTTTGACGTGAATGTGGACGGTGCGCCCGGGATACTCGCCCGGCAGCACAGTCTCCAACCGGTAGCTGCCGTCCTCCCCGGTGAACTGGTGGCCGCGCAGCCGGTAGCCGCTGTTGTCGTATTCGCCCTGCGCATCCGTCTGCCAGAAATCGAGCCAGGCGCCAGGGATGGGTTCGCAATCCTGGTTCAGCACGTACCCGCTGACGGTCAGCGGCGTCCCGGGCATGCCCTCTTCGAGCAAAGAGGTCCGCTCGGGAGAGCCGGGGATGTAAAAAGGACCTTCCGTCATGGGCGGGGTCGCTTCCACCGGGCTGGCGCAGGCCAGCGCCGTTGAATCCGCAGGATCGGCCTCTGTGGGTTGCACTGGAGCAGGTTCCTGGTCCGTCGGAGTCTGCTCTGAAGCTGCCGTGGAGGAAGCCTGTGGGGGCGCTGAAGCGATTTCCACCGTTGCAGTCGGTAGCGCCGCGCCCTCCGTGGGTGAGGCCGGCGTACAAGCGGCCAACGCAAGCCAGCTCAGTAAGAGCGGAAGTGGCCTGAGATATTTTCGGTAAATTCTATCCGCCTGCTGCATTCGAGCTGCCTCCTCGGTATGCCATCGACCACCTGATCGTAAATGGTCGGGGGTCAACGCCTCCCAGTATAACAAGTCAAGATAACAACAAGATTAATATCCGGTCGTTTTCCTACTCTGGCTAGGTCTCCGAAATGGCTCCGCAATTCGTTCACATTCTCTTCACAATCTCGTCCGATAATGCAAATTGTAAAACTTATCGCCAATAGGACTTACGCACTTGGGTGAGGCAAGGGGGTGTTCGGGCGAGGTTCACCTGCCCAAACACCCGCTTCACCGGCCAACTGCGTAACTCCCAACCAATTTATCGTAAAGGAGAAAATTGATGAGAACTGGATTTTTCATGCGGGCCATCCTGGTGATTGTCCTGCTAGGCGCGTTGGTTGCCTTAGGTGCGTACGTTTACAACCTGGGGATAGCTCAGGGCGCGGCCGCCTCACTCACGGAGGGCGCGACGGAGGGCCAGACTCTGCCGGCCCCCTATTTCTACGCCCCGTACTATCGCCCGTGGGGCGGGGGCTTTGGTTTCTTCGGATTGTGCTTCCCATTCCTGGCGATCTTCCTAATCTTCGCCGCCTTGCGCGGCCTGTTCTTCCGCCGGGGGTGGCGCAGCTACGGCCCGCACGGCCGGGGCTGGTATGGCAATGGCCCGGGCGGTCGAGGTCCGGGCTGGGAGGGCGGCATTCCGCCCAGGGTCGAGGAGTGGCACCGCAAGATGCACGCCTCCGAAGCGGAAGAGGCAAGCCCGGCGGAGCCCGCCTCCTCATAGCCGCAGTAACCAACCCGCAGATTTCGAATCAAAGGAGCATGGTTTAGATGGTTTCACCGTCTAAACCATGCTCCCATAGAAAATTGCGCAAGGGTACTCCCCCGTTTACGGGGGATGGGGAATTGCG
>CAYNWK010000085.1:0-18009 GCA_964400875.1 uncultured Anaerolineaceae bacterium | reverse complement strand
GACGTCGTCCGCGTTCTTGTACCCCCAGCGAGACTGGTGAAATCCGAGCGCCCACCGCGGCGGCAAGGGCGGACGGCCGGTCAGATCCATATAACGTTCCACCGCACGTTCGGGAGGACCAGGGATAAAGTAGTAGCGCAGGGCGCCGTCTTCGAAGCTGGCTTCAGTGTGTTCCCCAAAGGTCAGGTAGCCATCATACGAATTTTCGTAAAAGATCAGGTAAGCGCCGCTGGCGTGCAACCCAAGGAAGACGGGGATACAGAGGTAAAGAGGATCGTCTCCCGGCCTGTAACCGCCTCCCGGATCGGTGTTCCACAATCGATAGCTTTCCCCGGCGAGGTTGAAAGGCGCGGCTCGCTCCCCGAGACCGAAGAAGTGTTCGTTATCCTGGAGAGAGGACCGCTGTATCCACGCGCTCCCTTTGCGAACTGGCGGAAGTTCTTTGCGAAGGACTTGGTTCGCCTGGTTTCGATAAATCAGCTCACCCGTTTGTTCGAGGGTCACAGATAATTCTGAAGTTTGAAGTCTCCATTGGCCTGCACGCTCGGTGATCTCGACTTCGACTGGAGGCCAATCCGTCCTGGCGATAGCATACGGAACAGGCGCAGTTCCCGGTTCCCAGGTTACTCGTACCAAATCCTCGGCTAGAAAGCATATGTTCACGTCGGCGTTTTCAAAGTAGGCATGCAGCCCTTGTGATCCTTCGCTCGTACGCAACCATTTCCCCGGATTTTTAGACGTAGATTTTGAGGTTTTTTGCGTTCCGTACCGGTAATCAAGCCAGCTGCGGTTCAGGGCGTATAAGATGGTCCGAACCGTATTAAGCAGACCGGTGAACCGGATCGCGCGGATTGCTTTGTTGAAAAGTTCCATTCAACGATTGAAGAGCTGTGCTCCCAGACCGTACACACTCGTCCCCAGGTATGCACTCCACATCGGTAAAACTGATACAAATCCGGCATCTCCTCCCCAGATGGCAAGCAGCCAGCAGGTTGCCAGAGTGAGTATTTGAGCTGCTTGGACGCGGCTGGGGTAGAGCGTTTCCTGGGTAAAGTCAGCGCTGGCATGTTGCTGGCGCGCTCGAATAACGACGGGTATGAAGAGCAGAGTGATGACAAGCATGGCCAGGAGAGAATAAATTCTAAGGTTGCCCACCGGCGAGAATCCGCCACTCAGAACGATACCAACCAAGCTGGCGAGGAGGGCAATAACTGCGAACAAGATCTGTCGCCTGCGCGGGTTTGGCAGGAAACTATCCAGAAAAAACGCAACCGCAGCAATTAAGCCAAAAAGCCAATTTGCCTGCCAGACCAGGTAACCGGATAGCAGTACGATCGCCAGGGAGTCCGTAACTTTCGCCGGCAGACCAGTTGTCCGGTTCAGCATCCTGGCGACTATCAACATCCATAATAAGATGATTAAATCGGGTAAACCCAGGATGGGCAAGCCTAACAATGTCAACACAATACCGGGGAAGGCGGATAGACTATGTTCTGGATCAATCTCGCGAGCCAAACCCCAGGTAAAAAATATCGCGATCCCGGCTTCGATTCCCCATATTGCGCTGGGAAAGAACCCCTTTCCTAAGATCAGCTCCCAGCCAAAACCCAGCAGGCTGGTGAGGAAAGATATCGCCAGGATCAACCTGTTCGTCGTATCCTCGAAATCCAATAACCTGCCTATGGCGGTGAATTTGGGGATTATTTTGCGGTAGTAATCCATCCCAGTTTTTAATAGGTCTCGGTAACTTTCTGCAACCCACCAGGCTGGTCGGCGGCCAGGCCTTTAGCCTGAGCGAGCTTCAGGCTGAACAACTGACCTGGCACGACGGCGACTAGCGGAGTGAGGTATTCTTCCAACCCGGCTGGAATAGCGAATGGAAGGTTCGCCATATTCAGCAAGGAAGGGTCATCTGAGATGATCAACAATTCGGAATCGAGCTGGCTTAATTGCTCCACCAGGTCTCTTACATCCTGGAAAACTTCTCCCTTCGGAGCAATCAAGATCACCGGGAAGCCGTCTCTGACCATAGCGATGGGGCCATGGCGGAAATCAGCCGAAGAATAAGGTTCGGCAACTACGCGGGTCAGCTCTTTAATCTTCAAGGATATTTCGAAAGCGGTGGCGTAATTAAACCCTCGACCAATCACCGTACAATGATCCATGAATCGATAGCGCTCGACCCGGCTCAGAGGCTCATCCAGATTGATGATCGCACGGGCGATGTATTCGGGTATAGATTCGAGCGCATCGAATGATCTTTGATCTTGTAGCAAACCTCCCGAGAGTAATGCGATTGCGGCGAGCGAGGCGGTATATGTCTTTGTTGCTGCTACCGCCTTCTCTACCCCGGCGTGCAGCTCGATCAGGTATTCGCAAGCTTCTCCCAACGCTGAATTCGAGTAGTTGGTGATTGCTAACGTTGGACAAGCTTGCTGGCGGGCTTCCTGGAGAACGGCTACTACATCAGGAGATTGTCCAGATTGGGAAATGCCAATTACCAGCGCCCCATTGAGGGCCGGAGGTTGTTGGTACAGCGTGAATAATGATGGTGTAGCCAGGCTAACCGGCAGGCGATTGCGCGCTCCCAGAAGATATTGAGCGTACCGGGCGGCATTATCCGAACTTCCACGCGCGGCAATGACGACGTAATGGAATCGTCCTGCCAATTGTTTGCACAACTCAAGAACTTTATCTGTCTCTCGATCAAGCAGGCGCCGTAAACCCAACGCCTGTTCGTTGATCTCCTGTTCTAAGATCGACACTTCAACCATTTAGCTTTCCTTAGATCACATATCGCAAGTATGCGCTGGCAGCTCTTTGCCAGGAAAAGCTGTTTTGGATGTACGTGATCCCTTCGGTGAGCATGCTGTAGTACAACTCTGGCTGCTCGTTGTAGAGCTGTACCCCGTCGTGGATGCTTAATCGGAGCTCGCTCGCCATCGCCTGGAATAATGGATAAACGCTGCGTTCCTGGACACGGTCGGGATTTTTTCCATTGCGTTCATATCCAGCAGTGTTGATGTTCTCCCAGTCGGCGGCAGCCGTTGCAATGCCATCCCTCTCCCGGTATAAGATCCCGGTAGGATGGGCGGACGCGCCGTACCATAGATCCGAGCGAACCTGAACCGCGTGGCTGAAAGCTCTAGCGGTTCGTAAAGGCACGATTTGCTGAATGATCCCGCCGGTGGAGCGTCCTATTCCGACGGTTCCATTAAGGTAGAACTCATTCGCCATACCGAAAGGTTCATACAATGACGGCATAACTCCGTAATCTGCACCTTGGAGCACTGAGAAATAGCCTTCTCGAAAGATGAAAGGCAAAACAAGTACGTTCTTTGGAAAACGCGCGGCCAGCTGCTGCAAAAACGACAGCCCGGGAAGGCCTTCGTCGCCAGGGATTGGAAAGAAAATGAATCCCGCCTCTCCTTCTTCGATCAAAAAAGTCTCAATCGCCGCGCAGGCCACATCGTAACCTTTTTGGCGGGAATCATCTCGTCCGGCGAGCACGAACCAGGCAGATTCATCCCGGCCGAATTTCCTCGGATCTCCCCAGACAGGAGTATCCTCTGAAGGTTTAAGATCGGTTAGAGCTTTGATAGCGTGTTCTCGTTTGGCTGCCTTCCAGGTTTTGATCGGCTCGTAGTTTTTGCGCCGGGCGGCAGAGAGCGCCTCCCCGGGCACGGCCTGTTCGGCGAACAGCCCGTTGTTCACCCCCACCAAAGAGCTGGTTAAAATCTCTCGGAGGTGCGGGGCTATGACCTCCGCCTGCAGGATCTCGTTGCTGAAGTCAAGTGAGAATTGGTCAGAAACGGTAAAAACCGGCTTCTCGACCAGCGGCAGCGCGCGGGTTAGGACCGTGTCCCCAGGACAGGTAACCGGGTCGATCTCGAAGCGCAGCAATTCTGCCGCCGGCGCCGGGCTGTCGTAACTATTGTGGAGCGTCAAGTGCTGCGAGTAATCCGCGCCGATCTCTCCATCGGCCAGCGCCAGCGCGCAAGTAGCCGCCTCCCAATCTTGCATCATCAGGACCCAGTCGGCTCGAGGATCGAGCAGCGGCAGCGCCTTCACGCTGGCGGCGCCAAAGAAGAGCGCATCACGCAGCAGGGTTGATGCGGTTTCCGCCTGGGAGTCGCTAATATCGTAGGGGTGGCGGCGTCCGGCGAAAAAAGCTTGCTCCTGCGGCTGCAAAAACACCCAGGATCCATTGCGTTCTAGACGGTAGATGTACACCGGAACTTGCTCTCCGTCGAAGGGAACGCGGATGCGTCCTACGCGGGCCATATCTTTTTTCAATGCCGCAGTCTTGGAGATATTTTGGTGGAAGGGGGTAATCACCAAGGTTTCAAGTTTAGAAGTATATTCAACACTTTGAGGCAGTTTTCCCATCACCGCCGCTATACCGCCCGCTGGCGCAAAGGGCGTTTCGTAACAGATAAAAGCTATTTTCTTGGGCATTCCTGCGAAACTCCAATTCGGTTCATACCAGGGATAATTTTAGAATAGGGGGTAGGTAAGGTATCCAATCTATGTTGCGGTGGTCACTCGATCGATAATTCGAGCGCCGGGCGGGATTTGACTGCCACGCAAGATGACTGCATTGCGTAAAACCGCGCCATCCCCGATTTTGCTCCCGGATTCCAGGTAAACGCTGGGACCGATCTGGCAGTCCCGTCCAATTTGGCTTCCGGCATCGATCCAAACCGGCGCGATGAATTCCATGTCCTCGCCGGCCTCAATGGTGTCGGGCAGGTGGCTGCCTTCGATGCGGGAAAGGAAATGCCGGTTGATCGCCAGCAGGTCCTCCGGGGTGGTAAGCGTAAGGCGACTCTCGGCCATCAACCCGCGTACCTTACCGCTCTCCTCGATTAACAACCGGATCGCATCTTGAAGTTCAAACTCACCTCGTTCGGAGCGGGGGATTTGAGGCAAGTAGCTTAGCAGTTGCGTTGAAAAGATGTACAGTGGAGGGCTGCCGATGTTGGAAGGCGCTTTTGCAAGCGTGGGCTTTTCAACGATACCGGTTACCCAGTCCCCATCAAGGCCGACGATCCCGGTGCTGCTCACTTGTTCATCGGGAACCTGAAGTAAGGTTAGTACAGCTTCAAGGTCGGGTTGCTCGTTCCAGAGGTTGAGCATACTCTTGATATGTGTTGGCGGGAGCAAGTTGTCGCAGGCGGTCAGCAGAAAATCCGTTTTGAGGTAAGGGGCCGCGCAGCCCAGCGCATCGCCGGTTCCCAATGGTCTATCTTGATTTACCAGTTGTATTCGACCATTGAACGACCGGTTTTGCTTGAAAAAATGATGAAGTTCCTCATCTACCGGGCTGGCTACGACAATGATGTCTTTGACCTGGGGGTAGTCCAACATTTCGATCACCCTGGCGATGATCGGCTGACCTAAAATCGGCAACATCGCTTTCGAACGGTCCCGCGTCAAGGAGCCGAGCCGAGAACCCATTCCGGCTGCAAGTACGACAGCTTGCATGCTGCTTTTTCTCAAGCCGAGACCGTTTCGATGGTTCGAAGGATCAATCCCTGCTTGGAGAACTTGGGCCGGTAGATGCTTGCTTCAACCAGCCCGGACTCTTGAGCGGTCTGCTGCCATACTTCGATGAGGTTTTCTTCCTTTCCGGGCCGGGTAAGCGCGTAAACCGAGCCGCCTCCACCCGCGCCGGTGAGCTTAGCGCCAAGCGCGCCGTGCTCCAACGCTCGTTCGATGAACAGGTTGTTAGCCCAACCGGCGCCATCTTCAAACTCGCAATAGCGCATCATCTGGTCTACAATGCGGTGGTTCTCATTCATCAACTCTCCGAAGGTTTCCCAATCCTGCTTCAACAGCGATATTTTCCCACGCCAAGCTGTCTCCCAGGCCGCGGACATTAATCGCACCATCGGCGGTTCATCCCCGCCTTGCTTCTTCCAGGCTTTCCATTCAGCGAGATACCGTGGGCGCATCTGCCCGTGAATATCTCCGGAATGGTGATGCAAACCGGTGGTCGCCACGACGATGGGGATATCTGGGACTCGATCGTCTAGGCGCTCGTAGGTGGCGTATGGCTCTTGATGGATTTCTTGTTGGTGCAGTTTGGCGCGATAATCGATGTAGGCGATCCCGCCGAAGAGCGGTACGTAGCGGTCAGCATAGCCGCAGGTGATGTTTAGCTCGTGAGCTTCCACGCGCTGGTTGAGTTCGGCGAGAACATAATCGTTGTGGTGGTGGGGATCGAGCCGATAGAACGCTCTGAGCCCTGCCAAAGTAAGCATAACGAACAAGGATGATCCACCCAACCCGCTTTGCCGAGGCACATCGCTCCAGGTATATAGTTCAAAACCTTGCTCGGTGTACTTGTGGCGAAATTCCGGGCTAAACTTGTACAGCCGATTGATGGCTCCCTTGAGCAGATCAAGTTTACCCGAGTATGGTAATGGGTGTTGGCCCAAGGAATGAATTTCTTCATCGAGGATTTTCGCCGATCCATCATCCCGTGAAATTTTGGTCTCGGATTTGCCCCGTTTAAGAGAACGCAGGATAATTTGACTGCCTGGCGCTATGGCTGCCCTGGCCCTCAACTCTAAAGCCGCAGAGATGGTTGCAAAGTCGCCTTCGTTGGCGTCTCCGGGATTTCCCAGAATATTGATGCGTGCAGGAAGGGAAAGTTCGATACGCATGGATCCTTTAAGAATTTAGTTTTCGGGAGGCGAGAACCTCGCTCTGGAAGGTTAACAGCTCGCCGATGCCCTTGTTGGCCAAATCGAGCAGCTGGTTTAACTCGCCTCGAGAGTAGCTTTTGCCTTCGGCTGTACCTTGCAGTTCAATATATTCACCGGCGGCGGTCATCACCACGTTGACGTCAACGTCAGCGGCGAAGTCCTCGGCATAACACAAATCTAGTAAAGGCTGCCCACCAACGATGCCAACGCTGACGGCTGCAAGTTGAGTTTTAAATGTGTTTTCAGGGATAATTTCATCCCGAATTAACTTTTCTAGGGCCATTGCCAGCGCGATATATCCACCGGTGATCGCCGCAGTGCGCGTGCCGCCATCGGCTTGTAGCACGTCGCAGTCAATGATACACGTACGCGGTCCGATTTTCTCCAGGTCGACTGCCATGCGTAAACTACGCCCAATCATGCGGCGAATCTCCTGGGTGCGCCCTCGCAACCCACTCGTCTCCCGCGAGGTGCGCTGCTGTGTGGAGCGCGGTAATAGTGCATATTCAGCCGTGACCCAACCGCCCGGCACCGACTGGCTGCGCATCCAATGTGGGACGCCTGGCTCGATGGTTGCGTTGCAAAGGACCTGAGTCTCGCCCATGGCAAACAAGACTGAGCCTTCCGGATAGGATATGAAGTTTGGAGTCAGCTTTACCGGCCTGATCTGGTCACTGGCGCGGCCATCCACGCGCATGATTTCCCCTTTCGTTGGCAAGCGAATTTATTGGAAATGATTATATCATCAGGAAAAATACTCCCCAACCCTGCTCCAAATGCGTCAGTCCTAAAAGAATCAGATTCGAGCTGAAAACATTGACCAAATACTCGAGAAAGATTAGCATAACGCCAATGAAAGCAAGCCAGCATGGGACTACTATTGTTTCGAGGATCTTCAATTACCTCTCCTGGTCGTTCTTGTTTGCCGTGATTTATGCGCAGTCCCCCTTATATACTTCCAACCAAAACCAATATTTTCTCCACGGTCTGGCGCATGCCGGCTATGGGTATCTTCAAGGCGATTGGCTTGCAAATACGCTCGACCCGACTCCGGTCTTCAGCGCGCTCGTGCAGTACACTTACCAGATCTTCCAGTCAGAATGGTCTTATTACGTTTACTACGCCATACTCATGGGCATTTACTTTTTCAGCCTGGTTGGTATTGGTGATCTCCTTTATGGCATAAAAGAAGACCGTAAAAAGGCATTGGCATACTTCGCGCTTTTCTTATTGTTCCATTCCGCAGCCCTGCGTTTTGCTTTTTCAACTTTTTTAGGGGCAAGTTGGCCTTTTGTTTTAGAGGGTGGCGTTGCCAATCAGCGCGTGCTTGGCGCAGTCTTTCAACCGAGCACCTTTGGCGTTTTCCTGATCGCTTCGATCTACCTATTCCTCTCAAACCGGATCTGGCCTGCCTTGTTGCTCATAGCTTTTACAACAGCCTTTCATCCGACTTACCTGCTTTCAGCGGCGATGCTCACGTCCTCCTATATGCTTTTGCACTACCTGGATACCGCCTCAATACGCAGACCCATCGCCATCGGCTTGTTATCCTTGTCGTTAGTCTCACCGATAGTAATTTACGTATATGCCTCTTTTGCGACTACTCCGGCGGAGATCGCCCGGCAGGCGAATGAAATTTTAGTGAGTTTCCGCATTCCTCATCATGCGATCGTCGCTGATTGGTTCGATTGGACCACCGTGCTTCAAATCAGCCTCGTTGCCATCGCGCTTTACCTCATGCGCCGCAGTCGGTTGTTCACGATTATGCTGACCTGCGCAGGCCTCGCAGTTGGGCTGACCGGCTTGCAGCTTCTGAACGGCAGCCTAACGCTGGCGCTGCTTTTTCCCTGGCGTATCTCCGTGATCTTGATACCGATAGCGGCAGCGACAATCGCAGCCTGGTTGGTCAATGCCCTCTTTTCCTCTTTTACCAAAGAGAATAAAAGTTTTGAAAAGGTTAGCCTGATCTTGAGTTTTTCGACGATCACGATCCTCATTGTGATCGGAGCGATGCGATTTACGCTAGAATTGGAACAGCAGAAGGCTGCACCCGAGAGGGTATTATACGAAGAGATCGAGGCAATCAAAACTTCAAGCGACGTTTACTTGACCCCGATCAAGTTGCAGGACTTCCGCTTAGCAACCGGCGCCCCGGTTTATGTGGATTTCAAATCGATTCCCTACCGGGCTGAGGAAGTTCTGGAATGGTACCGTCGGATCCAACAAGCGACCGAGTTTTACGAGCATACGCCTGTGGATTGCGCATCCATGCAGAGAATTGCAGCTGCCGAAGGTATTACTGGCATCATCGTTCCTGCTGAGCTGCACGCGCTTGCCTGTGAAAATTTTTCGCTGCTCGCCCAAAGCGAGCTCTACCGGACGTACAAGTTGATTGATCATTGATGAGTCAGGATATACGCTGATGTCTGAATTTCCTCCGCCAAATTACATTCGCACAGAATCTGCCGTCGAGGGGATCGAGGTCTTTATGCCGGAGCCCCCCGAAGCACAGGAACACCGGGAGATCGTTGAATTCAAATGCCCGCAATGTGGCGCGAACACCGCCTACAGCGTCGCTGCGGGTGGGCTTGAATGCACCCATTGTGGCTACTTCGAGCCGCCGCCGAAGGAGATCGTTGGCAAGGGCGCTCAGGAATTCGAGTTTACGGTTGAAACAATGCAAGAAGCGGCCCATGGCTGGGGGGAGACCCGCAAAGAGCTCTTGTGCCAGAATTGTGGGGCGCAGATTTCCTTGCCGGTCACAGCGTTGACGGCAACCTGTCCTTATTGCGCTTCTAATAAAGTCATCCAACGAGATGCCCCCCAGGACGTCTTGCGGCCTCGCTTTCTCGTTACCTTTCAGATCGATGACCGGCGCTGTTCGACGATCAGCCGGGAGTGGTTGGGCAGCAGTTGGATGACGCCAGGCAACCTGGAGAAAATCGTCCGAATCGCGGATTTCAATCCAGTTTACCTGCCGTATTGGACGTTCGACTCTGTGGCAAGCGCCAGCTGGCGAGCGGAGGTTGGTCACACCGAAACCGATCGTTATTACGATCACGGTAGCAAGGAATGGAAGACGCGCACCAGGGTGGTTTGGCGCTGGGAATCTGGCTCCGTCCGTGTGCCTTTCGATGATCTGTTAGTCGCTGGAACTACGAAATTAAGTCCGCTGTTATTGAACCGAATCAAGTCATTCGATCTCAGGCAGCTAGCCCCTTATGATGCGAAATTCCTGGCCGGGATGCAGGCGCAGGCCTATGACATGCCGCTGGACAGCGCCTGGGAGAATGCCCGAGAAGAGATGCGCGCGGAAACCCGGGAGGCCTGTCTCGGCCAGGCAAGCACTTCCCGAGTACGGAACTTTAGTATGATCCTGGATTTTGATGAGGAGAGTTGGCGATATATCCTCCTACCCGTCTATGTGGCGGCTTATCGCTACCGGGATCGGGTTTACCAGGTGCTGGTCAATGGACAAAATGGAGCGATTAGCGGGCAGCGCCCGGTTGATTGGAATAAAGTATGGCTGGCGATCGCGGCCATACTTGCTCCCGGCTTCCTGCTCGGATTGATTGGACTGGGCACGGTCGTATTTGCCGGAATCGGTGTGCCCATCGCCGCAGTTGGGTTCGTTTTCTTGGTCATCGGACTGGTAATTGCGGCAATCATCTTTCACAAAGCTCAGGGTCTTGACGACGCGTAGCATCGAGGAGAGTCCTAAATCACGATGATGAGTTCAATTCAATCTAGCTCGCCGCTCAGCAAAATCTCGGAGAGCTGGGGCCAAGAGTTGTATGCTGGGGTTTGTGAACGTTGCGGTTGGAATTTTCTGCTCACTTCGAACGAACAGCTGCTCCGCTGTCCACATTGTTTCCTTGCTAAGCTTTCAACATTTGAACCTGATCTTGAATCATTGACGGTTGCCAGTCTCCCTGAACTCGTAGTTCCGGCAGAAATTAACCTGGAAAGATTAGGGTTAAGCTTGCAAACTTTTAGCCGGGGTATCTGGTTCGCGCCTCAGGATTTGAATCCGGTTAATTTACAGCAGCGAATTGAACATGTTTTTCTGCCGATGTGGCTCGTCGACATCCAGGTAGCGGCGACTTGGCAGGCGGAGGTAGGATACGATTACCAGATCGTCAGCCACCGGGAGCAGTTCGATCAAAACCGCGGTGGGTGGGTCTCGCAGGAAGTCACCGAAACGCGCGTCCGCTGGGAACCCAGGGCGGGGAAGCTCAAGCGTGAGTACCACAATATTGTTGCCCCCGCGCTTGAAGAACACGCCAGCATTCTTTCCCGGATTGGCGAATTTAATTTCAAGAAGAGTCATCCCTATACTCACGAGGATGTGAGGGGGTGGCAGGTGAGGTTGCCAGATCGGTCTCCTCGAGATGCCTGGCAGATGGCTGTTCCTGCGGTCCAATCCGCTGCAGCAGAAGAATGCCGCCAGGCCATGTCAGCCGATCACCTCCGCCAGTACCGGTGGTCCGCAGATTACGCAGGGGAAAATTGGACTTTACAGTTGCTGCCCGTAATGACCACTTATTATCTCGATGATGAGAATCTACCGCAAGTCATCTTGATCCATGGACAAACAGGCAAATTGAGCGGTAAACGACGGGCTTCGATGAAGCGAGCGCAGAGAGTTAGCCTCTATATCCTGCTCACTGCGCTGGTCGTATTTTTGATCGGTCTGGTCATCGCTCTGGCAGGTTTCATTTCCCCTCCAGCGGCGGCGATCGGTGGAGTCGTTATTGTATTTGCTATCTTTGTTGCCGTGACTGCGGTTTTTCCCGTCGGTTGGGTCTGGCAGTTCAACCGAAGCCATTCGAAATGGGGATAAACCAGGCGAGTCTTGGGAGGCGTAGCCCACCTAAACATCCTTGCACTATCCTGATGCGTAAGTTCTATTTGAAAGGAGTTAAGTTGTGTATATCGCACACGTACAGGTCCACGTCAAATCTGAATACATCGAAGCGTTCAAGGCAGCTGCCCTAGACAACGCCAGCAACAGTGTCCAGGAGCCTGGCGTTGCCAGATTTGATGTGATCCAACAGAAAGACGATCCAAGCCGCTTCGTCCTGGTGGAGGTCTACCGCACCCCGGAGGACCAGGCCAAGCATAAAGAAACCGACCATTACGCCATGTGGCGCGATACGGTAGCCGAGATGATGGCGGAACCGCGTTCCGCCATCATCTACGTAAATTTATTTCCTGACGAGGCTGGTTGGAACTGAGATCGATACGGACAATTTAAAAGGTTATAGACCTGAAATTAAACCGGAAGGTTAAATTTGCCGCGGTGACGATGTCCGGGTCAAACGTTTAGATTTTCTTCGCTCTCGGGATTGTCTTCTCGTTGATGAATGTGTTTCAAGCGGATTAAGTAATCCGGGATCAGGCGATCGTAAGGGATCTCCATAAACGGGGAGGAGATCAGAAAATCGGCTGTTGCCCGGTTCGAAGCGGTGGGGATGTTGTAAAGCACCGCCAGGCGCAAAAGCGCCTTTACATCCGGGTCGTGTGGTTGAGGCTCCAGGGGATCCCAGAAGAAGATCAGAAAATCGATGTCGCCTTCGGCAATTTTGGCGCCAATTTGTTGGTCCCCGCCGAGGGGGCCGCTTTTGTAGCGGTGAATATCCAACCCAGTCTCATTTTCTAACAGACCGCCGGTTGTCCCGGTCGCGAAAAGATGATGCTGTTTGAGCGTCTCTCGATTGAACTGAACCCATTCGAGCAGGTCAGGTTTGCGTGCATCGTGCGCCACAAGGGCGATCCGTTTATGGCTGTCGAGTATGATTTTGGGGGACATCTTACTTAACGATCAATCCGGTTTGTGGTGTGCTCAAGAATTCGGCACCGTCTTCCGTGACCAAGACATCTTCTTCAATCCCGATCAGGCCGTAACCGGGAACGAAAACGCTGGGTTCGACCGTAAAAACGTTTCCGGCTTCAAGCGGGTATTTGGGCGTCTCGCCGTAGCGTTCCCACATTGGACCGAGCAGTCCCGCCCCGTCGTGAACAGTGCGTCCAAGGTGGTGTCCGGTGGCGTATTTAAATTCCTCATAGCCGGCTCCCGTGATGATATCCCTGGCGACCCGGTCGACCTCGATCCCTAAGATACCGGGCTTCATGATTTTTACGGATTCTTGTATCGCGCGTTGAACCGTGTCAAACCCTCGCTGCACGGGTTCCGGGGGATTCTCCTCACCTGGCGCAAGGAAATAAACCACGCGCTGGATATCCGAGCAATATCCAGCTTGTTTGACCCCATAATCGATGTGCAGGATCTGCCCGCGATCGATCTGGAAATCCGAAGGGCCGACATGCCCGACCGGGGATTCAGCGCCGGCGTTCACCGTCGGGCAGTGGTTCAGTTCCCAGGCGGCGTCGACGTCAAACTCTGTCAGCTTGTCGTGCATGAACTCGCTGATCTGTTTTTCGGACATGCCCACATCGACGTAATCAAAAGTTTGCCGGTAGATCGTTTCCGTAATCTCGATGGCTGTCTTGATACGCTCGACTTCGGAAGGTGTTTTCCTCCCGCGGAGCGCGCCAATGATTTCTTCTGCGGAGACGATGCGTTGCTCCCAAGGCGTGTCTTCGAAGTAGTCAAGCAGCAGCTGGTACATCCCATGGCTGAGCCCGTCTGCGTGGAAATCATTCTTCGAGTAGTTCAGGGCGATCTGGCGTGGGTATACTCGCTCCAGGGTATGCAGGAGCGAACGGGAGACCGATTCATGATAGGGGAGCACCGTGGAATAAGCGCCTGTTCGCCGGGCTGTTTCGGCCTCGAAGTGACCCACGATAGCAAAACTTTCACCCAAGCGAGTGATGATTAACGCGCTTTGCCAGGTCAGGTCGTGCCCGTAAATAAGCGGCAGGACCGGATCGCCTCCCGCGCTGGATTCACGCACGAAGGTCAACCACAAGTCGAGGCCTTTTTCCTCCAGGATCTGTACGGCCTGTGCGACCTTCTCTTTAATCAGATTTTGAGCTTGATTCGTATCCTTTTC
This sequence comes from uncultured Anaerolineaceae bacterium, assembly GCA_964400875.1. Lineage (GTDB taxonomy): Bacteria > Chloroflexota > Anaerolineae > Anaerolineales > UBA4823 > CAYNWK01. Next base: position 4,280 of record CAYNWK010000085.1, on the reverse strand, counting down.
CATTGAAAACCAGCCTTCCGTTCTTACGACCTAGATGATGTTTAAGTGCCCCCGCATCAGCAATCATTGTACTTGAGATTTAGCCCAATACGATTTCCCGTTCGAGATTTCCGGCGCGTTCGCTGAGCACCTTTATTTTAATGCTTACGCCGGATGGGCCGCGGAGGACCCATTCGTTACGAGCTCGATTATCGGTGGGACTGGTGGCGAAGGTCAATCCGAACTTATTACTGCGGCCTTCCAGGTGACCCAATTGTTGACGCGCTTTTCCAACCAACAGCTGGACGCTTTCGGGAAGATCAAGTTCGATCCGCACCGGGCGGACGGCCTCGCGCTTTTTAGCTTGTCGACTGGTAAAGGTTGGCAGATAACCGCTGTTTTCTATCACCAGGTTGATCAGGTATTCGTCTTTTGCAAGATGAGTGACCTCGAGTGTGTGGATCGTTAAACGCGGCAGCATCTCCGCCAGGGACAGAACGTAAGGCAGGTGCTTGGAGGCTTCTTCTTCCATGAACGCATGCGGCGGGTTACGCCAGGAGAATAAACGGTTCCAGCCGCCCAGTTCGACGGGACCGATCTGAGGATGCTCGAATGTATACCAGTCTACGTAAGCGTCTTCACCGCCATATTCGTCAATCCAATTAAGGATTTTGAGATCGTCCTCCGAAGGATGATCGCGATACCACTCGATCAATTTGCGGTCCTCAATCCCAGCTCTTGTGGGGAGATCCCATAGTTCGGTAGTACAAGCGAAGACGCCTAGATGATCATAAAACCAATCATCGAAAGCCCCGGTAGTGACCTCCTTGGGATGATACTTGAAATCGTGAAAAGTTGAAGCCGCTTTATAACCGGTGATCTCTTCACCGAGTTTGCCCATTTTCTGGTAAATCCATAAATCTTCGGTTTCCATCTCCTGGTCGGCTTTCGTGCTGTAAGGTCTTAAAATCACTCCGCCGAAGGTATGGTAAGTTACTGCGATGTTGATATTGAGATGGTCGACGATAAAATCCACGATTGCCTTGATCTCAGGTTCAGAGACGGGATACGGCCCCGCGCCGCTCTGGTCGCCTTCCGGCCGCCATTCAAAAGGGAAGTTCCGATTGAAATCGAGCCCTTCAGGAGGCCTGGCAACCTTGATCAGGTACCCGTCAAATTCCTCAATGAGCCCCTCGGGCAACAAACGGTAATATTGGCCGGAGTTTTCGGACGGCTGGCGTTTTTCCATCAGGCGATCATCTTGAGGACTGACTTTCCAATCGCCACATGGATCGGGCAGGCGCATTTGCAGGATTCTCCCGTCGCCGTCGATGTCTTCTTCATGCAAGCCCGGCGGTTTTTCGGGCCAAGGGTATCGGCGGACGCTCGAGCGCAGGAACCGCGGCTTATCCGACAAGGCCAGCTCAGCGCCATCCGGGTTGAGGCGTGGAGCCAGGTAGAAGGTCGTGGTTTCCAATAAACGGCGGATACGAGCCGATCTATCGTCATCCGGCGCATTTCCGAATTGGCTCAATAAATGGTGTGCTATGTAAAGAGTCGTGGTCGTGCCGGCGAGCTCGGTCGCGTGCAGATTAGCGTCAATCCAAACAGCCGGCTTATCCTGGTGCTTGCCGGTTGACGTATCGGTGATCGTCAGCAACCAAATCGGTCGTTTTTCATAACTTTCACCGATTGATTCCACGGTTAGTAGCTGCGGGTATTTCTGCGCCCAGGATTTGAGCAAATCATCGAGTTCTTGATTAGTAAAGTAGCGGTTGAAATCCATCGAACGCCTTTCATCGAAACCGGTTTGGTAAGTTTATTAAGTAGCGCTGGAGAGCAGCTCGTGCCCGAATTGGGTCTCATAAAGTTTCGCGTAAAGGCCGCCCTGCGCGAGTAATTCGCTGTGGGTACCCACTTCAGCCACTTTTCCCTGCTCCATAACCAGGATTTTGTCGGCTGCCAGGATAGTTGATAAACGGTGTGCGATTACCACGCTCGTCCGGCCGGAGAACAATGGCTCCAGCGCAGCTTGTATCAACGCTTCATTCTGTGAATCGAGATGAGAAGTGGCTTCATCCAGGATCAGGATGCACGGGTCCTTCAGGATCACCCTGGCGATCGCCAGGCGTTGTTTCTCTCCCCCGCTCAATCGGTAACCGCGCTCGCCAACCAGCGTTTCGTAACCGTCCGGAAGATTGGCGATGAAGTCATGGATGTGGGCGGCCCGGCAGGCTGCCTCGATCTCGTTTTGGGAAGCGCCTGGTCGGGCATAAAGCAGGTTTGTCCGGACGGTATCGTGAAAGAGATAAGTTTCCTGGGTTACCATCCCGATCTGGTTGGACAGCGATTCCTGGGTCACATCACGCAGGTTGTACCCGTCTATGTAGATTTGCCCCTCCGTGGGATCGTACAACCGAGGGAGTAAATACGTGATCGTAGTTTTTCCCGCGCCGGATTGGCCGACCAGCGCTGCCAGTTCACCGGGTTCGATTTCAAATGAAATATCGTCCAATGCCCACCGGCGAGACGCTACCGTCGAAAGGTTGCTCTCTTCTGTACCCTCAGCATCACTCCCATCAGGCGTTTGCCGAGACAGAAAATTTTGGGCAACCCCGGCCGGGTAACTGAAGGATACGTTTTCGAAGCGGATGTGACCGCGTACGTTATCAAGTTGTAATGCGTTTGGTTTATCATCGATCTCGATGGGCAAATCGAGATATTCAAAGACCCGTTCAAAGCTGACCATCGAAGTAGCAAATTCAACCTGGACATTGGTCAGGGCTGAGATCGGGCCGTAAAGGCGCGCCAGGTAAGCCGCGAATGCGACGATCGTCCCGATGGTTAGCTGTTCACTTAAAACCAAACGTCCTCCGATCCAATAAATCAGAGCCGTCCCGATGGCTCCGGAAATCCCCAAGCCCAGGAAGAACCATCGTCCAACTAAAGCGCGGCGAACGCCGATGTCGCGTACGTTGCGGTTGGTTACGCGGAATTTGTTCGCTTCCTGCCGCTGGCGTCCGAAAGTTTTTACCAACAAGGCCCCATTGATACTCAGCGTTTCGCTGATCAGGCTGCTCATATCCGCGTTGTATTCCATAGCTCGCCGCCGGATATCCCGAAGGATGCGCGCCACCCGGCGAGCCGGAAGCAAGAATAGAGGCAGGACGACCACGGAAAGAACCGCCAGCCGCCATTCGATCGAGATCATCACGATCAGTGTTGAGACCAGGGTGATCACATTGGTAACGATGTTAGGCAGGGTCCCGGTGATGGCGCTTTGAGCGCCGACGACGTCGTTATTGAAGCGCGAGATGATCTCCCCAGATTTGGTATGGGTGAAAAAACGTAAGGACATAGTTTGGAGATGTGAATACATCTGCTGGCGCAGATCGAAAATGATCCCTTCACCAGCCCGGGCGCTGAAGTAACGTTCTGCAACTCCGATTAATCCGCTTAGCAGCGGGATGCCGATCATCCCCAGAGCCAACCAATTCAAGCGCTGAAAACTTTTGTTGGGGATCACGTTATCGATCAGGTCCCGATAAAGCAAAGGTGGGATCAATTCAAGTAACGAGGTGATCGTGATTGTTAGAAGAACTAGAGCGACCAATCCCCAATAAGGGCGGGCGTATTCAAACACACGCCGCAATAACTGGCGATCAAGTCGGGTTCTGCCATTGGATTCATCATGACGGATGAACGTCCACCATCCGCTTCCATGCATCATACTTGTTTACTCCTAATAGATGTGGGGAAACATCAGGAGCCCGGGTTAACTTTAACAACCCTAAAGACCCGATTCCCTCGAAAAATGCATAAATTCAGGCTGATATATTCTAATTCAAACTTACTATACAGTAGAGCGGAACCCCCACATCTAGATCTTGCCGCAACAACTTCCAAAGAATCAACCCTCTGCCTTATTAGAGCGGGTTCGGGATCTAGTATAGTCAAAATCATCCGTAGGCGCATCACCCATCAGACCAGTCGAATACCTGGAAATCTGTACGGGTGTAAAGGTTATCTTCCTAGTCTTGAAAGCTACCGATTCTTCGTATGACGGAGTTGAAACTCTTTAATTTTCCCCCTTCCCCGGTGGTGCAAGCTCACCTGAGGAAGATTCAACCAGGTCCTGGAGCGTAGAAGCTCCGGATAAATCAAGGCGTCTTTTCGCGCCTACCTGGAATTGGCCGGGCTATGTGAGAACTTTTCAATCTCAGGGTTCAGGTTGCAAACGGACCATCTTTTCGCCATCCCAGCGAAATTCAAGACGGGCGACATTTCCATCGGTTGGGTTT
>CAYNWK010000084.1:9233-18263 GCA_964400875.1 uncultured Anaerolineaceae bacterium | reverse complement strand
ATCGCAAAAGCCGTTTGGAACGGCTTTCGACTAACCTTGCGCTGTAATACTAGTCTAGCAAAACATTCTGGTTGATCGGAAGAGGGCCATATCTATAGTACTGCGATCCTATTGTGGGAATGGAATAAAAATGATTAAATCTTTGTGAAATAAATTACTAATATCGGGGTTAGTTTATTTAAAAATTCTTTAGTTTAGGAGGGACAAAACCATGCGTATATCCTTCAAGATCTTGGTCGTATGTGTTTTGCTCTTACTTGGAGGAGCAACCTTCCTGTATCGGTTCGGGAAGTCTACCCTGGCTAATGAATCACCTCCGGTTTCAGCCCGTCAAATCAGCATTGAAGAGGCAATCCCGTCTAGGCAAAGGCAAGCATTATCAGAAGGGATGACCCTCATGCAGGTAGAGAAAGATCTTGCCTCATCATCTCAAGCGCAGGAATCTGCCGCTAACCTATTCCCATCACCCCGTTCCATTCTCCTTGCCGAAGACGTACAACCCCCTAATCCTGCTCTGGAGAATTTCAAGGCGCTAACTTCGCGGTTTTCCGATCAACACGCGTTACCGGGCTGGCTATACGTGAGTTATCGTGTCGAACATCCAGACGTCGAGTCGCCCATGGGCACCCTTCCCAATGGCGTGGAAATTCCTAACGTCTCAATAGCCGATACGTGGTATCAACTGGATGCAAACCGCCGAATTATGGCGGCTGTCTCCCTGATGTACGACGAGTCGGGACAGCTGATCCAGGTTAGCGTTTATAAGGACCTCGTCTGGCACAACCTCACCATTGGAGAAAGTTTTCCAGAAGAGAGCGCTCCGAGCCTCAGTTTAGATGGCCATTTCTTAGCGAGATTAAGAGGAGCTATCAGTGAGGGAGGCCAATTGGCGCAATCAGAGATCACTTTAGAAGGGAACAAGGTTGAACGGTTCTCTTATGAGATCGCCTTTGACCCACCGAGGGTCTATCCTCATTACCCTCAATTGATAGCTAAAGCTCGCGGCCAGGCAAAAGTTGACCCTGATAGTGGAGCTGTGTTGGTAAGTGAGCAGATCCGCGTCACGACGAATGGGGAAGAATTAATCATCCTGCGGGAAACGCTCCTCGCCATTGAGGCAAATACAACTCCACCTCAAGATATCCTCGCTTACTTGGAAATCAAATGAAGACAAAGGCTTTGAAAGTTTTTTTGCTGGTTGTGGTCTTGAGTGTTATCCTTGTAACACCAGCATTGGCTGTCTCCAAAGTCGTAGGGGGTGTCAACTGCACGGCTACGAAAACAATCGCTACTTCCTGGAGCACCACATGGACGGGCACTATCTACAGTACTGCTCAAAGCCCGATTGGTACGATTGGCTGGGCGTGGTGGACAACCCGAGAAACTTGTAACGGTGTCATATATCATCAGGACGTGCACGCTGCCAGAGCATCATACGGGGACGACAGGGAAGTACAGGCACACACTGATGACTTTTACTGTGGTTCCGGCGTCCACAAAGTGCACGTTCTAGGGCAACACCAATTCAAGCAACCTTCGGATGAATGGTACCCTGAATTTACAGTTTCACAAACTGAGCCTTGAGATAACTCGAACTAACAAAAGCCCTCCCGACGGGAACCGGGAGGGCTTGTATTTTAAACTGAGACTGCGGCTTACATCGGCCAGGTGGGGAAATCGTCGTCTTCGCCGTCCTCGGCATCGTCGTCGTAACCCAATTCGAGCTCGATCTCCTCGTTGGTCAGGCGCACCCACAGGACCAGCAGGTCGTTGTCCTCGGTGCTCATAAAGCGGGCGGCCACGATGGGCGCCTTCTGCTCTAAGCCGTCCTCGGAGCGGAACTCCAGGTTGATCGTCTGCTGGTTGCGCCAGGCCCGATGGCAGCGCTCGACCAGGGCCGCGCCGTTGAAGGCGCGCAGCTGGGTCACGGCGATGTCGCCGAGCGATGGGCTTTCGTTCAAACCGAGCACCCAGCCGTCATCTACCATCTCAAACGTCGGCGGGGGCCCTTCAATGATCGTGATTTTATCTTCCGTCGGATCCATGGTTAAGCCTCAAAGAGTTCGTAACCTCAAATTATGTAGAGCTAGCGCGAATGACCGTTAAAAGTCGTGATTCCATCTGTCCGCGCCCTTCCAGACGCCATGGTTTGGCTCTGATTCAGCGCAATCATACCACGATTCAATGGCTGTCAATGCTTTGACGCAGGCTTTGGCATTATTCTTACAAAAGTCTAATGCCGTCCCGTGAGCGGTATTATTTGGGCGTGGCTTGGTGGCCGCGCAGCCTCCAGGTCCACCATCGACGGCGGTAGCGCTCACTCGAGAGGTATAATCTAGGCGGTTCATCGAAAGGAGCGTGCATGCACAAGCTGATCATCCTGATCGAAGCGGCGGCGATAACCCCCTTGTTTGAGGATAACTGGCCGAATTTCCTCAGCCTGGCCGAGCGGATGCCCGGGCTGGTGCGCGAGGCGACCAGCCACATCGATACGGTTTTATATGGGAGTTATCCCTTCGCGCTGATGCACGAGCTGTTCTTCGAGACACCTGGCGCCCTGCAGGAGGCAATGGGTTCTGAGGAAGGCCGGTTAGCGGGAGAGCTGCTGCAGCACATCACCGACGGCCGGCTGGCGCTTTATATGTCCGACCACAAGGAAGACGAGCTGGAAAATATCCGCAAATTTCGAGCTCAGGACGGCAGCTAGATGAACGCCAGGCTGGGCCCTGAAGATCTCCGTGCATACATGCAGACCAACGCCATCCCCGGCGAGATCGTGCGCCTGGATACGCCTACCCCGACAGTAGGCGCGGCGGCTAAGGCGGTCGGGGCTGACCCGGACAGCATCATCAAATCGATCCTCTTCCTGGTGGACGACCGCCCCGTGCTGGCGATCACCAGCGGGATAGCTCGAGTCGATCGCCGTGCGATTGCGGCGCTTTACCAGGTCGGCCGCAAGCGGGTGAAGCTGGCTTCCCCCGAGGCGGTGTTGAAGTTCAGCGGCTACGAAGTTGGGGCGATGCCGCCTTTCGGACACCGGGAGCCGCTGGCAACCTTGCTGGACAGCCGGGTGCTCGAAAAGCGCCTGGTTTACGGCGGGGGCGGCGCGGAAGATAACCTGCTGCGCCTGGCGCCTGCCGACATCCAAACGGCAACCGGCGCGCGCGTGGCGGACCTGCTCAACCCGCCGGAACAGGTAGCCTGAGCCCGATGGCTTTCGTCCGCCACCCGCTGGCGCGCCTGGTCTTATCTGTTGCGTTCGTGCTGCTCTTAATTGCCGGATTCTTCCTCTACCGCTGGTGGGGGGCAGACGGCGCGCGGGTGAGCTTGCTGCGGACCTATCTACGAGATCCGGCTGCCCACCAGGACTGGCGGGTGCAGGCCGGCGAGGTGTGCGGGGACGCCCCTTTCCAGATGCCCACCAACGGCTATATTGGCTTCGTGTGGGGCGATTCCTTCCGTCCCGGTCACCACCACCAGGGGTTGGACATCTTTGGCGGGGAAGACTTGAATACGACCCCGGTGATGGCGGCTTACCCGGGCTACCTCACGCGCCTGCCGGACTGGAAGTCTTCCGTGATCGTACGTATCCCGAGCGATCCGCTGCAGCCCGGACGTCAGATCTGGACGTACTACACCCACATGGCCGATTCCCAGGGCAATTCCTATATCGCTCCGGAATTTCCGCCCGGCGCCAGCGAAGTCTTCGTGGAAGCCGGCACCTTGCTGGGACGTCAAGGCAATTTTTCCGGGGACCCGGACAACCCGACCGGCATCCACCTGCATTTTTCTATCGTCCTGGACGACGGGCGCGGTTCCTTTCGCAACGAGCTGGAGATTGAGAACACTCTGGACCCGTCCGCGTATTTAGGGATACCGTTGAACGCCAGGACCAGGGAGAACGTGGAGGCTATACCGCTGTGCGGGGCGTCGTAGGGGGGTGGGTACAAGGCCCACCCCAACGGGACCCAGTCCGACAGAGCTCAGCCCAACGGGACCCAGCCCAACGGGACCTACCTCACAGGATCCGGTCTAACGCGGGAGGATAATCGATGAAGGATGAATTTGCCGGCAAAGTCGTGTTGATCACCGGCGCCGGGCGGGGCATCGGCCGCGCCATCGCCGAAGCCTTCGCCGGGAGGGGCGCCCGGGTGGCGGCGAACGACCTCACCCCGGTCAACCTGGACGATACGGTAGCGCGCATCCAGGCAGCCGGAGGACAGGTTCGAGACTACCTGGCCGACGTAGCCAAGAAAATGCCCGTGCAAACGATGATCGAGGCCGTCCTGGACGATTGGGAGCGCATCGACATCCTGGTCAACAATGCCGGGGTGGAACCGCACGCGCCGCTGCTGGACCTCGACGAATGGGACTGGCGGCGCACCATCGACGTCAACCTCACCGGGCCGTTCCTGACCATGCAGTCCGTGGGGCGGGTAATGCGCGAGCAGGGCGGTGGGGCGATGGTCAACATCGGCTCCATCGCCGGGCGTGCCTCCGGTTTGAAGGACCGCGCCGCCTACGTCGCCAGCAAGATGGGCCTGATCGGGCTGACCCGGGAGGCCGCCCGCGAGCTGGCCGCTTACCACATCCGGGTGAACGCGGTCTGTCCCGGCGTGATCGAGACCCCAATGACCGAGCGGCTGCGCCAGGATGAAGCGATGATGGCGAAATGGTTGGCTGATATCCCCCAGGGCAGGCTGGGGCTGCCTCAAGACGTAGCTGGCATGGCGCTGTTCCTGTGCAGCGAAGCGGCCTCCTATGTAACCGGGCAGGCGATCAACATAGACGGCGGCAAAGTGATGAATTAATCAGAGCAGGACTTACGCATTTGGAGAAGAGATGCAAATGGCTGACTACGAATACATCCGTGTGGAGCAACGCGGCCGGGTCGGGCTGATCCGGCTCAACCGCCCGCAAGCGCTCAACGCCTTGAGCGGCGCGCTGATCGCCGAGCTGATCGAAGCGCTGTTCGCCTTCGATGAGAACGAAGCGATCGGGGCGATGGTGATCACCGGAGACGAGCGTGCCTTCGCGGCCGGCGCCGACATCAAGGAGATGGCAGATGCCACGCCGGTGGAGATGCTGCGCCGCGACCACATCGCGCCCCTGGACCGCATGCTGGAGCTCCGCAAGCCGGTCATCGCGGCCATCTCTGGCTGGTGCCTGGGCGGCGGCAACGAGCTGGCCCTCGCTTGCGACCTGATCGTGGCTGCGGAGACGGCCCGCTTCGGCCAGCCTGAGATCAACCTGGGAGTCATCCCGGGCGCTGGCGGCACGCAGCGCCTGACCCGGGCGGTCGGCAAAGCCCTCGCCATGGAGATGGTGCTCAACAACCGCACGCTCAGCGCAGCTGAAGCCGAGCTCTACGGCCTGGTCAACCGGGTGGTGCCGGCGGAGCGGACTCTGGAGGAGGCGCTGGGGCTGGCAGCCGAGATCGCCGCCCGCGCGCCGCTGGCGGTCCGGCTGGGCAAAGAGGCTGTCAACCACGCTTTTGAATCCTTCCTTTCCGACGGGCTGGCCCACGAGCGGCGGGCCTTTCAAATTTTATTTGCCAGCGAAGACCAGAAAGAAGGCATGCAGGCGTTTGCGGATAAGCGCAAGCCGGAGTGGAAGGGAGTTTGAGCGCGCCGGGATGATATCCTATCGCGATCTGTCCAGGGCTATCCAGGATCTCGGCGTGGACCGGGATAAGCCCATCCTGGTCCACAGCTCGCTCTCCGCCTTTGGCGAGCAGCTGCAGGGCGGCGCGCAGACGGTGTTGGGCGCGCTGACTGCTAATTTCCGCTCGGTCGTGGCGCCCGCGTTCACTTATAAAACCATGGTGATCCCCGAGGTTGGGCCGCCGGATAACGCCCTGGATTACGACAAGGGGCGTTTCACCAGCCGGCGGGCCGAGATCTTCGACCCCGACATGCCCGCCGACCCGCTGATGGGCGCGGTCGCCGAGGCGGTGCGCAGGCATCCCCAGGCAAAGCGCTCCTTGCACCCGGTCCTCTCTTTTTCTGGGGTAAACGCCGTCCCGGCGCTGAAGGCGCAGAGCTATGCCGAACCCCTGGCGCCCGTGGAGGTCATGCTGCAGGCAGAGGGCTGGGTACTGTTGGTGGGAGTCGATCATACGGTGAACACCAGCCTGCACTACGCCGAATACCTGGCGGGGCGCAAACAGTTCGTCCGCTGGGCGCTTACCCGGCACGGGGTGCGCGAGTGCCCCGGTTTTCCCGGTTGTTCGGAGGGCTTCGAGGCGATCGCTCCCCGGCTGGAGGAGGTTACTCGCTCGGCCGTTGTTGGGCAGGCGCGCCTGCGCGCCTGCCCGCTGGATGAGCTGATCGAAGTCGCCCGCGCCTGGATCCGGGAAGACCCGAGCGCTTTATTATGCGATCGCGATTTTTGCGCCCGCTGCAGCGCAGTGCGGCGCGCCCGGTTGAGCGCTGATTATTCCCCCTCTTGAGCGGGCAGTTCTATCCAAAAATTGGAGCCCTCCCTCAGGAGGCTGTCCACGCCAATCTGGCCCTCGTGGCTCTCGACGATCACCTTCGAGATCGCCAGGCCTAACCCGCTGCCCTGGGAACCGCTGTTCCGGCGGCGGGTGTTTTCCGTGCGGTAAAAGGGCTCGAAGATATTGCCGAGTTCTTCCGGGGGGATGCCCGGTCCGCTGTCCTGCACTTCGACGCGCAGCCTGCCTTCGCCGGGCAGGTTTGCTACCCGCAATACGACCACGCCGCCCGGCGGGCTGTAATTCAAGGCATTGTCCAGCAAGTTCATCAGCACTCGCCAGAGTTGATCCTCGTCGGCAAGGACCGGCGGAAGCCCGGGCTCGATCTCCTGCTTGAGGGTCAAACCGTTATTTTCCGCCCGCACCTCAAACGTTTCATAGACCTCAGCAGCCAGCTCGCCCAGGTCGATGGCTTCGAACCGGCTGGTCTCCAAACGGGTTTCCAGCCGGGAGAGATCCAGCAGGTCGTTGATCATGCGGCCTAGGCGGTCTACCTCGTCCTCGATCTCTGCCAGGAAGCGGGGGGCGACTTCGGGGTCGCCCAGCGCGCCGGCTCGCAGCGCCTCGGCGCGCAGCTTAACTGTCGTCAGCGGCGTGCGCAGTTCGTGGCTGGCGTTGGCCACAAACACGCGCAGCTCATCCAGGCTGGCCTGCAAGCGCTCCGCAAGCAGGTTGATGGCTTCGGACAAACGCTGGAGTTCCAGGCTGTTGGCCTGGGGCGCCTGGGCCTGGAAGTCGCCGTCAGCCATCTTTTCGGTCACCACTGCCAGGTGACGGACCGGCCGGACCAGGCTCCGGGAGAGCAGCCCGCCGACCAGCCCGGTTGCCGCGATGGCCCCCAGCGCCGCAGTTGCCAGCAAAGTCAGTGTGGACCGCGCCGCTTCTCGCGCTGCTGAGGTGGGGGCGCTCAAGCGCAGCACGCCGAGGGCGCTCCCATCGCCGGTGATAGGGTAAGCGCTGTAGAACCTCTCCATGCCCTGTTCGTCCAGCCGGACGGCATTGATCGGGCTGCCTCCGGCATCCAAAACCTCCTCAACCTCCAGCGTGACCGGTTGGGCAGCTGTGCGGCTGTTCAAGACTAAAGATCCGTCGGTGAGGAAGAGCGCGTAGTCCAGGTTGGGATTTCGTTCGGGGAGAATTTGGAGTGCGGCGCGTAGGGATTCTAAGTCTGCTTCCCCGGCGAGATAGTCCCCCAAGGGCGCCTCCAGGGATTTGGCCGCGGCCAGCGTCAGATCTTCCAGCCGGCTGGCGGCGAAGCTGCGTTCGGCGCGCAAGATGATCACCGCGGCGATCACGGCAAGCAGGGTAACGCCGACCAGCCCCACCACCAGGTGGGAGAGGGTCAGCCAGGATTGCAAGCGAAAACGCAGGGCGGACATATCAGCCGGTCTCTCCTTCTCCCCCCGACTATCCGGCAGATCGGTGACGCCTGAGCGGCGTCATTCGACCTCTGCCAGCTCCTCCGCAGAAGCAAAGCGATAACCGAAACCGCGCACGGTCTGAATGTATTTGGGGCTGGCGGGGTCGTCCTCGATCTTGAGGCGCAGCCAGCGGATGTGCACGGCGAGGGTGCGCGGGTCGCCGATCCAATTTTCCCCCCAGACCCGGTCGTGTAGTTCCTCCCGCTGTACGGCGCGGCCGGCGTTTTTCATCAAAGTCGATAACAAATCGAACTCGCGCGCCGAGAGGGCCAGCTCTTCGGCAGCTTTGAAAGCTCGCCGGGCTTGCGGATCCAGGGTGATCTGGTCAACGGTTATGCTGGTATCGGATTCTTCAGCCTGGCGGTCGAGTTCCACCCGCCGGAGCAGGGACCGGATGCGGGCCAGCAGTTCGCGGAACGAGAACGGTTTAGCAAGGTAATCGTCGGCGCCGCCCTCCAGACCCAACACCCGGTCGATCTCTTCGCCCCGGGCGGTCAGCATAATTACCGGGACGGCGCTGGTTTCCCGCAGCCGACGGCATACCTCCAACCCGCTCATCCCTGGCAGCATCACGTCCAGCACGATCAGATCCGGCTGGTATTCTTCGACGATATCCTGCACGTGTGTGCCTTCATCCAGGGTTTTAACTTCAAAACCCTCCAGCTGCAGGCTATAGGTGAGTGATTCGGTGATCAAGGGTTCGTCGTCAACGAGTAGAATGCGTGGCAATCCGCACCTCCTGAGTTCATCCCATAGTATAGCCAATTAACTCATTTTTTGCAGGATCAGTTGTATGTCCTATCGGATAATCGCATCAAAGCTATTTTTCACCACCAGAAATAGTACTTACCTCCTAATTTTTCCTCCACCCGTAACCTTCCATACAGTTTTGCGACATATGCAAGTAGGCAGTGAAAGCACGCTGCCTGGCAAGGCTTTTAAGTATCTTGAAATTATTAACGGCGGTTAATGAGACCAAGCAACGCTTTCTTGTCTCCAATCGGATTTGCCATGATGATCCTCTTGTTCACAATTTTGGGGTTGTCTCTATGGCGCAGCGGCGGTCGGGCTTTCAGCCCCGGGTCGCTGAGCGCCCAGGGCTCGCGCGGGATG
>CAYNWK010000084.1:6299-9133 GCA_964400875.1 uncultured Anaerolineaceae bacterium | reverse complement strand
ACCCGGGACCGGGGTTTCGTCTTCGATGGCGAGGCTTGCGCGCGCTGCCACGCCGGTCATTCCATGGACTTCATGGTCCAGCACGTCCAGGAATTCGGAGAAAACTGCTTGGGCTGCCACGACGGAGTCGACCGCATGGTGGACTTCGACCACAGCACGACTGGGTTTGCGCTGGTGGGACGGCATGCGGAGGCTAGCTGCATCGCCTGCCATGTGGAGGGCGAATTCGAAGATACGCCGCAAGACTGTGCAAGCTGTCACGCCGAACCACAGGCCCACCTTGGTGTATTTGGCATGGATTGCGCCGCCTGCCACGATCCCGAAGCCTGGTCGCCGGCTTCGTTGGAGGAGGAGTTATTTTCCCACGCGCAGCAAACCGGCTTCAGTCTGGCCCGTCACGCTCAAGATTACGCCGGTGAGGCGCTCTCCTGCCAGGGGTGTCACGGTAAAGACCTGCAAAGTCTCGATCTGGGCGTCTGTGCGGCCTGCCACCGGGATGAGGACCCGGCGTTTATGCGCGAGCACCTGGATCAATTTGGTCCGGGCTGCCTGGAATGCCACGACGGCGTGGACCGTTTGAGCGATTTCGATCACGCCGACATCTTCCCGCTGCAGGGACGCCACGCAGAAGCTGCCTGTGACGCCTGCCACGCTGATCGCCAGTTCCGGGGCACCCCCGGGGAATGCGTCGCCTGCCACGACGAACCCGAGATCCACGCCGGTTTCTTCGGCCTGCGGTGCCAGTACTGCCACACCGCCCAGGCCTGGGTCCCGGCGCCTTTACGGCTGCATCCGTTCCCCCTCGACCACGGCCGCGACCGGGATTCAGAATGCCAGGTGTGCCATACCGGCGCCTACGATGACAACACCTGCTACGGTTGCCACGAGCACCAGCCAGAGGAGATCAAGACCAGCCACCTTGCCGAGGGCATCGCTGCAGAGCAGATCGCCAACTGCACCCAATGCCATCCAACCGGCCGGGAGACGGCTCTTGAGGGCAACAATGAGTGAGGAAGGTTGAGATGCTCCGTTTTGCACGTTATGCGCTCATCATTTTAATCGCGTTATCGCTGCTGATCGTCAGCGCCGGAGCCGGGCTGGCTGAGGCCAGGCCGTTCCGGCCGGGAAATTTGCTTTTCCCCCTGCAAAACTTTTCCGAGCAGACACGCGCGCAATTGATCGGCGACCAGACCGCCCGCGCGCTCTACTTTCTAGATCTCGCCAGCCAGCGCGCCAGCGATCTTGCCGCGGTCGCCGGGACGAAACATGAACTGCCAGCCATCGCATACTTGAGCCGGGCGTTGGACCAGGCGGCTCAAGAGATCGTGGAAGCGCCCGAAGAGGACCTGGTCGCGCTGAGCACCCGGCTGGTGGATATAGCCGGGGCGGTCAATGTGATTCTCTCCGGACTGCAGTACGCGCCCGAGAACGACCAGGCGGCTTTCGAAGCGATCATGGCAAAAGTGCAGTCGATCCAGCAGCTGGTCAGTGGTCTGGGCTTGGGAACGGAGGCGCTGGCTTTTGCTCCCGGTACATCACCGGGAACCCAGTCCGGCTCTAACGCGGAAGGCGGCGACGGCGCTCTCTTGGACGGCATCGATCCCCGCCAGGTTGTCTTCCCGCCTGGCAGCGCCGGGGCGATCCACGCCTTCTTCCCGCTGGAGGGGGGGCATGCCGACCTGGATTGCCTGACCTGCCACACGGACGGGCAGTTCCGGGGCACCCCGCGCGAGTGCGTGGCTTGCCACTTGGGGGATGAACCGGCCAGCCATTTTCCCGGGGATTGCGCCTCCTGCCACTCTCCCGCTTCCTGGACGGCGGTGACTTTCGATCACGCCGTCGCCGGAGCCACGAACTGCCAGAGCTGCCACAACCAGGATAAGCCGGCCAACCACTTCGCCGGGCAGTGCTCCGCCTGCCATAATACAATCAACTGGAGCCAGGCGACCTTCAACCACCAGGCTGCCGGGGCTACCGACTGCCAGAACTGCCACAGCAAGGACAAGCCTGCCAATCACTTCGCCGGGCAGTGTTCCGCCTGCCACAACACCTCGAACTGGAGCCAGGCGACTTTCAACCACGCGGCAGTAGGCGCCACCGACTGCCAGAACTGTCACAGCAAGGATAAGCCGTCCAACCACTTTGCCGGGCAGTGCTCCGCCTGCCATAACACTTCAAAATGGAGCCAGGCGACTTTCAACCATGCGGCGGTCGGCGCCACCGACTGCCAGAGCTGCCACAGCAAGAATAAGCCGTCCAATCACTTCGCCGGGCAATGTTCGACCTGCCATAACACTTCCAATTGGAAAAACGCCACCTTCAACCACGGGGCGGTCGGCGCCACCGACTGCAAAGATTGCCACAATAAGGACAAGCCAGCCAACCACTTTGCCGGGCAGTGCTCGACCTGCCACAACACCTCGAATTGGAAAAATGCCGACTTCAAGCATGGCTCCGGGGCGACGGATTGCCTGGCCTGCCACAGCAACGATAAGCCGTCCAACCACTTCGCCGGGCAGTGTTCTACCTGTCACAGCACCAACTCCTGGGGCGGGGCCGACTTCAACCACGGCTCCGGGGCGACGGACTGTCAAGCCTGCCATACCAAGGATAAGCCCAATAACCACTTCGCCGGGCAGTGCTCTGCCTGCCACAGCACCAGCTCGTGGGGCGGGGCCAGCTTCAACCACGGCTCCGGCGCGACGGACTGTAAGGCCTGCCATACCAAGGACAAGCCCAACAACCATTTTGCCGGGCAGTGTTCTGCCTGTCACAGCACCAATTCCTGGGGCGGAGCCAGCTTCGACCACGGCGCGGCGGGAGCGACGGACTGC
>CAYNWK010000084.1:0-6199 GCA_964400875.1 uncultured Anaerolineaceae bacterium | reverse complement strand
GCCGGGCAGTGTTCGGACTGCCACAATACCAATTCCTGGGGAGATGCGGATTTCAACCACAGCTTCCCGATCAATCATAAGAACGCCGACGGCGTCTGCGCCAAGTGCCATCCGTCCGGAACCGATTCGTATACCTGTTACACCTGCCACGACAAGGGCGAGACGGATAATAAACACAAAGAGGTCAGCGGCTACGGGGCCAATTGCGCCAAGTGCCATCCGGACGGCAAGAGCGAGGACGATTGAACCCGCTGGGGTGACTGCTGCTCAACGAATGCAGAGTGGGCCGCCCGGCCCACTCTGCATTTTCGCTGACAATCTGTTTAAGAAGATAATGTATACTAAAATACTCATATGAAATTAAAGGATTTCTTTCGCTTCGAAACCACCCGCCGCCAGGCGATGGTGGAGGGATACGTGGTGCCTGAATCTTCCCGCTGCGTGCAGTGCGGCATCTGTTCATACTCCTGCCCGATCGGCATTGACGTACGCCGGCACGCCTGGGAGGGTGAACCGGTTAAAGACAGTCACTGCCTGACTTGCGGGGAGTGCGTCCAACGCTGCCCGCGTGGCGTCCTCAGCTTCCAGCGCACCAGCCTGTTCGACCCTGAGAAGTTCCAACAGGGAGGGGATTGACGTGCCCCGCTACGTGATCGTCGGCTCCGGAGTCGCCGGAATCTCGGCCATCGAAGCGATTCGTGACCGCGAGCCGGGTGCTGATATCCTGCTGATTGGGAACGAGCAGGATGTCTATTATTCTCGCCCCGGCCTGGCCTATTACCTCACCGGGGAGCTGGGCGAAAAGCAGCTCTATCCCTATGCGGAGGGAGATTACCGGCGTTTGAATTTTCGCTGGTCGCACGGCGAGGTCGTACGCATTTGCCCTCAAGAGCGCTTGCTCGAATTAAAGGATGGCGGCGCGATCTCCTACGAACGGCTGCTGCTCGCCGTCGGCGCTTCGGCTGCGCTGCCCCCAATGTCCGGCCTGGACCTGGAGGGCGTCGTAACCCTGGATGACTTTGCAGACGCGCGGCGCATTGTGCGCCTGGCCCGCAAAGCCCGCGCTGCGGTGGTGGTCGGGGGCGGGATCACGGCGTTGGAGCTGGTCGAGGGGCTGCGGGCGCGCGGCGTCAAGACGCACTACTTCCTGCGCCGGGACCGCTACTGGGGCAACGTGCTCGATGAAACCGAATCGCGCATCGTCGAGCACCGCCTCAAGGAAGAGGGCGTGCAGATCCACTACCAGACCGACCTAAGGGAGATCGTCGGCCAACGCGGCCGGGTAGTCGGTGTGCGCACCAAGGACGGGAAGCAGATCCGCTGTGACATGCTTGCCATCGCCATCGGCATTCGCCCACGATTGCCGCTAGCTTCAACGGCCGGGCTGGAAACCGATCGCGGCGTGCTGGTGAACGAGTATTTGCGGACCAGCGACGCGCATATCTACGCCGCCGGGGATGTCGCCCAGGTATACGACCCGCTGAGCGGGCGGCATGTCTTGGATAGCCTGTGGGGCCCGGCGCGCCAGCAAGGTTACACCGCCGGCCTGAATATGACCGGCCAGCGCGTTTCTTACCGGAAAGAAATCGCTTTTAATGTCACCCGCTTAGCCGGGCTGACCACCACCATCATCGGCACGGTCGGGCGCGGGCGGGATGACGATCTCATGCTCAGCATCGCCCGCGGCGACAGCGAAACCTGGCGGCAGCTGCCGGACGCTATCGCCGCCCAATCGGACTTTGATGTCAACCGCGTGCGCGTGATGGTGGGAGACAGCACGCTGATCGGCGCGATCGTGATGGGCGACCAGACTCTCTCTTTTCCGCTCCAGCGGCTGATCACCGAACAGATTGACATCTCCAACATCCGCGCCCAGCTGCTCCAGCCCGATGCTCCCATCACGGACGTGATCGCAGATTTTTGGACGGCCTGGCGGCGGAACAACCATCACACATCCTGATCCGGAGAAAGCCACATGGCAGCCAGCACCCGCGAACTTTGGCTTTCCTTCATCGCCATCGTACTGATCACCCTGTTTTACCTCTTCATCGTCATCCTCCTGGGCGGTATCCCGGCGGCGAGCGAATTTTTCGGCCATTCCCTGGGCATCTTAGGCTTTGTGTTGATGCTGATGACCGAGACGCTGTACAGCCTGCGAAAGCGCAGCCGCAGCGCTCGCTGGGGCCGCATGGCCTCCTGGCTGCAGTTCCATATCTTCACCGGGTTGGTCGGGCCTTACCTGGTGCTGCTGCACTCTTCCTGGAAGTTCAACGGCCTGGCCGGCGTGGTCATGTTGATGACCGTCGTGGTGGTAGGGAGCGGTTTTATCGGCCGCTATATTTACACTGCCGTGCCCCGCACTGCCGACGGCATCGCCCTGGAAGGCGCCGAGATCGAGCGGATGATCGCGGCCACGGAAGTGGAACTGAAGAACTGGACGGCAGCGCACCCCGAGATCTCACCCTACCTGGAAGGGCATTTCGCTACCGGCGGGAGCGCCGGAGGAGGGCAGCCGGCGCTGATCCTGGAGCGTTCGGTAAGAGATTGGAGCCGGCGTTTGAGATGGTGGTGGGAAAAACAGCGCCTGGAACCAGCTGCGCGCGCCCAGGTCGAACAGCTGCAGGCCTTCATTGAACGCCGCAGGGTCTTGCGCCGCCAGGCGGCCACCCTGGCGCAGATGCGCCGTTTGCTGGCATTGTGGCATGCCGTGCACATCCCGATTGGGATGGCGCTCTTCACAGCTGCTTTCATACACATCGGCGCGGCGATCTACTACGCCACCCTGCTGCGCTGAGCACTTGGTGACACCGGCGTGAAAACCAACCGACTGGGCTGTCTCACCGGAGCCGGATTGGCTACCGCATTGATCACCTTTTTGATCGTTGCCGGGGTAGCTCTGGCCCGCGGCGGCGTGCTGTTCAGCCCTGGCGGGTTGAATGCCCAAACCGGTGGGGCGACCCTCGGCGGGGTGCGCTCGCATGCGGAAACCGCCGGGCGCTGCGCGGCCTGCCATACCGCCCCGTGGGCTCGGGTGCGTATGGTCGATCGCTGCCTGGACTGCCATGACGATTTGCTAACCAACCCACGGGGTTTTCACAGCGTGATGCTCGCCGAGAACAGGAAAAATACCTGCAACACCTGCCACACCGAACACAACGGGCCGCAAGCCGCCATGACCGCATTGAATTTGCAAACTTTTCCGCACGACCAGGTTGGTTTTTCCCTGCAGGCCCACCAGCAAAACGCGGACGGCAGCGCCTTTGCCTGCTCCGATTGCCACGTAGACAGCATGTCCTCCCTTGATCCATTAATCTGCGCCGACTGTCACAGCGGTTTGGATCCCGGCTTCATGAACGCCCACCTGGTCGCATTTCAGGCGGACTGTTTGGCCTGTCACGACGGGCTGGATAGCCTGTCTGGAGGGTTCGATCATTCCCGGACAGGTTTCTCACTCGTGGGCGAGCATATCAATGCGGATTGCGCCGCCTGCCATGTGGATGCGGGCACCTTGATTGATTTCGGGTCCGCGCCGCAAGACTGCTTCGCCTGCCACGCGCAGAATGACGCCCACGCAGGGCGGTTCGGGCAGGATTGCGGCAGCTGCCACAACCCCGAAAGTTGGGAGCAGGCCGATTTTGATCACAACCTGACTGGCTTCCCGCTGGTGGGCGGTCACGCCGGCGTCGCCTGCCAGGATTGCCACCTGGAAAATCGCTTCGTAGATACACCCCAGGATTGCTTTGCCTGCCACGCCCAGGATGACGCTCACAACGGTGAATTTGGACCTTCGTGCGACGGCTGCCACACGCCCTCGAGCTGGCAGGAAGCCGACTTCGACCATTCCCAGACCGATTTTCCGCTCACCGGCGGACATTCGCAGGCGGCCTGTGAGGGCTGCCACGTGGAGGGTGTCTTCGCGGGAACCCCTCAGGAATGCGCTGCCTGCCACGCCGAACCGCAATTCCATGCCGGTCTGTTTGCCTCCGCGTGCGCCGATTGTCACACGACGGACGCCTGGCGCCTGGCTCGCTTCGACCAGGCGCATACTTTCCCCATCGCTCACGGCGAGAGCGGCTGGAACGACTGCCAGATCTGCCATCCCAGCGCCTTGCAAGACTATACCTGCTACGGCTGCCACGAACACGAACCCGGCGAAATCGACCGCAAGCACCGTGAAGAAGGCATTTCCAACTTCGAAAATTGCGTCCGCTGCCACTCCACAGGCCAGGAAGAAGAGGGTGAGGGCGATTGATGCCGCGGCAGAATTTAAGGATATTCTCATCCCCAGGCCGTAACCTTTTGCCGTTGTTTTCCGACAGATAATAAGCAAGGACAAAGGGCAATCGCATTGGATGATCTACCCCCCAACCCCCGTTTTCAGTGGTTGATGCGATCGCCCTGAAGATAGACGGAGAATGGCCCGATTTGCGCCACCGGGATGGTATAACCGATAAAATTCGAATGATCAAAGCAAAAAAGGGATCGTACCGGGAAGAGAGGAGCAAAGACGGCATCAGCCAGTTGAACAGCGAGCAAGCCGAGCTGGACGGTCTACGAGCCCTGGATGCCCAGGCGCTGACTGCTATCCACCAACGCTATTTTCCCGAGGTATTTCGCTACGCCCGTTACCGGCTCGGCGACGAAGCCCACGCCGAGGATATCGCTGGCGAAGTGTTCACACGCCTGTTGGAAGCCGTCAGCGAAGGCCGCGGCCCAACCGCCAGCTTGCGCGGCTGGTTGATCGGCACAACCTCCAACCTGGTTAACGACTATTTCAGAGGCGCCTACTCTAATCCTACCGTCGAACTGCCCGAGAACTTACAGGCCGATGGCCCCAATCCCGTACAGTTCGCCGAACAGTCCCTGCAGAACGTGCATTTGCACGAAGCGATGACCCGCCTCACCATCGAGCAGCAAGAAGTCATCGCCTTGCGCTTCGGCGGCAACTACTCTCTGGCTGAGACCGCCGACTTGATGGGTAAAAACACGAATGCTATAAAAGCGCTGCAATTTCGAGCGCTGGCTTCCTTACGGCGAGCGTTAGAGGACGAACAAAGATGAACGAAGAGGAATTCTATACAGCTTTTGAACGCTGTCTCGCCGGGCTGCAGAGGGGCAGAACCCTCAAAGAATGCCTGGCGCAATATCCCAATTTACAGGAGGATCTGCGCCCTGCACTGGAAGCCGCCCAGACAGCCTATAGCCGGGTGGATAACTACGTCCCCAGTGCGGCCATCCGGCGCAGCCGCGAGCGCATGCTGGCGAAAGCGGGAGAGATCAAACGGCAGAGAACTCGGCGCAGCACGAGTTCTCTGCTCGGTTGGTTCAGCAGTTCGCGCGCCTCGCGGCTGGCTTTTGCCGCGTTCTTGGTGATCGTTTTCTTCTTGCTCAGCTGGCAGGGTTTACTGGTCGCTTCGGCGCAGGCGCTGCCGGGGGATACCCTGTACCCGGTCAAACGCGGGGCTGAAAACTTCAGCCTGCAGCTCGCCTCAAACGCGCAGCTCAAGCGCGCCCGAGAGGTTGAATTCGAGCGCCGCAGGGTGGACGAAGTCGCGGAGTTGTTGGTCCTGGGACGCGTCGCCAGCGTGGATTTTGAAGGCGTGCTGAACGAAAGAACTCCCGATCGCTGGATCGTAGACGGCATCGTTGTGCTGCTGACACCGGACACCCGCGTTACCGGCCGGATCGAGCCGGGCATGGTGGTGGAGGTCTCCGGGAAGACCCAACCGGACGGCGCCCTACAGGCAGCGGCGATCAAGCTGCATTCATACCAGTTTATCGGCCAGGTAGATTCATTATCCGAGCGTGAATGGGTGATTTCCGGAATGCCCGTCCGCATCCTGCGCAGCTCGCAGATCGACGCGGCCGCCCGCCTGAACGACCGGGTGATCGTCCTGGTGGAGGTCGCCGCGGACGGATCGCTGCAAGCTCAGGCCATCCTGCGTTTGCTGCAGCCCTCTCTGGTGGCTACCGCGGCGCCTCAACCGAACCCAACGCCCTCGCCAACCGCCCAACAGAACGAGACAGAGATCACCGGGCAGATCGAGTCGATCAACGGGAACGTATGGACTGTAGCCGGGACCAGCTTTGTGGTTACTGGGGAGACGGAATTGAAAGGCAGCTTTGCTGTGGGCGACACGGTCAAGGTTCACCTCCAGGCTGCTTCGGATGGATCCTTCTTCGCCCGGGAGATCGATTT
>CAYNWK010000083.1:10245-18354 GCA_964400875.1 uncultured Anaerolineaceae bacterium | reverse complement strand
GTGCGCACCCCATCGCTGTACAACCACGTGGATGGGCTGCCCGGCCTGCACCGGGCGCTGGCGCTGCGCGCCGGGCGGGAGATCAACGCCCGCCTGGCCCGCGCCGCCGTCGGGGTGGCCGGAGCGGGGGCGGTCAAGGCCGTCGCGGCCGCCTTCCGGGCCTACATCCTGGAGCACCCCGGCCTGTACGCAGCGGCCGTGCCCTCGACCTACCCGGGCGAGGGGGAAGACGCCGAACTCGAAGCCATCAACCGGGAGACTCTGGAGATCGTGCTGGCTGCTTTAGCCCAATTCCGCCTGGGCGAAAAGGAAGCGCTGCACGCCGTGCGCGGCCTGCGCAGCCTGGCCCACGGCTTCGCCACCCTGGAATTGGCCGGCGGCTTCGGCATGCCGCTGGACACCGATGAGAGTTTCGACTATTTAGTTCAGCGCTTGATCGACGGGTTCGAGGGGCGCGCAGCTGATTGAAGGATAGGGGATTTTTTTATTCCCCAATCTCGAACACCTCGCCGGCGGAGTTGCCCTGCACCTCGGGGAAGTAGAACTGCCAGGCTCGGGCGGGCAGCACGCGGTACTCGCCGGGCTGCAGCAGCGACAGCGTATAAGTCAGCTCGTAGGTGCCGGGCGGGAGCGCCTCAGCAGCCCAGGCGATGTGGTCGGCGTAGATCTGCGGCTCGCCGAAATACCACCAGCCCCATCCATCCCGGAAGGGATCCCGGGCGTCTACGTCTGCAGCCCCTAGCTGGCTGGTTTTCAAGTTGATATCCAGCACCTCCGCCCCGGCAGGCAGGTAGTCCTCCACCAGCAAGTAATAAGCGCTCTGCGGGACCACCAGGGTCAGCCGTACGTCCACGAGATCGCCGGCCGCAGCGCCCAGGATCGGCGGGCATCCACCCCGGTCGCAGTCGCCCCCCGCCGGGTAGTAGCTGCGCGCCAGGCTTACTCCAGCGTCCAGCGGGGCGATATCTTCCACCGGGCGGGTCACCTGCAGGTTAGCGCGATAGTACAGCCGTCCGGGCCCGTCCTCGCGCTCGATGCGCAGGGCGTTGGGGCTTTGCGGCTGCAAGCTGCTGATCGGCGCTTCAGCCGTCACCGGGGTCAGCTGGGTCTCGCCGCCGGCCTGGCCTGCAGCCAGAGGCGCGCCGTTGAGCGCTGCGGAAAAATCGAAATCGCCGCCCAGCTCGGCGGTGCCCTGCATCACCTGGGCCAGCGCCATGATCGACCAGGCGCTGGCGTAAGTCGAGTTCCAGCCGCCCTGGGCGTCGCGGTGCGCCGCCAGGTAGCGGGCGGCGTCCGCCACGAGAGGCGAAGCCGGATCGTGCTGCGCCAGGGCGTAAAGAACTACCGCGCTGGCATAGATCGGGGAGCTCATATTCTGCCAGCTCGGCTCGCGGTCCTCCCAGTGCGCGCCCGTGGCGCTGCGCAGCGCGCCGGCCTCCAGATCGGAATACACGGTATCCACAGCGGCGGCGAACTCGTCGTCAGCCGGGGCTAGCCGGTCCAGGGTCATCGCCAGGTAAGCCTGCGCCCAGGGGTTGAGGCGGTCGCGCCCTTCGTAAAGCGCCATCGCGCCGGCCAGGTCGCCGGAACCGGCCTCGGTCAGGGCAAAATACTCGAATGCCAGCCGGTCGAACTGCCAGCCCTCGGTCAGGTCCTCGAGCGCCGGGAGCCCCGCGCGCAGGTACGCGGTTGCAGCCTCGATCACGCCCTCATCGACGGCGACCCCCGCCTGGCGCGCGCGCGCCAGCCCGAAGAGCACGTAGGCGCTGATGTACGGGTCGCTCTGGCTGGCAGGCCACCAGCCCCAGCCGCCATCCTCGTTCTGGCTGGCGACCAGGTCGGCCAGGCCGTCCCCCAGGGTGCGGTCCAGCCGGGTCTGCAGGTTGGGCGCCTCCAGATCGAATGCCTGCAGCACCCGGTACGTCTCCAGGTTGGGCAGGAAGCGGGACAGGGTTTGCTCGGTGCAGGCGTAAGGGTAATTTTCGAGCGAATCCAGCGTGCCGACCATCGCCGCGGCCAGCGAGGGGGCCAGCTCCACACGTAGCGAGCCGGCGGCGGGGTCGAAGGAACGCGGCAGGCTGACCAGCTCGAGCAGCTCGCCGCCCTCATCCAGGACCCCGGCGGTGGCGAAGCTCTGCGGAGCGGTGTATCCCATCACCGGCAGGGCGCCCTGGGCCAGGCGGACGGCGTCTTGCAGGTCGCCGGACCGGGCGGCAAATATCAGCTCGGCGCTGGGAACGTTGAGCGCGGTGCCCCACCATGCCACCCGCGCGCGTCCGCCGGCCGGGACCGTGACCCGCTGCAAGGCTTCTCCGGGGTCGTCGAGTTCGAAGCCGCTGGCCTGCAGCGACACCTCCACCGGCAGCGCGGCATCGGTGTTGTTGTTCACCACGGCGGCCAGCTGGGCGTGATCGCCCTGCACCAGGAAGCGCGGCGCCGCCGGCCGGACTAGCAGATCCTTGGTCGTGACCACCTGGGCTTCCGCCTGCCCCACCAGGGTGTCGGCGGTTAAGCCGCGCAGGTCTACCTGCCAGGTGGTCAGGTTGTCCGGCAGATCGACGGTCACCAGCGCT
The DNA here is from genome assembly GCA_964400875.1 of uncultured Anaerolineaceae bacterium. GTDB lineage: Bacteria > Chloroflexota > Anaerolineae > Anaerolineales > UBA4823 > CAYNWK01. The sequence goes on along the minus strand of CAYNWK010000083.1, from coordinate 15,781 downwards.
TCGCCGTTCTCGTCGGTGACGATTTCGGCGTTCCAATAGGCGGTGTCGAGGAACTTTTCCCGCACCGCCAGGGGCTGCTCAAAGCCGCCTCCGCCCCCGCCGACGCCCTCGCCGAAGAACACGCGCCGCTGGGCATACGCCGCCAGGGATAAGCCGGTGCGCACCCCCAGAGGCTGGTTGGCGTAGAAAGCCGGGACGATGTCCATCGCGTTGGGGTCCGCCAATGCCAGCACCGCCCGATCGACTACGGAGAGGGAGAACTCCCCGGTCGCCGGGTTCCCCTGGTCGTCGGTTACGCGCACGCCGAAGGAGACTTGCTCCCCGGGGCCGGTGCGCTGCGGCTCGCTCACCATCGCCACCTGCAGCGTCTGGGCGCTGGGCTCCACGGCCAGGTTCACGTACCCCTGGCGGAAGTCGGGCGCGCCGTCGTCCCGGCGGCCCAGCAGGGTGACTGAGATGTACACGTTGGGAGCGTCCACTTCGGTCAGCGGGAAGGTCAGTTCCTGCCCGTTGCCTGCCAGGGTCAGGGTCTGGTAGCGCAGCACCACGCCGCGCTCGACGGTGACCAGCGCCAGGGCTTCTTCTCCGAAGGGGTTGGGGACGAAGACCTGGGCGGTATCCCCCGGCTGGTAGCTCTCGGCGTCGGCGGTCAGCTGCAGGTGCTGGTTGGGCAGGTTCGGCCAAACCGCCTGTCCTGCGCCGGCCACCCACACCGTAACCTGGCTCAACGCGCCGCCGGCGTGGTCCTGGATGCCGGTGACCTGCAGCTGGAAGGAACCCGGCTCGGGCGGCGTAAACGCCAGCCGGGCGCGGCCGTCTGCTGCGGTGACGAAATCGGTGGTGCCCACCGTGGTATACATCGGCGTAAACGTCGGGAACTGAAAGGGTTGTTCTTCTTGCGGCTCAACCCGCTCCCAGACAACTTTTCTAAATTCCGCCCGCAGGGTCTTCTCTCCGGCGGGTTGCCCGGCCCAATCGACCACCTGGACGTCGAACTGGCTCTCGCGCCCGCTCTGCCCCACCCAGCTGTCCGGGTGTAAGCCGATGAAGAATTCGGCGGGGTTCAGCCTGGTCTCGGCCCGCGCGCTGACCGGCAGACCGCTCTCATCTTGGGCGGTGACCTCCAGGGTATAGCTGTAGCGCACGTCCTGGGCTTGGGTGGAAAAATCCATCTCGAGCTGTCCATCCGCATCGGTCTCCGCCTCGCCCTGATCGACCTGTTCGCCAAACAGGCTGAAGTTCACCCCTGGCAGTGGGGACAGCCAGGAATTGTCCTCCGGTCCCACCTGGTAGCCGGGCAGGTCAAAACCGGTCGGCGTGCGGAACAGGCTCCAGCTCACCGCCAGGTCCCCGGCAGGCGCGTCGAAGAAGTAGCGCGCCGAAACCGTGGCGTGCAAAGCCTCGCCTGCCAGCGTATCCTCCTCGGTAAAAGCGACCTGCAGGTCGATCTCCGGCACCCGGTATTCGGCCACCTGGAATGAGACGTCGCCAAACACGCCGGTCGCGCCGGCCAGCCGGTAAATGCCCGGCTTGGTATCCGCCGCCAGCTCGTATTCGCCGTGGGCTGTGCCGAAGGCGCTGAGCGGCAGGTCGAATTCGTCGATGACTTCTCCTATGTCGTTGTACAAGACGAGTGGTAAGCTGGCCTGCTCGGGCAAATCATAGCGCCCGTTGTAGGCCTGGCGGGCCGCGGCGCGGTAGTAGACCGTCTGCCCGGGCTGGTAGATCGGCCGGTCGGTGTACAGGTACGCTTCCAGGCGCGGCGGGTTAAACTCGATGGGCAGGCCGTAGTTCCAGCCTTCCACTCCCTGGCTCCAATTAGAGAGGCCTAGGGCGAAAGTAGCCTCGCCGGGCTGGCCGATCACGGCGTAATACGTGCTGAACAGGTCCTCCCGGGGCTGCAGGTCGCCCTGGAACACGCCCTCGGCGTCGGTTCGTCCGCTGGCCAACTGCGCGCCGTCATCGGCGTAGACGGCGATCGAGGCATCCACCAGCGGGGTTCCATCGCGCAGGTCCACGGCCCAAACCAGCGCCTGCGTGGCGCTCAATTTAAACGCAAGGTTGATGTCGCTGACCGCCAGGATGTACGGCCCGGCGAATATCTGCTGGCTGTCGAATCCAAAGCGCAGGAAATACAGCCCCGGCTCCAGCGGCTCGCCGTCCCAGTTTAGCGGGATCGAGACGGTCTCATTGCGGTTCGGTTCAACCTCGGCGTTGAACTGCAGATCGCGCCTCTCCTCCGGCCGGTAGCCCTGGCGCTGCTCGAAGCTGTTGGGGCCCAGCAAAGCGGTCAGATCCTCCATCGGCAGGCGTCCGAGGGTATACGGGATTTCGGTGAGGTTGGTCACCAGCGCGTTCAGCGAGCTATCTTCCGGGGTGAGATAAATCACATCGGAGTTGACCGGGATAGTAAAGCTGGGATCGAGGGGCAGCGTGCGGAAGTTGAGCGTGTGCTCCTGGCTCAGGCGTCCGCTCCAGGCGTCCGGCAGGTTGGGGGAGATCAGCAAACTGTAGCTGGTATCCGGATCGAAATCGCCGTACAGGCGCAGCGTGCGGTCGTTCTCATCCGGGAATGCGCGCAGGTTGGGCACATCCGGCGTGAAAGTCAGGAACTGGATCACATTACGGGTCTGGATGGGGGCGTTGAAATAGATAGTTACGCCGGTGTTGACGTTGAGCGTGCCGCCCGGCAGCGGCTCGCTGCCCAGCACAGCCAGGGTTGGCACGGTTTGCAGGCTGGCTTCGAAATCAGCCCCCAGGCGCGTGCCACCGCTGGCCAACGCGCGGCTGCTCAGTTCGACCGTGTACTGCATGTCGCGCTTCAGCAGGTTATCCGAGCGGAAGGTCAGCGTGCTGTTGTCCTCATTCCACTCGAGGTCTCCCGGGACCGCATCCCCCTCGGCGTCGATCAGCCGGAAGTTGTCCGCCACGCTGTCCGGGTCCATTGGCTGGTTGAAGGTCAGCGTGATCCCTGCATCGAGGTGCACGCCGCGCGCGCCAGGCTCGGGGTCCATCGTGGTTAAACTTGGGGCTGCAGTGGTGAAATCCCAGGATTCGGCCTCTTCGAGCGGGCTGCCCGAGACCCCGGTCAGCTGCGGGTTTAACCGGGCGGTATAGTCCGTGCCGCCTGACAGGGCTGGGTCGGGATAGAAAATGTAGGTGCTGGTGTTGAGCCATTCCCCGCGGCCCACTGCCGGCGGTGAGAGCGTGAAAGCGGGCGTCAGCGTTTCCGGGTCTGCGCCCAGCGGCACGACCGGGCGGTTGAACGTTGCCGCCACCGCCGAAGCCGGGTTGACCTCGGTCGCGCCGGGCTCCGGTAATCGCTGGGCGAGCGCCAGGAGCCCCACCGTCTGGTAGGTCAGGCTGACAGGTTGGGTCAGGCTTAAACCGTTTGCGCCTCGGGCGCTTGACTCCAGGTTCAAGCTGACCTGCGCATCCGGCTCGAAAGGCGCTTCCGGAACGAAAGAGAGGGTCGCATCGTCGCGCCAGTCCAGCTCGCCTTCCGGCGCGCTGAAAGCCGCTTCGACCGAAGCTCGGTCCATCGGCTGGCTGAAATACAACGTGATCGGCCCGGTCAAGGCGAGCTGCTCGCCGGGCGCGGGGTCGCTTTCCACCACCTGGGGCGGCAGCGGCTGTGGTGTGGGGGTTGGCTCTAACGGCGGGGGTTCTTCGGTGACCTGTGGAACAGCTTCGGTTGCGGTCGGCGCCGGCGTGTCGCGCCTTGTAATGCTGGGCAGCGAACAGGCCAGGCTTACGATCAACAGGATAAAAGGAATCGCGCGCCAGGCGCGGCGCGGTGGGTGTGCAGGCATGCCGGTGCTCTCCTAAACCATCAGGTTTTTCGCAAGAATAAGCGAAAGGCGCTCAGCTGTGAACTGTATCGCTCCTGATCATCAGACGGAATCGCATGGTCTAAAGTTCCAGCAGGCTGATTATACTCGAGAGGCTTTATCGAGGTGCCTGCTCCGGCTGCGGCCGGTCCCGGTCTCCGGTCAGGCCGCGACCGCCTCCAGCGCCTGGTCCAGATCGGCCAGGATGTCTTCCAGGTCCTCGGTGCCCACCGAGAAGCGCACCAGGCCTTCGCGAATGCCCATGCGCTTGCGCGCCTCGGGCGGCACGCTGCCGTGGGTCATGCTGGCGGGGTGCTGGATCAGGCTGTCCACGTTGCCCAGGCTGACCGCCAGGGTGATTAATTTCACGTTATTCATCAACGCCGCGCCCGCCTCCAGCCCGCCTTTGAGCTCGAAGGAGAGCATCCCACCGAAAGCGTACATCTGCCGGCGGGCCAGATCGTAGCCGGGATGTTCCTCCAGGCCGGGATAATGCACCTCGGCCACCTTGGGATGGTCGCGCAGGTAGCGGGCCACGGCCTGGGCGTTCTCGCAGTGGCGCTGCATGCGCAGTTCGAAGGTCTTCAATCCCAGGGCCGCCAACCAGGCGTCGAACGGGCTGGGCGCGCCCCCCACGGTCTTGAGGATCAGCTGCAGGTCCCGGCGCACGAAATCGACGTGCCGGCTGACCACCGCGCCGCCGATGATCACGCCGTGCCCGGATAAATATTTGGTGGTGGAGTGCACCACGACGTCCGCCCCCAATGCGAGCGGGCGCTGGCAGTACGGCGTCGCGAACGTATTGTCCACCATCAGCCAGCAATCGTGCCGGTGGGCGAGCTCGGCCGCCGCGGCCAGGTCCACCACCAGCATGGTGGGGTTCGCCGGCGTCTCGGCGTAGACCAGCCTGGCGCGCGGCTGGGCTTCCAGCGCCGCCTCCCAGCCGGCCGGGCTGACGTCCTTCACCCAGACCACTTCGATCCCCAGGCGTAGGGCGATCTGGTCCAGGAAGTTGAAGGCGTTGCTGTACAGCGAAGCCTGGGCGAGGATCACGTCCCCGGCGCGCACCCGGGCCAGGATCGCCGCAGAGATGGCCGCCATGCCCGAGGCGAAGGCCGTTCCGGCGACGATCGCGTCAGGATCTTCCTGGGGGCTCGCACGCAGCAAGTCCAGGCCTTCCAGGCAGGCGATCTTCCGGGCGTATTGATCCGGGTTGGGGTTGCCCGTGCGGGTATAGGTATAGCCCTTTTCCTCGCCGGCGTACAAGGCCGTGGCGGTGGCGACGTCGGGGAAACGGAACACGGAGGTCTGGTAGATCGGGGTGATGTGGGGATGGTGCGTGCTGTCTTGCTCGGCGTAATGCATCGCCAAAGTGCCGATCCCGCTGTGTGGTGAGATGGGTTTCATGGGTCGATCCTCCAATGTGCTTTTTTATCCGGTTGCAGCGCGCCTGCAGCAATTATACGCCCCCCTTTATCCCCTCACCCCGCCGCTCGAAAAGCCTTGGCCTATACGATTAGAGCCCTCACCTTCCTGTGGGGAGAGTTCTGGCTCTATTCAACCAAATCCCTCTCCCCCGGCGGCGTATTCTTCCACTCACGACGCTTTTCGCCGCGGGATAGGTGATTTAGGGATGTTTCCAGTCACATTGACCTGCGCTTTGCAGCTCCCAGGAATCGCGAAGAGCCCTGGCCTCATACAACCAG